>DASXZC010000160.1:0-18353 GCA_036502165.1 Bryobacteraceae bacterium
CAGAATGATGAGGAAATCGAGCGTCAACGCCAACAATCGCGCCACCGGCCCGGCGAGCGGCAACGAGAAAGAGATCCCCTCCGGAGTCCGTATGTCGAGAGCGGGCGCCGCCGATGCGGTCATGCTAATTTCTTCCGTCCCGATTGGCTCAAATAAAAGATCAGCGCCGTCAGCTCCACCAATCCGAATGAGATTTTCACTCCATAAGGAACGACCGGCTCATGGTACTGCGAGAAGAACGCCTCGATGATGCCCGCCCACACGAGGAACAACGCCGCTCCGCAAATGAGCGTCACCACGTCGTGTGAAATCTCGCGGAGCCTCTGCCTCCGCGTCTGCCGGCTGCCCCATCCGATCAGCGCGTGCGCAATCAGCAATCCCGCTTGCCCGGCTAACAAAATCGCAGGAATTTCGATCACACCATGCGGCAGCAGCCAGCCCAGCAGAAAGATCGTCTCGCCGCCCGTGACGTAGTCGTACGCCACCGCCCCGAGGATCACGCCGTTATAAAACAGCAGCACCACCGTGCCCACGCCGAACGTCATCCCGAGCCCCATTGCCAGAATCGAGACGCGCGTGTTGTTCTGCATCAACTGAGCCGAAAACGTCGCTTTGCGTCCTTCGAGCCGCTTGCCTTTGTCCTCTCGCTCGAGCGCGACCCGTTCATGCGGAGTCATCTGCAAATGCTCGAACGGCATCAGGACCGATTTCGCATCCGGATCGATTGCCAATGCCCCCGCGCCAAACGCCACGCCCCCGATCGTCAACAGCGTCGACATCGCAAACGCTTGGATCCTTCGCCGGAACGCGTGCGGCAGCGTCGCCGACACCCACTCCCATGCATGAAATCTTCGCCGTCCCCGCGACTCGTGGATCTCCGCATACGCGCGGCTCACGAGCCATTCGAGGTATCCGCGCAGCTCCGGCTCCGACGCCATCGCTCCCACGCGCCCCAGCGCGGACGAAGTCCGTTGATACAAATAATGCAGCCGCTGCGCCTCGCCCATCGGCATCTCCGCGCCGGGATTATCGTCGAGCCGCTTCAGGAACTGCTCGAGCGCCGTCCAGTGCGGCCGTTCGGTCTCAACGAATCGGGCTAAGTCGACAATCATGACGCGGGAAGAAGACTACTCTTCTTTCTCTCCTCCGCCCTCGGCTTCTTTGCCTTCTTCTTCCTCACCTTCCTCCTCTTCGCCCTTTTCCCCTTCCTCTTTCTCGGCGCCTTCCTCTTCTTTTTCCTTCTTGCCCTTCGAATCCTTATACATCATGCGCGGAGCCGGATATTCTCCGAAGCCCATATCGCCGAATGCTTCGTCGATCGCCTCGGTGATCTCCTCATGGATCCCGAGTGCCTTCGCCATGGGGCAGCGCAATTTTGCCACCAGCACCGGACCCCAAACCGTAAACCGCGCGATCACCAGTTCGACGGAATCAGCATCCACGCCATCGATCGTTGCGAGCGCCGCCTTCAGTTTATCGCCGCGCTTGCGATGCGGAAATCCGAACGCCACCTGGAACTCGACTTCCAACTCCTCGCTTCCGTCGATCGCCTTCGTGCGCGTCGAATGGTTCGTGATATTGCCGCCGAACAATTTTCCGTTCGGAACGAGCGTCTCTTCTCCCTCTGGATTTTCGAATTTCGTAATGAACAGCCCGATTTCCTTGATGCGTCCTTCGGTTCCGCCTCCCGAAACAGAATCGCCGACTTTAAACGGCCGCATCAGGATCATGAAAACCCCCGCTGCGAAGTTGCCCAGGATCCCCGACCACGCCGCGCCGATCGCGAGTCCGACACCAGCCGCGAGCGCTGCAAAGCTGGTCGTCGGAATCCCCAGGTAGTCAATGACTGCCAGCGCGAGGAACACAGTCAACGCGCCCTGCAGGATCGACGCCATATACCGGATCAGCGTGGCGTCGAATTTATTGAGTGTGAACGCCCGTGACATCAGGCCGACGATGAACTTGATCACCCACCGTCCGATGATCCATATAACGATCGCCCCAACAAGCCGGAATGCCACCGGAGTCGCGTACAGTTGTATAGTTTCGAGAGCCTTGGTTAAATCCATGAGAGGTATTCGAAAGTCTATAAGAAGGTCAGCCCGTGCCGCAAGCTAGCGATTCGCCATTCTGATCAGCGTCAGTTTCTTCGACTCATGGTCTTTCTCTTCGAGCTTGAACCGCTCACCGCGTTTCTCGTATTGCGTCAGAAATTCGGGATCGAACCACGACCCTGTCTCGATCGAATCAAACGCGAACAGGACGTACTCACCCGGCGCTATCCCGCGGATCTCGAAATGGCCGTTCTGATCGCTCGCAGTCTGATGATGCATCGACAGTGATTCCCGCTTCGCCTCGTCGGCCGGCACGAGCACGACCGTCGCATTCGCTCCCGGGCCATCGTCACCAGCGTCAACGGTCCCTTCGACCGACGCCGCACCGCGCCGCATCACGATTTCGAGCTCCGGGCCTTCGATCACGTTGATCAATTCGTTGACGACGGGTTCGTTGCCGTAGACCATCGATTTGACATAATCCTGCGGCGACGCGCCCTCGATCCGGATCCTCGTCTGTTGTGGTGTAAGCTCGAGGAATTCGAAAGGATTGTGCCCCTCGCTTTCGGAAAATTGGCCGATGCGGCTTTGGTCCAGGCGGATGACTGGTGTGGCCGCGCCTTCAGTCCGCTTCTCGCCATCCCAGCGAATGCGTCCCGCCATCTTGATGAACGGCTGGAGCGGAAGCTGCAGCCCGTCGATATCCTGATCGCCAACGTCGAGTGGCACCTGCACGTAATACTTCGACTCCTCTGAGTCGCTTCGCAGCACGTACCGCCCAGGAAACACGGCGTGAAATTCGAACGCCGTTGTGCCGTTGCCGGTCGTGACGACAGCTGTTTGCAAAGCGCGAGGCGATACGTCATCCGCTGCGCCAGCCTGCAGAGCGACATAGGTGCGCGGCAGCTTCATGCCCGCGGGTACCACGATTCTGCCGCTGACCCGCCGGCCCACGGCCTTGACCATTCGGATATCCACCCCCTGGCGACTCGCTCCGGCAGCGACTTCCACTGCCATGGCCGCGCCGATATCCGTGACACCTGGAAAATACATCGGGGGATACGCGAGCAGGGCCGCATCCTTGGAAATATGATTCGTGCCCGCGAACATCGAGTCGGGATGAGTTTCGACGGCGGCGATGTAATATCGTCCCGCGCCGAGCTCGCGGATCCGGTACTCGCCCAGATCGTTGGTCTCCACAAACCCTGCCGGCGCCAGCACCTTCAAACCGTCGATCCATCGAAGCCGCAACGCGTGAATTTGCACTTGCTGAAACGGCTCCCCGTCGGAATCGAGGATCCGGCCGCTGATGATCCCCTGCGGTATCAACGTCAACTTGACCTGCGCGAGATCGTCACCCGAGGCCAGTTTCACGATGAGTCCGGTGGAGAAGCGGCCTGAGCCTGTTGGCGTGGGAGCCATGAATCCCCGCCGTGTCGCGGTCAACCGGTAGCTACCCGGCTCGACCCCTTTGAATGCGAACTCGCCGGCAGCATTGGCGGAAAACGAATAGACGGTCGCTTGTTGAGAAGAGCGATCGCTAGTGGACGACTGCATCAACATGACAATCGCCTTCGTCACCGGTTCGCCCGTGACCGAGTTCAACACGACCCCCTTCACCGACGCGAGTTTATTTTCGGATTGTGCCCATGCGCACAAGGCGGCGATCGAAATCCCCGACAATATCCGAATCAACCGCACCGGCGCACTCCTTTAAATATTCGATTTTCCCTGCGACCCGTCCACCGCCCAACACGCGCCCGTCACGAGCCCCGCCCGTTCGCTCGCCAGCAACGCCACCACATCCGCGACTTCTTCCGGCTTTCCGAATCGTCCGAGTGGCATATCGCTCTCGACGAATGCTTCGATTTTCGCAGGATCCACCTTCATCCGCTTGTCCCATCCGCCCTCCGGAAACCACACCGATCCAGGAGCCACCACGTTCACCAGAATCCCATCCTTCGCGAGATCCTGCGCCATGGATTTCGACATGCTGATCACCGCCGCCTTCCCCGCGTTGTACGCCGAGCCGCCACCGCTCTCGCGTCCCCAAACTGACGCGATGTTTATGATCCTTCCCCATCCCGCGCTTCTCATGTGCGGAATCGCGGCCTTGCTCGCATAGAGAGTGGACATCACGTTCACATCGAGCACCGCTCGCCATTGATCGACTGTCGACTGCGTGAACGTCCCGCCTCCCAGCGATCCGCCTACATTATTGACGAGGATGTCCAAGCGCCCCCACTGCGCCGCCGCCGCGTCAATGAATCGGCGAGCATCTTCCTCGCGAGTGACATCGGCATTCATGGCGAACCATCCACGCGTACGTCCCGCCTCTACCCCGGCTTCAGAGCGTGCGCAAACAGCGACATGAGCTCCTTCGGCCGCAAGCAATTCCGCGATCGCCAAGCCAATGCCGCGCGTACCTCCGGTCACTGCCGCAACGCGTCCTTTCAATCCCAGATCCATAGGTCAAGTGTAGCCGCCGTCCTGAGCGAGGCAAAATAGACCACGGCCGCCGCAAGCTCCGGTACCCAAAAGCAAACCGTTTACTGTCTTAGACATACGCGAACCATTCCCCTGTGGAAATCGCTTAACATGGAGCTATTTTAATCGCGCCTTAAGGCCCACTTCATGTAGCCGTGAGATTCTTGTCTTCGTGAGGCGATCGCATGGTCGTCCATCACTAACCCAATAGGAGATCCACACACCACCATGAAAAAACTGATGACCATCATGCTGAGCCTGGCCTTTTTGACTGGCGCCATTGCTCTCGCCGATGACGCGAAGGACGCCAAGACCACCAAGACCAAGACCAACAAGAAGAACAAGACCAACAAGAAGGACACCAAGACCCCGCCCAAGAGCTAACTGCTCTTTTGCCGGTTGTTCTTTCGTTTAGAAGGTCCAATTCGATTTCTGGAAAACGGCGCGATTGCCTCAATCAGGCAATCACGCCGTTTCCTTTTCCAGCCTTCCGCTCGACTCCAAAAAGTGAGATCCTGTTCGGATCCGAATTCGATGACAGCTCGAATTAAGAGGAGGAGTCGGACCTATGCGGACTCGTGCATCCGTTTCTTTCCTGATCTTTGCGGCCGCTATCCTGCGAGCGCAGAATTCTTATTATCTGCCGCAGATTTCTGACGGCGCCATATCGACCGGCAGCCTCAGGACGACCATCGCCGTCGTCAATCACTCGTCCACCACAACTGCGAACATCACAATCACAGGCACTCGCGACGACGCGAGCCCCGCGACTCTCAGCATCCCCGCTCTCGGATCAGGAACCACCCTCAGCGCGAGTCTCGCTCCAGGCGCCGCTCGTCTGTTCACCACCGACGGCTCCGGCGACGGATCCCTGATCGCGGGCCAACTCCTCTCCGACATCCCGATCGGTGTTTCGGCGGTGATTTCGAGCGTCGATGTGAGCGGCAACGTTTCGAGCGAGACTTACGCTCCCGCCTCCAGCGCGGACGAACTCGCGGCCGAGTACCTCTTGCCCGTCGACACCACCGGCGTCCTCAACACTGTTGTTGCTCTGTACAATCCGTCATCGGCGGCGACGGCCTCGGTCACGATCAGTTTGCTCGATCCCTCGGGCCAATCGGTCGAATCCACCACTATCGCGCTCGCCCCAGGCGCCCACACCACGCGCTTCGTAAAAGCAGACCTCTTTCCCGACATCGCGGACTTCCGCGGCTCGCTCGATGTTGCCTCGTCTGGTGTAAACATCGCTGCGGTCGCCATGCGGCAAAGGTCGGGCTCAGCGTGGTTCTCGCTCGTGCCGGGAGTCAACAAGCTCTCCCACAAACTGCGCTTCGTATTTCCGCAGATCTTCGATGGTCCCGCGCCGGAAGGAACGCTCCAGACAACATTGATTCTGACGAACCTCTCGGCTTCTCAATCCGCCAATCCGACGCTCACGATGACCCTCGACGATGGCACTCCCATGACCGTGAACATTCCCGTGCTCACTGGCGCTGCGTCCATCCCGCCCAGCGGCACTGTGTTCTGGCAGACCGACGGGCTCAGTCCCGCGCTTGCCTCGGGTGCCGCTGTGATCCAATCCGATCAGCCGCTGGCAGTCACTGCTGTATTCACTGCATTCGATTCGAACGGGAACGCACTTTCGGAATCCGGCGCGACTCCCTCGGCTGTGAACAATCAATTCCGCATCCCCTTCGATCAATCCATCGGAGTCACAGCCGGCGCGACGTTTCTCAACACCGGTGCCCGCCCCATGACGTTGACTCTGACGCTCGTCGACCGGGATGGCGTCATGCTCGGAACTACGCAATCGAATCCGCTGCCCGCCCACGGCCGCCTCGCAGGCGCCATCTCGGACTTCTTTCCAGGTGCCACGGTCACCTCCGGATCGATCCTCGTCTCGACCGCAACCCCGGTTGACCTGTCGCTCGCGGCTTTCAATACCCGCCTCGGCTCAATGGCGCGCTCGACCGCACCCGCCCTTCGCATACCGGTGTCGCCCGCCGGCACGCCCTCGACAGTAACGCCGCAACTCGACTCCGCACGAGAAGTTTCCGCCGACATCTCGACCAGCGGCGGATCGCTCGCAGTCACCGATTCGAACGGCAATACGTTCACCCTGACCGTTCCTCAGGGCGCCCTTCTCGATCATGAGACGATCACGATGACTCCGATCTCCTCGGCAACCGGCATCTCCGGCCCCGGACTCACCGCCGGCGTCCAACTTTCACCGGATGGATTGACGCTCATGCAGCCGGCCTTGTTGAAGATCGACTTGGCCTCTGCCGCGCCCGATGGCACATTCCCGATCGGATGGCGCGGATCTTCTCCTGGCGTCTACTTGAACGCTCCGCTCAACGATCCGAACTCGCTGACGCTCGTGCTCTCACATTTCAGCGGCGCCGGTGTTGGCGGATTTGACGTGACCTCGGAACTGCTCTCTGTCGCGAATCAGCTCGACCTCGTGCAATCCGCCGCCGCATACTGGGCAGGGCAAGCGCGGCAGGATGCGCTCGCCGGCGATGATGCCAGTTCAGCCATCGACAATCAGAAGCTACTCGAAACCCTCGACATCGGATTCGACACTGTGCTCGAACCTCTCATCGAACTCGCCACCGCCAGCGATGATCCCGACGTCATGCGTTGCGCCGTGACGCTAACTCTCAGCGTCCTGCGCCAGTTTCAGTTGATTGGTTTGGAGGATGACCCGCGCATCGCCGCTGCTCTCGACTTCATCAACTACTGCATGCAGCGCTGGGCCGCGAAGTTGAAAGTCCGCTGCGACAACCACGATTTCAGTGCATTTTATGAAGTTCTGGGCGCTCTTCGTCAAGCCGCGCTGCTCGGCGTGGAAGTCGACCTCGACCCCTCGTCCTGTCCGCCGAATCTCGAACTGGACTACAAATCCCTCATGACCGGCGACATCCCCATCGGAGTCACCGGCAATTTCTCCGCCACCATCAGCGGCAAAGTGACGCTCACCGGAAGCTTCACTAAGGACATGCTGACCATGGTCAACGATCGGTCGACCGATCTGCTGACTTCCTTCACGCTGACCGGCTCGGCCCCTGAGAGCTACGACAGCATTACATTCAACGTCAATGGCGTCCCGCCCGGATGCTCCGAAACGATATCGGCAAAGACACCCGACGTGATGACCGTCAAGCCCGGCCAGGATCCCCAATTGAGCCAGGTACAGTTCAAATTCAATCCGGCTTACACTCCACAAGCGCTCACGCAGAACGGCCAGCAGTTGTGCAGCTTCTGCCCGGTGTATCAAAAGAAACCGCTCAGAGTCGCGATTTGGATGGATCCCGGAAAGCCGTCGGAAACTCTGCTTTCCTCCTGTTCCGGCTTCTCGCAGACCCTCACCATGTACAGTTGGTGGACCGCCTGGGTCACCAACCACGCCGCCGCGGGCGACAACGGATACATCGAGAGTTGGACTCTCGACGACACGCCGTCGCTGTTCGCGGATAAGAAGATCACCACCACGGTCATCGGATCCGGAGGCATCACGCTCACCGAGAATACGACCCTCATGCTGAAGCCGCCCGGGCAGTAGCACCACATCCGGACACCCTACAATAAAGGCATGAGCGCTACCGTTCGCATCGCCGATCGCGAGTTCCGTTCCCGTCTATTTGTCGGCACTGGCAAGTACCGCAGTTTCCCCGAAATGGCCCGCTGCCACGCCGCCTCCGGAGCCGAGATCGTC
The DNA here is from genome assembly GCA_036502165.1 of Bryobacteraceae bacterium. Classification (GTDB taxonomy): domain Bacteria; phylum Acidobacteriota; class Terriglobia; order Bryobacterales; family Bryobacteraceae; genus F-183. The sequence continues at coordinate 8,260 of DASXZC010000160.1, forward strand.
ACCGTCGCCGTCCGCCGCGTCAATCTCACCGACAAGTCGAAGGAGTCGCTCCTCGACTACATTGACCGCTCGAACATGTTCATCCTCCCGAACACGGCTGCCTGCTACACCGCCGACGAAGCCATCCGCACCGCCCGCCTCGGGCGCGAAGTCGGACTCTCCAATTGGGTCAAGCTTGAAGTCATCGGCGATCAGAAGACGCTCCTCCCCGACAATGAAGGATTGCTTGAGGCCACCCGCGTCCTCGTGAAGGAGGGCTTCGTTGTCCTCCCCTACACCACCGATGATCTCGTCAACGCTCGCAAGCTGGTCGATGCAGGTGCCGCTGCGGTCATGCCTCTCGGAGCCCCGATCGGTTCCGGCTTGGGGATCCAGAACTTGACCAACCTCCGGATCCTGCGCGAATCCATCACGGAAGTTCCCTTAGTCGTCGATGCCGGAGTCGGCACCGCATCCGATGCCGCCATCGCCATGGAACTCGGATATGACGCGATTCTGATGAATACCGCCATTGCCGAGGCTGAAGACGCGGTCACAATGGCCGGAGCAATGAAGCACGCCGTGATCGCCGGACGCATGGCCTTCGAAGCCGGCCGCATGCCGCGGCGTATGTACGCGAGCGCCAGTAGTCCGATGACCGGCATGGTCGCCCGCTAAGGGCTTTCCCCTTTAAAGCCCTTCCCCTTTTCCCCCGATATGCTCTACAGAGGTCTTGCCCTTTGCACTCATCCATGCTTCAATCGAATCAGATGACTACCAGCGCAGCCCGGAAGCAAACCGGCGTTGACCCGGATGAAAAAATCATACCGCTGCGGCTTCCCAGACTGCCGTATCATCCGAGTATTCCGGCCAAAGAACTCCGCCAAGCCGTTTCTCGCGTTGTAAAGGCGCGGCAGGCGAGGGAGCGTGAGGCTGCTGTGCTCGAGGCATCTTCGAACCAAGCCGCCTCGCATGAGAACGCTCAATAAGCTCGTTTTCATTAACTGCCCCTTCGATTCCGACTACCAGCCAATATTTGAAGCCATCGTTTTCGCGATCCAGGCGTGCGAATTTACGCCCAAGTGCGCGCTCGAATCAATCGACTCCGGCTACAATCGCCTCTCGAAGATCCTGGATCTCATCGATCTGTGCGACTTCAGCCTCCACGACATCTCCCGCACCGAGTCGAACCCTAAAGGATTGCCCCGATTCAATATGCCCTTCGAACTCGGGCTGGCACTAGGACGCAAATATTCGAAACGCCGCGGCGCCAGCAGGCTTCTGGTACTCGACCGCGATGCTCACCGCTATCTCGAGTTCCTCTCCGATTTACGAGGATGCGATCCCCTCGTGCACGCAAACAATGCGCACACCGCCATCGCCCAAGTCCGCGACTGGCTTTCGTCGAATCAGCACGAACGTCCCCTCAACGGCCCCCGGCACCTCGTTCACTGGTTCGATCAATTTCAGGCCGATTTGCCCGGCGCCTGTGAGGAGTGCGGACTGGATCGCAGCGCCCTCGCCTTCAACGACCTCGTATTCCTCGTCCGTTATTGGCTCGAAATGAACGTGCCGGTCGCGTAGCATTCAGAACCGGCTACGAATCCGCAGTCCGATCCCGCCGATCAACGCCAGCACCGCCATCACAATGAGGATCGTGGTCGTTTCTCGTGGATCGGACGGCGCCGGAATCGTCTGCAAATCCGTCACAAATGCGCACGATCCGCAATCCGCCAGCGTGCGGCTCTGATCGAGCAGCCCAATATCCTGAAATCCGAGCGGCCCTGCTTCGAGAGCACCCAGAAGGACCGCGGCCAACCCACCAATCCGAGCCAGACGCGCAACAATTTGAGCAGGTTGCCGCAAGTGAAGACAAGTATAACCGACTCCCATGCGGTAGCCTGAAAGGAATGTCACTCCTCGAAGTACTGCAAAAAGATATGGTCGCTGCCATGAAAGCGAAGGACGAAGTCCGCCTCTCGGCCATCCGTATGCTCAAGACAACGCTTACGAAATACAAGGCGGATCAGATGAAGGATCCCGACGAAGCCGCCGAGCTCCAGATCCTCAATTCGACCGTCAAGCAGCGGAAAGATTCGATCGACATGTTTCGCAAAGGCGACCGTGAAGAACTGGCCGCGAAGGAAGAAGCGGAACTGAAAATCATCGAAGGCTACATGCCCGCTTCCGCATCTGCGGAACAGATCGATGCCGCCATTGCCGCCGCCATAGCCGAGACCGGTGTCACATCGCTCAAGCAAATGGGAGTCGTGATGAAAGCGACGCAAGCCAAGCTGACCGGACTTCGAGTCGACGGTAAGGCGCTGAGCGAGAAGGTCCGCTCAAAACTGTCGTAGAGCTGTTTGAAGGTTTAGGCGTTTCGCCGGCGCGCCTGCCGCGCCGCGCGGAGCGCAAATCCAAGCCCGATCCCCACCATTGCCAAAGTGGCGCTGCCCGGTTCCGGCACGGCGACATTCACATCGAAATTCACGCTCGCCAGGACCGCCAAGTCGTTGATGCCGGGGCCGCCCAGGATGTCGAGCGTTCCCGTGTAATCGCCCGTCGGAGTCCCATCGGGAACGGTCACACTAAATATTGCAGCCGGTCCAAAGCTCTGGCCCGGATCCAAAGAGAACGGCCAAGTCGTGAAAAAGTAGTCGTTCAGGTCCGTACTCAAGGGGGATCCCAGAGAGGTAATCTGGGCAGAGTTCAGGTTCTCTGTTACCCCTTCTGGATTCATCGCAGTGGCCTGGAATATGACCGTAGTATTCCCGGTCGTGGTGATGGAACTATTCACGAAGTTCAGGTTGATCTGATCAGCGAACGCCAAACCGCCAATCATCGTCGCAACAGCGAAGAACCGCACCAATTTCTTCAAGTTTCCTCCGATGAGGGTGAAGGAGTACACCCGTCTGCCAAGAACGAAGTACTAGTATACAACGTGACGTGGCCCAGTACCATACGTCTAAGCAAAGCGCCTCAGACCTGCAACCTTCGTAACCCGCCGCGCTTCTTATACAATGATCCAGGCAAGTTCACTCTATGGTTCGTGGATGGAAATACATCTGGGCTCTCCTCGCGTTAGCGGCTCTATCGCTCGCACAAGAGGATGCTCCGCGCCCCGGCGGCCGAGGACTTAACACTCGCGAATTTCTCGGACTCGGCGCCGCCCCGGATGCCGCCGCCGCCGCTCGCGGAGAGAAGATCTACAAACCGAACTGTTCCTTCTGCCACGGCGAAAAGGCGCGCGGAGGTGAAGGCCCCAACCTCGTCCGCTCCGCCGTCGTTCTTCATGATGAGAAGGGCGCCGCGATCAGCGCGTTCCTCGCGAAAGGCGACCCTGAAAAAGGCATGCCCGCCTTCCCGAATTTCACCAAGGAACAGTCCTACGACGTCGCCGAGTACCTGCATCTCCAAGTGGAACTCGTCGCCAATCGTGGACTCTACAAACGCCTCAACATCGTCACCGGCGATGCCAAAGCCGGCGAGGCTTCCTTCGCGGCGCAGTGCCAACAGTGCCACTCCGCGACGGGCGATCTCGCCCACATTGGAACCAAATTCCCACCCGATCAACTGCAGAATCGCTTCGTGTGGCCCGGCTCTCGCACCGGAGCGAAACGCCACGCCACCATCACCCTCGCGAGCGGTCAGACAATCGAGGGAACGCTTAAGAGGATCGACGATGCCGACGTCTCGATCTACGACTCCGCCGGCAACTACCACTCCTGGCCAACCAGCACAGTGAAGGTCCACATCGGCGATCCCCTTCTCGGACATCGCAAGTTGCTCGAACACTACACAGACGCCGACATACACAATCTGACAGCGTACCTGGTGACGCTCAAATGACCCGCGGACTTCTCGCTCTTCTGCTGCTCTGCGGTTCAACCTCCGCGCAGCAGGCGCTCGATCCCAAGGCCCTCCTCGAGCCGCCAGTCAACACGTGGCCGACTTATAACGGCGACTACTCCGGACGCCGATTCAGTCCGCTCGACGAAATCAAAGCCTCGAATCTCGACTCGCTCGCCGTTGAATGGTTCTACCGCGTCTCGAGTGTCGGCCAGCAACGCGGCGTAGGTCCGCCCTCCATCAAATCGACGCCGCTGATGGTCAACGGAATCCTCTATTTCACGATCCCCGACCACGTATGGGCACTCGACGCCCGTACCGGCGAGGAACTCTGGCATTACGACTGGCAGGATAAAGGCGGACATCTGGTCGGCAATCGCGGACTCGGCATGTATCGCGACTGGCTCTACTTCATGACGCCCGACTGCTGGTTCCTCTCGCTCAACGCCAAGGACGGCAAGGAACGCTGGCGCAAGAAAATCGCCGACGAGAAGATGCAGTATTTCTGCACCATGTCGCCGCTGGTCGTCAAAAATCACGTCCTCACCGGAGTCGGTGGCGATGCGATGGACGTTCCCGGCTTCCTCGAATCGCGCGATCCGGAAACCGGCGACGTCCAATGGCGTTGGAACACAACGCCGCGCAAGGGCGAACCCGGCGCGGAGACCTGGCCCGATCCAAATGCGATGGAACACGGCGGCGGCATGCCTTGGCTGTCAGGCACATACGATCCGGAACTGAACCTGATCTATTGGGGCACCGGCAATCCGAATCCCGTCTTCGCCGGGCAGGGAAGAAAAGGCGCGAATCTGTGGACGGCATCGATCGTCGCCCTCAATCCCGACACCGGCAAGCTCGTCTGGTATCACCAACCGTCGCCGCACGACACCCACGACTTCGACAACATCGAAACGCCGGTCCTGTTCGACGGCATGTTCGACGGCAAGCCGCGCAAGATGCTCGCCCAGGCCGCGCGCAATGGCATCTTCACTCTGCTCGATCGCACGAACGGCGAGAGTCTGCTGACGAAAGGCTTCGTCAATGTGAATTGGATGAAAGGCCTCGATGCGAAAGGCCAGCCGATTCCCGATCCCGCCAAAGAACCGAAGATCGACGGATCCCTCATCAGCATGCCCGGCGGCGGCGCGACGAATTGGCCTCCTCCGAGTTATGACCCGCAATCCGGGCTCTTCTACACGAACGCCAAGGAAGGCTACAGCATCACTTATTTGACCGACGCCGATCCCCAGCCGCAAGGCTATGGCGGCGGTGGCGCGGGCGGATTGTCTGAGCCCGTGCTGCTCGCAATCGACGTTCACACAGGCCGCATCGCCTGGCGGCACAAGTATCCGAGCGGAGGATTCGGCAACGCCTACCCGGGCATCCTCACGACCGCCGGCAATCTGCTTTTCACCGGCGATCCTTCCGGAAATCTGCTCGCATTCGATCCTAAGACCGGCCACGTGCTCTGGCATTTCCGCGTCGGCACGATGGTCAGCAACGGACCCTCGACCTACATGCTCAATGGCGCCCAACATCTCATCGTCGGCGCGGGCGATACGCTGTTTTCCTTCAAGATCCTCGATCGCAAGGGAGCGATCCACTAAATGAATGTATCCAGACGGGAAATGATTTCGCTGCTCGGCGCAGCCGCGACCACGCAATTGAAAGCCGCCGATGCCAATCCCCTTCGCAACATTGGCGGAGCCCCCGCCGGTTTCCCCGTTCGCTTCAGGGCCGCTCGCGACTCCGGCAAGCCTTTCGATTTCGTCGACTACTGCCACTCACTCGGCCTCGGCGTCGTCGAGACGCGCCTGCCGCAAGGCCCGCCTGCGGACTTGCGGCGCAAAGTCGAATCCTACGGAATGCGTCTGATCCTCGACGTCGGCTTCCCGCGCGCCGAGGACGAAGTCGCGGCCTTCGACACCCGCGTGAAAACCGCTAAGGAGTGCGGAGCGATCTCTCTACACGCGGCCATGACCGGCCGCCGCTACGAGGACTTCCGCACCTTCGACGCCTTCAAAACGAGCTTCGAGAAAAATCAAAAATCCATCGAGTGGGCCGAGCCGATCCTGCGCAAGCATCAATTGCGCCTCGGCCTCGAGAATCACAAAGGCTGGCGCTCGGCCGAGCAGGCCGCCTGGCTCAAGCGCGTCTCGAGCGAATGGGTCGGTGTCCACTTCGACTACGGCAACAATCTCTCGCTCTGCGAGCCGCCTGACGAAACGCTAAGAAATCTGCTGCCGTATGCGATTTCCGCCCACTTGAAGGACATGGCGCTCGAGATGTATGAAGATGGATTCCTGCTCTCGGAAGTTCCGCTAGGCGAAGGTGTGCTCAATCTGAAGGACATGACCGCGAAGCTCAGAACGAAAGATCCGAACATGCCGCTCGATCTCGAAATGATCACGCGCGATCCTCTGAAGATCCCGATCTTCACTGACGGTTATTGGGTGACGTTCAACAACGCGTACAGCCCACTCCCCGGCGAGGACGTCGCTCGCACCATCGCCCTTATCATGCAAAACAAGCCCAAGCAGCCGCTGCCGCGGGTCACGGGCTTGAGCCACGAAGCCCAGTTAAAGCTCGAAGACGAGTGCATCACCAAATCGATCGACTACGCGCGGCGGAACCTCGCCGCCTGACAGCAGGAGGACGTCCTTACATGGCTCTGTCCGACATAGAAATTGCACAAAGCGCCAAGCTCGAGAGAATCGCGAACATCGCGAAGGACCGCCTGGGCATCGACGATGACCACCTCGAAGCCTACGGTCACTACAAGGCGAAGCTGTCGCTCGACTACATCGACACTCTCAAAGACCGCCCCAACGGGAAGTTGATCCTCGTCACCGCCGTCAGCCCCACGCCCGCGGGCGAAGGCAAAACAACGACGACAGTCGGGCTCGGGGATGCCCTGAACCGGATCTCCAAACGCGCGATGATCTGCTTGCGTGAGCCCTCGCTCGCGCCCGTATTCGGAATGAAAGGCGGAGCCGCCGGCGGCGGATATTCGCAGGTTGTGCCGATGGAAGACATCAATCTCCACTTCACCGGCGATTTCAATGCCCTCGCGCTTGCGAACAATCTGCTCGCGGCGATGATCGACAACCACATCCATCACGGCAACGAACTCGCCTTCGATCTGCGCCGCATCACCTGGAAACGCTCGATGGATATGAGCGACCGCGCCCTGCGCGAACTCACGGTGGGCCTCGGCGGCGTCGCTAACGGCTTCCCGCGTCAGGATATGTTCGACCTCGTCGCGGCTTCAGAAGTGATGGCGATCTTCTGCCTCTCGACCTCCCTGCAGGATCTCAAGAATCGCCTGGGCAACATCGTCGCCGGCTACACGCGCGACTTGAAGCCTATCACCGCGCGCGACCTCAAAGCTCACGGAGCGATGACCGTCCTCCTCAAAGACGCTCTCAAACCGAACCTCGTCCAGACCCTCGAACACAGCCCCGCCTTCATCCATGGCGGACCCTTCGCCAACATCGCGCACGGCTGCAATTCCGTGCTCGCGACAAGAACGGCGCTGAAGCTCGCCGATTATGTCGTAACCGAAGCCGGCTTCGGCGCCGACCTCGGAGCCGAGAAATTCATCGACATCAAATGCCGCAAAGCCGGCCTGCGTCCCGACGGCGTCGTGATCGTCGCAACCATCCGCGCCCTGAAATACCAGGGCGGAGTCGACGTCAAGGATCTCAACAAAGAAAATCTGGCGGCGTTAGAAGCCGGAATGCCGAACCTCGAACGCCACGTCCACAACATCCGCGATCATTTCGGATTGCCGTGCCTGGTCGCGATCAACCACTTCACCTTCGACACCGCGGCCGAACTCGAACTCGTCGAAAAGATGATGGGCCGCCATCAAACGAGCGTCGTCGTTTCACGGCACTGGGCGGAGGGCGGCAAAGGCGCTGAAGATCTCGCGAAGGCCGTGGTGCACTTGGTCGAGACGTCGACTCCGTCGAATTTCCGATTCGCTTACGAGGACTCCGCAACTCTCTGGGAAAAAGTCCGTTCCGTCGCCACCAAAATTTACGGAGCCGCCGAAATCACCGCCGAAGCGAAAGTCCGCGGGCAGATCGAGAGGCTACAGCAGAACGGATACGGCCACTATCCCGTGTGCATCGCGAAGACGCAATATTCGTTCTCGACCGATGCCGCGCTCCGCGGCGCGCCCTCTGGCCATACGGTCAATATTCGCGAAGTGCGCCTCGCCGCCGGTGCGGAGTTTGTCGTCTGCCTGTGCGGCGACATCATGACAATGCCGGGCTTGCCGAAAGTGCCATCCGCCACCAGAATCGACGTGGATGAAAACGGAAAGATCGTTGGACTCAACTGACGCGACGCGCGCGAAAGCCGCGATCCGCGCCGCCGCACTAGCGCGGCGCGACGCACTGCCGCCCGGCGTCCGCGCCCAATACGGCAAGGAAATCCTACGGCAGATCCTCGCGCTGCAAGAATTCACCGCCGCGCGGACCGTCTTCGCCTATTACGGCTTCGGATCCGAAATCGACACAACGCCGCTGCTGCAAGCCGTGCTCGAGGATAACAAAAAGCTGCTGTTGCCACGAGTGAATCGCAAGGCGGGCGTCCTCGATCTCTACGAAGTGCGCAGCCTACAAACCGACCTCCGCGCCGGAGTCTGGGGCATCCCCGAGCCGAACCCGGAAGTGTGCCCTCCCGGACTAGCCGCAGACATTGATCTAGTCATCGCGCCCGGCGCAGCGTTCGATCGCAAGGGCGGCAGAATCGGCTATGGCAAAGGCTACTATGACAAGCTACTCGCCAATCGCCATCCGCTGATCGTAGCCGGAGCCTTCAACGTCCAACTAGTCGACGCTGTTCCGCTTGAACCGCACGACGTCCTGGTTGACCTACTCATCACCGAAACCGGACAACCGCGCCGCAAATAGCTATGTCCGCGCCCGGATCGCCGCCACCCGCGGCGCGCGAGACTTCGGACTATCTAAACTGAACGAACGCGCATCGCCCAACTCCCCGCGTACGAATTCCTCCATCTCGCGAACCGCTCGTTTGACCGCCGCATCCGGCTTTCCACGCAGCATCATCCACGCGATCGAGTCCGTCTCCGGATCGAATTCCCACACGCCTACCAACCGCCCCCGATCGAGGATTGCATGACTCGGCAGATCAGTAAGCTTGCCCACCTCGACCGGCCCTTTGTCCCCCGCAATCTGTGCCGGCACATCCGCATCGTCCAGCAGCGACTTCAAATTGCGCCGCAGTTCGAGGACGCTGTCGATCAATCCGACCAGCGCATACCGCGGATCCTTCGGAACCTTATACGCCGCAAACTCCTCCGCCAACAGCGCGGGCAGCAATCGTCCGCCCTCGATCTCAACCAACTTCAGCGGATCGACCACAGCCTTCGCCGCCTTCACTCCCAACCCTGAGAACCATTGAAATTCCGCGAGCGTCGCCGGTCCCGTCCATTCGAAATACCGGCGCGCGAGTTCCGAGAAGACCTCCTCTTGCGTCAGCCTGCACTTCAGCAGAGGATTCGGCCGCCACGCCGCATAGCGGTATCGTTGCTGATCGAGCCGCCCATTGATCGGAATCCGCCGGATCTCGCCCTGCGTCTGCAGCAGGCCCAGCGCCAACGGGAGCGTCGTCGACACGCCTTTCTTCTTGCCCTCTTCGCCGAGGTTCCGTACCTTCGCACCGAGCGCGGACTTCAATCCGTCCGGATCGAGCGGGCCCTTCGCCAGCGCGTCCACAACGGCCACGCCCAGCTTCTCGACTTCCGCATCGGTGACGCCCAGCTTGCGCGCGCCCTTCATGTCGCCATCCGCGAAGGGTGCACCGGCCTTCAACGCCAGCGCATAATCGGATGCCGGAACGACATAGGTGCAAGACCGGGCCGCCGGCAACTCGTGGATCTCGAGCTTCGCGATCGCCTCGTCAACCGCCGCGCGGCTCGCCCGCACGCGTGCGAAGAATCCCAGATAAGGACTCGAGCCTCCCACCGATCGCGCCCATCCGCATCGCGTCAGGCTCTCGACGAAAGCCCCAGGTTTCAGCGCGGCGCCGTCGAGGCCCTGTCGATGGAACCACCAGGCGCGCAGCTTTGCGGCATCCATGTTCAGTCCACGAGTAGCTTGAGTGATCGCGCGAGAAACGCCTTTAATTCCGCGCGCGGGACAACGGCATCGAGGAATCCGTGCTTCAAAAGAAACTCCGAGCGCTGGAATCCCTCGGGTAGTTTCTGACGAATAGTCTGCTCGATCACGCGCGGA
>DASXZC010000161.1:0-1994 GCA_036502165.1 Bryobacteraceae bacterium
GCACCGTGTCCAGGTCGACGACCGAGAAACGAACAACATGCTCTGGCCGAAAACCCGGGTCGACATGGAGCAACCGTACGAGGCTCCGCGCAAGGAGTCCCGCGCCAATGAGCAACGGCAGGGCCAGCGCCAGCTCGCCGACGATGAAGGCGCGGCGAAGGTGTCCACTTCGCTTCTCGGCGGTCACGGCTCGCGATCCCGCTCTGACCGCTGACAGCGCGTCGGTCCCGGAGAGTTGCAGGGCCGGTAGTAAACCCATGAGAGCGGCTGCCCCACAAATCGCGCCAAGCGTGAACGCCAGCACTCGTGCGTCGACAACTACGTCTGTAATGCGTGGCAGATCGCCCACGTCCATCGCCACCAGGACATGGGTCGCCCAAGCCGCGATCAACGCCCCGATCGTACCGCCAGCCAAAGCGAGCAGCAGAGACTCGACGATCAGCTCGCGCGCAATTCTGGGCCGGCGTGCACCGAGCGCCAGACGCACGCCGATCTCTGTCGCTCGCCCGGTGGCGCGCACGAGAAATAGGCTCGTGACATTCGCGCAGGCGATGAGGAGCAGGCATGCCACTCCACCAAACAGCACGAAGAGAACTGGTCCGACCGACCCGACAATGAAGTGCTGGAGCGGGGCCAGATCGTAGTGCAGCCCCGTCTCGATCTCGGGATAGGCGTCGTGGATGCGTCCGGCCGCCGTTGCCAGTTCGGCTCGCCCTCGCGCGAGCGAGGTTCCCGGCGCCAGCCGGCCCACGCTGTACGCGAAGCGGGCTCCGCGATCCGCGATCCGATGATCCAGGACCATGGGCTTCCACAAGTCCGGGACATCGGGGAAGGCGAGACGAGTTGGAGCAACGCCGATGACGCGATAGCTGGTGTCGTTCAATCGGAGCGTTTGCCGGAGGACGCCGGGATCAGCTCCGTAATGCGACCGCCAGAATCGATCGCTCAGGACGACAACAGGCGCCGCTCCTTCGCGATCCTCACCCTTCGCAAATGGTCGACCGAGTTTCATCGGAAGCCCAAACAGGCCAAACCAGTTCGCACTGACATCGGTCACGGCGACACGCAACGGCTCCGTCTCGGTCTCGAGCGTCAGTGAAGGATCCTTGTAGTATGCCGCTAGCGTGAGCCCCGGCAGTCCCTCCTGCAAATCGGCGACATCGCGGGGCGAGATGTTATCAGCCGGCCGCGGACCCGTGTTGATGACCGCAACGAGCGCATCGCTCGCCCGGTACGGCAATGGTCGGAGCAGCACGCCGTTCACGACGCTGAATACACACGCGCTCCCGCCAATGGCGATTGCGAGCGTGCCGATTACCGCGGTAGAGAACCAGGGCGCCCGCATCAATCGCCGTAGTGCGATCCGGAAGTCGTCGCCCACGGTCAGGTGTCGTCTACGTACATATATCCTCCCTCCATCGGCTGCTGCCGCCAGCGGCGTACGATGTGTTGAACGTGTCGCAAGCGCTGTTCGTGACTGCCCGGGCCGTCACGTCCTTTCTCGCGTTACGGGGTTGTGGCTGACGGGCATGATCCTTAGGTCGACGTCAACGCGATCACAGGATTGACGCGCGTCGTACGGAGTGCGGGGATGGCTGCCGCAGCCAGCGCGACTACTGAGAACACCACGGCCGCGCCCACGAAGATCGTAGGATCGTGTGGACTGACGCCCAGAAAGAGCCCCGCCAGCGCGCGCGTCACCATCCAGGCGGCGAGTGAGCCGAGTGGCGATGGCTAGGGTGAGCGTAGCCGCGATCGTGAACATCGGACTGCCACCTAGCCGGCGGGCAGCGTATCGCAACTCATGCATCGCGGATGCTACATGCGCCGACACAGGCATATGCTGTCCTCAGCTCGACGTAAGCGCCGCCACAGGATTGACGCGGGTCGTGCGAAATGCTGGTATAGCGGCAGCGGCGAGAGCGACGAGGACGAACAGACCAGCGGCCCCGACGAAGATCGCAGGGTCGTGAGGGTCGACGCCGAGAAACTGT
>DASXZC010000162.1:0-4068 GCA_036502165.1 Bryobacteraceae bacterium
AACTCCTACATAAAGACGCCGAATAAACTCATCACCGCACTCATGGCCGGCCTCATTCCCATTGCGTCCGACACACCGAGTTACTCGAACATGCTACGCGAATTTGACCTCGATAGATTCCTCTTCGACTCTCCCGCGCAACTCGATCGAATTCTCCGCAATCTCGATCCGGTGAAGGACTCCCAGGCAATCATCGATTCCGGAATCGTCGACGCCTTGTGGGCCAGGTTCTCCGACGAGCGCTTAGCCCATAGTCTTCTGTTGATCATCGCCGAATTCCAGGACCGGAACGACCCGGCGCTCGTGAATCTTCCACCGCAGATGGTCCCTTCGCCTCAGCAGCGATCGCAAATGTATTTCACGCAGCACCTCAAGGACCTACTGCCGAGCTTCATGCGAGCGATACGAAGCCGCATCTCGCGTTGAAAGTTAACGTTGTTACGAGCCTGAACAACTTTCGCTTATAGTTTTCGAATGGCCGCAGAAAGCTCCTCGAACGCCGCAACGCAGAACGCCTCAACGACGCAAGCACCGCAGCAGCCGCCCGATCTCCACACCCGCGTCACGCAGGCGCTCACGCATATCTTCCTCAAGACTGATCTGAAGCCAACGCTCGGCATCATCCTCGGCTCCGGGCTTGGCGGCTTCGCCTTGCAGGTCGAGAACCCTGTCGTCGTCCCCTACTCCGAGATCCCGAACTTCCCGCGCTCGACCGTCGAAGGCCACGAGGGCAAGCTGGTCATCGGCTCCATCGGCGGCATCCGCGTCGCCGTGATGCAGGGGCGCGTGCACGCGTATGAAGGCTATTCGATGGCCGAGGTCACCTTCCCCATGCGCGTGCTCGGCATGCTCGGCTGCAAAGGGCTTATCGTCACGAACGCCGCCGGCGGCATCAACAAATCCTTCGCGCAGGGCGGCCTCGTCTGTATCTCCGACCACATCAACCTCACCGGCCAGAACGCCGCCATCGGCCCGAATGAAGCGCGTTTCGCCACACGCGCCGACGCAGGCTTGCGCTTCTTCGACATGACCAGTGCCTACTCGCCGCGCCTGCGCAAGCTCGCAGGGGAAGAGGCCGCGCGCCAGAACATCCCGCTGCCCGAAGGCGTCTACCTTGCCGTGCTCGGCCCCAGCTACGAGACCGCTGCCGAAATCCGCGCCTTCCGCACCCTCGGCGCCGACCTCGTCGGAATGAGCACCGTGCATGAGGTCATCGTCGCGCGACACATGGGCATCGAAGTCCTCGGTCTCTCGCTCGTCACCAACATGGCCGCTGGCGTCATTGACCAGCCCATCCACCACGCCGAAGTCATGGAAACTGGCCTGCGCGTCGAGGCGCAGTTCACCTCACTCGTGAAGGCGCTCGTTCCGCAGGTCGCCGCCGAGATCGCTTAGCTTTTCTATTTGTCATTCCCGAAGGGGAATCTGCTTTTGTCATTCAACCGATAGACTGTTCCCGTGCCTCAGCCCGAACAGCTAAGCTTGCCGCAACAGCCGATTCTCATCGGCATCGCCGGTTGTTCCGGATCCGGCAAGACCACGCTCGCACGCGAGCTCGCCGCGCAACTCGAGGCAACACTTTTCCCGCTCGACCTCTACTATCGCGACCTCGCGCACTTCCCGCTCGACTCGCGCTGCAAGCAGAATTTCGATCATCCTGATTCACTGGAATCAACCCTCTTCATCGAACACCTGCAGGCGCTCAAGCAGGGCCTCGCCATCGACCGTCCCGTCTACGACTTCCGCACGCACACCCGCATCGCCAGAGCCTTCGACCGCATCGAACCCACGCGCTTCCTCGTCGTCGAAGGCATCATGGCACTGCACTGGCCCGAGCTCTGCGAGGCCTACGATCTATCCGTCTACGTCCACGCGCCCGACGAGCTCTGCCTCGCGCGCCGCATTCACCGCGACATCCGCGAGCGCGGCCGCACCGAAGACTCCGTCCGCGAACAATACGATGCCGCCGTCAAACCCATGGCCAACCTTTACGTCATCCCCTCACAAACTCGCGCCACGATGACCGTCCTCGGTACCGACGCGCTCGACTGGTCTATCGAGCAGATCTTCCGCGAACTGCGAACCCGCAACTTGCTGTCCGGACCGCGATGACGACAATCCCTCTGATCGGAAACATCGCCCCGCTGGCCAACGGCGTCAGACGAGGACAGCTCAAACGCATGTCGTCGGACTTCTCGTACTACGGCTGCAACACCCTCACTCTGTGGTTGACTTCCGGAGAGGGCTTCCGGCTCACTTCCTGCATGCGGAATCTCGCGGACAGCATCGAGGTCGGAATTCTAAAAGTTGAGTTTGTAGTGCATCCTCTAAAAGACGAAGCCTCCGTGGATCTGCCGTGGTCGTTCAGGAACGGCGGCTCGATATCAAAGCTCGTTATCGAACAACGCGGATTCCGAGCCGAGTCGGGCCTTCTGCTTCGCAGCGGCGAAGGCGACGAAATCGTAATCGTCTCCGCCGCGTTCCCCTATCATCTGTGCGTGAGCGGCGTTGACACACCTCCACAGGAAGTGACGACAGAATATAGTTTCAGCCGATACATCCAGGAACCGATCTAAAGCAAAACGGCGAAGCCGAAGCTCCGCCGTTCTACTAACAACTGTCGTTACGCAGTAACCAAATCCAGCTTCTCGCTAAACGCCTTGCCCTTGCGCGCCGCGAACGCCTTTTTGTGATACGCGTAGGCCGCGATCAGCGGGAAGGCGATCGTGGCTTCGGAGTAGACCATCTGCTCGTAGGTGAGGTCGACCTTGCCCCACGAGCTCGCTTCCTTGAGCGTCGAGCCTGAGAGCGCACCGTCGCGCGCATCGGCGACCGTGATCTGAATCGCGTACTTGTGCATCGACGCCTCCACGCCGAGGATGTCGGCGGCGACCACGATGTCCTGCGCGAAGTTCTTCGGCACGCCGCCGCCGATCATCAGCAGACCGGTGGTCGGGTTCTGGATCTTCACCTGCGTCAGCTCGTAAAAATCCTTGCCCGAGTCGATGGAGACGTGTGGCTTGCCCTGGCGCGCGTGCTGATGCGCCACGATGCCGAAGCCAAACGAGCAGTCCGAAAACGCCGGGCAGAAGATTGGCACATTCTTCTCATAGCAGGCAAGCACGATCGAGTCAGCGTTGCCGGCCTCCGGCGTGCGGCCGCTCTCCTTCAGGTAGCGGCCCATTTCGCGGATGAACTCGCGCGATGAGTACGGTCCGGGCTTGAGACTGTTGATGACCTTCTCGGTCGTCTCGTCGCAGATGCGCAGCTCTTCCTCGTCGATGAACGTGTCGTAGATACGGTCGATCATCAGCTCGCGAAGCTCGGCATCGCCCGCGCCGTACTTGTACTCGTCGCCGGCGATGTAGTGGCGGAAGCCGAGCGCCTCGAAGAAATCCTGGTCGACGATGTTTGCTCCGGTCGAGACGATCGCGTCGACCATGTTGTTGCGTACGAGGTCGACGATGACCTTCTGCAGGCCGGCAGAGATGAGCGAGCCGGCGAGGCAGAGGATGACACCGCACTCTGTGTCGCGGAGCATCATGTCGTAAATGCTGGCCGCACGCGCCAGATCGCGCGAGCTGTAGGCCATCGAAGCCATCGCGTCCACCAGCGGCACAACGTTGTGCTGGGTGATGTCGATGTGCTGAATCTGTTGCTTGAGGAGTTCCTTTTTGGTAGCCATGTCAATCAACAGTTTATCGTGTTCTCGCCAGTGATTACGCGGGTCCTCTGCAAATCCGGGATGAATTCGCATGGATCGCTCTGACAGATTTCCTTGAATCGTCAAGAACGGTCTTCTAGTCTGAAACTCACATGAACGTGAACTTCGCCGAGCGCGCGCATAACCACAACTGGAAGCTGGATCCGATCGTGCGCTCGCTGCTCGATACGGACTTCTACAAGTTCCTGATGCTGCAGTTCATCTGGAAGAACTTCCCGCGCGTGACCGCGTCAAGCGAGATACACAACCGGACCGTCCGCGTCCGCCTCGCCGAGCGCATCTCGGCGGAGGCGCTGCGCGAGCAGATGGACTACCTGACGCGGCTGCGGTTCCAGAGGTCGGAG
>DASXZC010000163.1:0-2255 GCA_036502165.1 Bryobacteraceae bacterium
TATCGATTGAGTGTCAGTGTCTGATGTCCACATCCCAAGGCATTTCAAAATCGCCCACCGGAATTGCCGGCTTCGACGACCTGACGCTTGGCGGCGTTCCCACTGGGCGCCCAACCCTGGTCTGCGGGTCGGCCGGTTGCGGCAAGACACTTTTTGCGACGACATTCTTGATCCACGGCGCACGCGATTATGCCGAACCTGGCGTGTTCGTCACTTTTGAGGAGCGTCCGGGGGATATCGTCAGCAATGTAGCTTCGCTGGGCTTCGCGCTCGACAAGCTGGTCGAAGACGAGAAGATCGCGTTCGAATACGTCGCGCTCGATCGTTCCGAACTCGAGGAAGCCGGCGAGTATGATCTGGAGGGCCTTTTCCTCCGGCTCGAGTCCGCGATCAATTCAATAGGCGCCAAACGGATCGTGCTCGATACGATCGAGAGCTTGTTCTCGGTCTTTTCCAACGAGGCGATCCTTCGCGCGGAAATCCGCCGGTTGTTCGACTGGCTCAAAGACAAGGGAATGACAACGGTCATCACCGCCGAGCGTGGCGACGGCACGCTCACGCGACAGGGGTTGGAGGAATACGTCTCTGACTGCGTGATCCTGCTTGACCATCGCGTTCAGAACCAGATTTCGACGCGCCGCCTTCGCATCGTCAAATATCGCGGTACGGCACATGGCACGAACGAATATCCATTCCTCATCGATCAGGAGGGCTTCAGCGTCCTGCCTGTGTCCACTCTTGGTTTGGATCACAAAGTCTTCGAGGAGCGGATTTCTTCCGGAATCGCGGACCTCGACGATATGTTGGCAGGTGGCGGCTTCCATCGGGGGAGCAGCATTCTTATCTCAGGCGTTGCCGGTTCCGGAAAATCTTCAGTGGCCGCAAGCTTCGCCGAAGCCGCTTGCGCCGCGGGCGAACGCGCCCTTATTTTTTCTTTCGAGGAATCCGCCGATCAATCCGTCAGGAACATGAAATCGCTAGGGATCGATATCGGCCGCTGGGTCAAGTCGGACAAACTGCGATTCATTGCTACGAGGCCGACATTTTACAGCCTTGAAATGCATCTGGCCGTGATGTTGCGAGAAGTGACCAGATTCAACCCCAGCATCGTTATCCTCGATCCGATCTCCTCGTTCATGGAGGGCGGTGATCGCTTGGAAATTCAAGCCATGCTGCTTCGCATGGTCGATTTCCTGAAGGGATGCGGCGTGACCGCCATCTTCACCCACCTCATGCACAGTCAGGACGGGCAGCGGGTCGAAACCGACGCCGGTCTTTCGTCTCTTATGGACGCATGGATCCTCTTGCTCAACCGTGAAGTCGGCGGCGAGTTTAATCGCGAGCTCTATCTGCTCAAGGCACGCGGCATATCGCACTCCAACCAGGTTCGTGAGTTCATCATGAGCGACGAGGGAATTGAGCTCGTTCCCCCGTATCTGGGAGAGAACGGCGCCTTGACCGGCACCGCCCGCAGGAACGAAGAAGCCAAGTCCCGCCGGACAGAAGTGCGCCGCAGCGCAGAGGTATCGCGGGCCCAGCAGCAGCTCCAGCAGAAACGTCGCCGCGCCAAGGCTCAAATGGAGGCACTCCGGGCAGAGCTCGATGCAGACGAGATAGAACTCAAAGCGATCACGGATGATGAAAGCGAGTTCCTTCGCCAAGCCGCCACTGACAAGGTCGATCTTGAGAGGAGCCGAAAATCTTAGCGGCTGAAAATAAATGGAAGGACGTATCCATGGCTCCTCGAAAGCTTATTCTTTACGTTGCGGGACAGACACCAAAATCTCTCGCAGCAATCGCTAATCTGGAACGTATATGCGCCGAACATCTTCCCGGACAGTACGACGTGGAGGTGGTCGATTTGCGAAAAAACCCGAAGCTTGCGCGCGAACACAGCATTGTGGCGATTCCGACCCTTGTGCGTGAGTTGCCCGTTCCCATCCGCAAACTCATCGGTGATCTCTCCGACACGCACAAGGTCCTGGTGAATCTCAGTATCGGTAACGGCGCATGACGTCCGCCTCCCCTTCGGAGAAAGACCTTCTCATCGCCGATCTTCGTCAAAGGCTTGGGGAGGCGGAGGAAACGCTACGAGCCATTCGTGAGAACGAAGTCGATGCGCTGGTGATGCGCGGCCCCATGGCCGAAGAGGTTTTCACGATCGGGGGAGACTGCGAGTCCTACAGAGCATTCATGGAAACCATGGAGCCGGGGGCGGTTGCGCTCGATGACGCCGGGCGCATTCTCTACGCCAA
>DASXZC010000164.1:0-4701 GCA_036502165.1 Bryobacteraceae bacterium
GCCCCCGCCGGACTTCCTGCTTTGCGTGAAATTTTTGGTCCAGCGATCGGGAGCTTGAAAGAATGTCTCACGCAAAGCCGCCAAGGCGCCAAAGTATTCGCGTTTGTAAGCTACGAGAGGGTTCCGGATGAGGGAGGTATCGTCCGCGGCGACGATTTGATCCAGTGCCAGGGCTGCGCCTCCACGGTGCTCGGTCTCTCGACAACTTCCCTCGCCGAATTTGCCTCCGTTGGCGGCGAAAACGAGCAGCGTTGCGAACTGCGGGCGGAAGCTTAATCGACGGGCTGATCGCACGAAGTACCCTTCGACTGTTCCCTCTGATCACGTCTCCAAGAGCCGCACGAACTCAGGGCTGGTTCCAAAGACAACGGAACCCGATGCCGAAGCTGCGGTAGGACGGTTCCACTCTGCCGCGGTACGACGCACGTACCACTGACGCACGGTAATCCCAATTCCCGCCGCGTAGGACTTGCTCAGCGCCCGTGCCTGGTCCCTGCGGATCGCGAACCTCGCTGTGCAGAAAATAGTCCTTGCCGTAGTGGTCGGCGGTCCATTCCCACACGTTGCCGAGCATGTCGTACAACCCGTACCCATTGGGCGCCTTCTCCGCGACAGGATGGTTCTTGCGTCCCGCGTTCGCGGTGTACCAGGCGATATCGTCCAGATTGCCGTAGCGCGCCGCCGGATTTCCGCCGCGGGCTGCGTATTCCCACTCCGCCTCGGTAGGCAGCCTGCCGCCGATCGTGCTGCAATAGCGTTGCGCCTCGTCTACGTTGACTTGTTCGACGGGCAGATCGTCTCCTTTATAAAGTCCGGGATGCTGCCCGGTCACCCGCGCATACGCCGCCTGGGTGACTTCGGTCTTCGACATCCACAATCGATTGGTAATCTCAACGAAATGCGGAGCCTCGTCGGGGCTGCATTCCGTGTCGCGGGGCGAACATCCCATTTGAAAGTTGCCGGAGGGAATCGGCATGTACGTCAACCCGTCCTTCGGATTGATCCGTGGAAAGTCCCGTGCCGCCGGGGGCGCGGCCGTATGCGGTTTAACGGTGGGATGGGTCATGGCCAGCCAGCCTCCGATGGACACGGCGGCCACCGCGGCAGTTGCGATGAGCCATGGCCAGCGGCGCGCGCCCGTCACAGGCGATGCCTGCTGCGCCGGAGGCATCGGCGCAAACGGAACTTGATACGGGACTGGCGAAGGTCGCGGTGGTTCCAAGTGCGTCACGGCTCGCGCCGGAGAAGGAGGAGCCTGCGGCGGTTGAGGCGGCGGCGGTGACATCGAGAGCGCCTGCTCGAACACCGTGGGCTGATACGAGGGCGTCCTCGACGCTTGCTGCTGCATCGCCTCCAACCGGCGGATGACCTGCGCCGCGCTCGGCGGGCGATTCTCCACTTGCACCGCGAGCAGGTCCTGAATGAGGATCGCCAGATCGAACGGCACGTCGGGACGCACTTCATACGCCAGCTTCGGCGGACCCTGCAGCGACCGCGAGAAGAACGAGCCGACATCGAGTACATCCGGGTACGGCATTTGCCCCGTCAACATCCGATAGAGCGTCGCTCCGAGGGCGTACAGATCCGTGCGTCCGTCCAGATCCTTGCCCGCTCTCGCCCATTGCTCAGGCGCTGCAAATCCGATCGAGCCGCTACGCATCACGCTGGTCTGATTGTTGCTCGAATGATCCGCGGCGATGCCGAAATCGATCAGCTTGAGCTGGATTTTACCCGTCGAGTCCTCGCCGACCAGGATGTTCTGCGGCTTGATGTCGCGATGCACGAGCCCCGCCTGGTGCGCCGATTCGAGTCCGGTGGCGATTTGACGTCCGAACTCGATCACTTCCGCGGGCGACAGTGTGCGCGTGTCCATCAGGTGAGCGAGGTCGCCACCCGGGACGTATTCCATCACCAGCACGAGGTGGCCGTCCTCGGTCTGCGTCATCTGCTCGACTTCGACGATGTGAGGACATCCACGCAGGCGGCGAATGGCGCGGCCCTCATTGACGAATTTCCGAACAAAATCGGGATCGGAGGCGAAATTCTCGTGCAGCCGTTTGATGACGTTGGTCGAACCGAGGAAGCGGTTGCGCGCGATGTACACGGTACCGAAGCCGCCTCCGCCGAGACGCTTCTCGATCACGAAATCGCCCTTGATGAGTGTTCCGGGAGGCCAGATTTCACGCAGCGGGATCGGTTCATCGGCCGGGTTCATGGTCGTTGCTTGTGTCCGACATCATAGCACCGCTGATGCGGCAGCCCTTGCGCCGGACGCGCTCCTTCGCCATACCGCCGCCGAGCCAAAATTGCGACAGTTGGAAGCCCGGTTGACGACGCCCTTGTCATTCTGCGACGCCGGCTTGTTTCTTCTCGAGATTCAAACGCCGTGGCGGCGCCGATAAAATGGAGAAACAAGGACCGAGACAACAGCGATGACTATAGCCGAGCAGTTCTTCGCCGATTCCTCCAGCACCGGCAAGGCTCATTCACCCTACCGACTCGGTATGCAATCTCTCATAGACGACCTTGAAAAAATCGTAAAGGTATTGAATGACTCAGGCGCCCCCTACGAATTCATCGATGGTGTCGCCGTCAATACTCACATCTTCGCCGGCCACCGCAGCCGCAGCTTCGTCACCCGCGACATCGATGTCATGATCGGCCGCGAAGATCTCGCAACTGTAATCGAGGCCAGCCGCCTCGCCGGTTATGATGGCCGGCGCATTATGGGCGGATTCATGCTCATCCGCCCAGGTCAAGAACCCGGCGAAGCAGTCCACCTGGTCGTCTCCGGCGAACGCTCCAAGTCCACCCAGCCGCTGCCCCATCCACCCGTCCAGCCGGAATGGAAAGATATGGCCGGTTTGGTTATTCCCGTCGCGCCGCTTGCCGACCTGGTTCGAATGAAGCTCACCTCCTTCCGTCCCAAAGATCTGGTGCATCTGGAGATTCTCGAATCGACGGGATTGATCACCCTCGCTATCGAATCCGCGCTGCCGCCCGAGCTGCTCAACCGTCTCGCCTCTGCCCGCCAACAATTTGCGGAGAATGAACCCGATGTCGAATAGCGGGCGGGCGACTTCATACGCGCTTCCCACACGGCACCGATGACAACTGAACTTGGGGGCAACGCGAGGAAGGTCGTCGCTGCTCTTGATCGTTGGCGCAGTAGGACTGTTCGCCTCAATGCTCACTTGGTGATTTCTTCGATGGTATAGATCGCTACAGCGGCGAGCCGCGCACTCATAGATAGCATCCTCCTTCATCGTCCGCCGACGTCCTCCTAGGACAAAGCCCTTGCGCCGGAAGCGCGGCCCCGGCTACTCTCAGGTTAGTGTTTGCCATCGAGTTCGAAGGCGTTTCGAAGAGTTATCCGATCTATGAGAAGCCCGGCCACCGGCTGACCGAGTTGGTCACGTTCAACCACGTGCGCCGGCATCGCGACTTCTGGGCGCTCCGCGACGTCTCGTTTCAGGTCAAGCCCGGTGAGACGTTTTGCATTGTCGGCGAGAACGGCTCGGGGAAGAGTACGCTCCTGCAACTGGTCGCCGGAATCTTTCAGCCGAGCGAAGGCAAGGTGCGCGTCAACGGC
Source organism: Bryobacteraceae bacterium (assembly GCA_036502165.1). Taxonomy (GTDB): domain Bacteria; phylum Acidobacteriota; class Terriglobia; order Bryobacterales; family Bryobacteraceae; genus F-183. The sequence continues at coordinate 3,593 of DASXZC010000164.1, forward strand.
CGCGTGTCGGCGCTGCTCGAACTTGGTTCCGGGTTCAATCCAGAATTCTCGGGGCGCGACAACGTCTATATGAATGGCGCCATTCTCGGCTTTTCCGCCGCTGGGATGGATGAGAAATACCAGGCGATCATCGACTTCGCCGAAATCGGCGACTTCATCGACCAGCCCGTCAAGACGTACTCGAGCGGCATGGCCGTGCGGCTCGCGTTTTCGGTGGCGATCCACGTGGATCCGGACATCCTGCTGGTCGTCGAGGCTCTCGCGGTCGGCGATGTTTACTTTCGGCAGCGGTGCATGAGGAAGGTCCACGAGCTGCGGGATCGTGGAACTACTATTCTTTTCGTATCTCATGCGACCGGCGACGTAAAAGCCCTGGGGGATCGGGCGCTGTGGCTCAATCACGGCAGGGTCGAAGCGCTCGGCACCACCGAGTCGGTCGTGTCGAAGTACCTGGCGGCGATGAGCCAGAAGGATAAAGTATACGCCGAGACTCACGGCGTCGAACCCGGCCAATTAGAAGATGTGGACGAGATCGTTCCGGATTTCGAAGTGTCGATCCCGAACGTCGACCACCGCTACGGAGATGGCCGCGCGGAGATTCTCGGCATCGGACTCTTTGACGAAATGGGAACTCCGCTGCAGATGCTGGAGCCATCTTCTACTGTTGTAGTAAAAATCGTGGCGAAGGCAAAATCCGCCATCGATCTCCCCAACGTCGGCTTCATGCTGCGCGATCATTTAGGCGTCGATTTCGCCGGAACCAACACGTCCCGGGAAGGTCATCAACTCGCGCGGATGAAGGCCGGGGATATTGTCTCGGTGAACTTCCACGTCGAGTTGCCGGCACTCTACGCGACGACGTTTTCGTTCTCACCCGCCATCGCCGACGGGACGCTCGACACCTATGTCGTCAACGATTGGATCGACAACGCGCTCGTCGTTCCGATGGCTCGTTCGCCCCAACAAATCTACGGGCTTGTTCACCTCAAATGCCGCGTCGAGATCAATCAGAAGCCGGCGTTCAATCTAAAAACTACAGTAGTAGTGTAGAGGAGGAAATTTTGCTGCCTCGTCTGCGACCCGCTACACTAAAGATTCCCACCCAGTTG
>DASXZC010000165.1:0-2818 GCA_036502165.1 Bryobacteraceae bacterium
CCGCGGATCAACGGTGCATATGCGCTGGAGTCATCGGAGGACCACAGTCCACCACGCCCACCAAACAGGAGCCGCCCGTCGGGTTCCATTCGGAAGTGGTGCATCAGCTTCTTGAAGTCCGCCGCGGTTTCGCCGTTAGGCAGGATGGAATGCCGCAGAGACGCGGGCAGCGGTTGAGTTGCGATCATATAGGAGTTGAGCGGCACGACAGCCTTAGCCACATCGTCAACCAAGGGTTTCAATCCCTCCGCGTCCGCATAGGCGTTGGTACAGAGTACCACCGTACGCGCAATGACGGTGCCGGTCGGGGTCGCAACCGACCACCTGTCACCTTGCCTCCGAAGTTCGAGCGCGGGAGTCATGCTGTATAACCGGGCGCCTGCGCTCGCCGCAGCGCGAGCCAGCCCTCTCGCGTAGGACAACGGCTGCAGACGAGCACCCCGACGATCGACGAAGGCCCCTTTGTACCACTCCGTGCCGAGCAAGTCCCGGGCCTTGGAGGCCTCGACTACGTAGGTATCTGCACCCTGCGCCTGACATTCCCTGGCTCGCCGCTCCTGAATTCGCAGAAGTTCGTATGAGTGAGCGGGTTGTATCCAACCGCATATGGATGCGTTGCAATCAATCTGGTGTGCCTTGATCAAGTCAAACACCAGCGAAACGAATCCGCGGGCCCATTCGGTCGTCCTGTCCGCCGTTACAGTTCCGTATTGGCGTTCAATTTTCCAGTGTTCGACTTTCCAATAGGGAATGATCTGTCCGCCGTTCCGACCCGAAGCGCCCCAGCCGGGTGTGCGCGCCTCGAGTAGGACGACCGACGCGCCGGCTTGCGCCAAGTGTAGGGCGGCAGAGAGCCCCGTATACCCACCGCCGACGATGCAGACGTCAGCCGAAGTCGATCCATCGAGCGGATGCGCCGTTTCCGCCGCAGTAGCGGTTGCGTCCCAATACGAGTTCTGCGCATGCGAGTTGGACATCAATGGCCGATTGCTTCTCGTACGAACCGCTGGAATCGATGGACGTGGTGCTCAGAGTATTCCACGTGCTCCGGATCCGCCACGAACCTCCCTTGACGATACCCGCGCGAGTGTAATCCTCGCTGCACGGCTTCGCAGAGCGCGATATCCTCCGGTGCCAGAATCTTCGTGCAATAATCGATTAGAGCCTGCTCTTGTGGTCTTAAGTTCTTCGATAAGAAGTAGAAGTCCCACCGTTCGCGAGTCGTCTCAGGCCCAGTGGGCATTACGTGAAATAGAGCGAGACCAAAAGACCCGGGAAACATAAGCGGGATCGTCGTCGGCCAGATATACCCAAACGTCGCGTCTTGTTCGATGGCTGCATCGTCTACTGTGTAAGCAGTGTTGTCCTTGTCCCCCCGGTCGACGGTGTGACAAAAGGTGATTCCGCTGTCCTTCCACCTCGCAGTTGCCTTGTATGCGACCAATTCGAGGAGCGACTTGTGGTTTGCATCGCAGTGATAGCACTCATGGTTGTTGTCGACGATGGTTTTCCAGTTGGCAGCGACATCGATTTCGTAGCGATGCGCCCGTACCATCTGATCGAATTGCGAATTGCGCTTGCGCAGGTCATCTAGAAGGTCACCGGCACCTGCGCGAAGCGAGGGGGCGTCGGGATCCAAGTTCACGAACACCAGTCCACCGAAGATCTCTACGCGGATAGGCTTAAGATCCGCATCGGAGCGATCGAAGTCCTTAATCGCTTTGAAGGCCCGGGCCGCGCGAAAGCGGCCGTTCGTTTCGTAGCACCATTGGTGATACGGGCAGACAATGGCACGGGTCGACCCCGTTCCGGTGAGTAGGGGATGAGCTCGGTGGCTGCAGACGTTATAGAAGCCGACCAGGTCTCCGATCTGACTGCGAATTAAAAAGATGCTCTGATCGACAACCTCGCCGACATAGTAGTCGCCCGGATTTGGCAGATCCGAGACGTGGCATTGGTACGACCATGTTCGAAAGAAAATGGCCTCTTTTTCACGAGTGAATACGGCGGGATCGTAGTACCACCGGGATGGCAATGTAGTCGAGCGCGTGGCGTCGTCTCGGAAGCCGCCAATCGGCAAATCTGACGGGGACGATCGATCAACAGTCTTGGCCGCCATTGTGACCCCTGAGTGTGCGTTAGTAATGGATTCGGCCCGAGTAATATAGATTTTTAAGCCAATCTGGCGACGTTAATATTTGATTCTCACTATCAAAAAATATGATAATGACTGATGTCCATCCGGTCGCTCAATGCACTGCGGGTCTTTGATGTCGTCGCCTCGTTGATGAGTTTCTCCGGTGCCGCCCGGCAGTTGACGATGAGCCAGGGCGCGGTCAGCTATCGGATCAAGCAGTTGGAAGCCGAGCTCGGATTGACGCTATTCGATCGCGCCGGGTCTTCGATCAAGCTAACCGAAGCCGGCGAGGAGTTTCGGCGAACAACCCGGCGGGTGCTAGATGAGATCGACTATGCCGCCCGGTTTCTTCGGCGTCGCGCGACTCCGGAGGTCGTCGTTGGCGTCAGCACTTACTTCGGGTCTCGCTGGCTCTCGCCACGCCTGATTCGATTTCTGACCAAACATCCCGACGTCGTTCTGCGGCTTCAGCCGACTTTCGGCGATAGTGCACTGACGAGTGCCGACGTTGACGCAGCAATTGTCTGGGGGAGCCATGATCGCTTCAAAGGGCGCTATAAGCTTCTCTTCGAGAGCACGGTGACGCCAATGACGGGACCTAAGTTAGCGAAGACGATTTCGGTCGCCGGGATGCGAGGGGGATTAAAGGGAGTACCGCTGATTCATGACGACGAGACGCAC
>DASXZC010000166.1:0-4913 GCA_036502165.1 Bryobacteraceae bacterium
GGCGGCCGATCGTTAGCCTTCAGATTTGACTGACTGAGCCTATTTCCGTGGGCTTCCCGCCAATTGCTTCGGAAAGCGAACACTTTCAGCCAGCAATAATCTGACGCAGATTTTGAAGAAACGCGACGAAGCTTTGAAGAAGCTTCAGATCGGCCTCTTCGAGCGGATCAGGATCGAAGTGCATAACATCATTACGGATGTCCCGAATTTTCTGCAGCGGATTAACGAACTCACCCCTATCCAATTGTAATTCAAGCGCTGCCAGCGGGCCGGATTCTCGAGTAGACGCACATATTCACCGAAGGTCAGATCTGAAACTTTTGACACCGTTCGACTCGTGTCTTTGTCGTCGCGGCAATCGCTGAGCTCCTCTCCGGTGAAATTCCCCCTTCCCACTAGAACTCGGATGTGTTGTTCAATCTCGGCGAGCAGCAGAAACGGCTCTGCTAGTTGACGAAACTCAAGGCTCAAATCGCTTGTGGTAACGATGCCCGTGAACTTTCCATCATTCCCTTGTACCAAAACGTACTCATGATTGATGATGTCGTTGATCGCGTCGAATAGAAACATATCGCTTCGAACGGTGTGTGCCGGCTCAACGCAATCCTGGACGGTTTCGCATTTCGCTCCGAGCGCGTATCTTTTGGCGAGGGATGAAAGACTGACGACACCATTCAGGGACCGTTCCCCAGACATCACAGGAAGCCGGGAAAAGTCGTTCGCCATCATAATGGTGAGCGCTTCCTTTACGGTCTGCTGAGGCGAAACTGCGACCGGAGGGTTGTTGGCGGCCCGGAGCCTACGTAGCCGGTACGTGGGATCATTCGTTGCACTTATAGTTGCCTTTGGGGACGCGGCAGCAAGCACCAACGCAACTTCAGAGTCCAGCCATGCCGACCGATAATCCGGTTCGGTGGCCAACCCCGCTTCGCCAAGCGACTGATCAATGATGAAAAGACCGAAGGCCCCCCTTCGTCGATACCCGAACCACCCTAATAGAGTTCTGACAGTCAGGACAAAAGGTTTCCCACTCTTTTTTATTTCCGAAGCGATTCCAGAGAGCCGTTCATCTGGCGGCGGCCCAATTAATCCTATGTTCGGGTCGGTGCCGGGGATGTCGTTGACAGTCTCTTCCTTAACACCGGACGTGGGATTATTGTTGCCGTTTTCCACCACATCACCCCCCAATGACTTCTACTCGACTCGAAGTCGGCTATACGGCTTCTGGCCAGACGGCCTCTAGGGCCGAGCACCTTAATTATCTTAAAGTAGGGTTTATCCTACCCGTTGTCTACGTGCGAGTCATCCCATTGCCAGCGCTAATCTCAGAGAATTCTCATACACCGTTGCAAATGTGGCGGAATTGCCGGGGCGTTTCCTGGACACTTCCCAATAGTGCAGGCTGAAGCTGGATGGTGCGAGAGGGGGGACTTGAACCCCCACGAAGTTGCCTCCACAAGGTCCTGAGCCTTGCGCGTCTGCCATTCCGCCACTCTCGCGGCCCGGTAAAAGATGAAAATTATTCGGGTGCGGAGGGCAATACAAGCTGCGGAGGCGTTCGGCCGCCTTCTTGTCCCGCCGCAGCGGATTTGAAAATTTGAAGATGTTTGAAGGTTTCGATCATAATTGCCACGCACGCGCGGCCGGCTTCGCTCGAGCGGTTGTTGGCCAGTCTTGCACCCCAAATAATTCCGGACCTGCACGAGGTTTTTATCGCGGAGAACGGCACGCCGGTACCTTCGCCGGTCGACCTCGAAGGCCTCGCGACGATCCATCTGCACGATCCACGACCGGGCAAATGCCGCTTACAGAACCTCGCGATCAGCCAGGCTCGCGGTGAAATAATCGCATGCCTGGACGACGATTTGGTAGTCGCGCCGGAATACGTCGCCCAGGTGGAAGCTTTTTTCGGTGAGCATCAGGAATTCGCCGCGATGAAAGGACGCATTCTTCCCGTCGAGGATCCGGCCGGGAAGGTTGGCCCCGCGGCCGTCTACATGGATCTGCCGATCGTCGACCACGGTGACGACGTCGTCGAAGTCCGCGGAGTACTCGGGGCGAACATGGCCTTTCGGGCGGAGGCGCTGCGCCAGGTCGGCCCGTTCGACGAACGCTTGGGGCCGGGAGCATGCGGCCATGAGGAAGAGACCGAGATGTCGCAGCGGCTGCGGCGCGCCGGGTTCCGCATTGGTTACTCGCCGCGGGCGACCGTTTATCACGAGGTGGACACGGCGCGTGCCGATCGTGCGCGATTCATTCGAATCGCGCGGGAACGCGGCTTCTGCCGCACCCTGCACGAGCCACATTCGCAAGTTACGGCGCGGCTCGATGCGACGATCGCGTCGATTAGGCTGCTTGCGGCGCGGATGCTGCGGGCTTCGACCGTTCGGCGAGCACGTGAGGAAAAGCGGCAGGCGATCGCGCGCGGGATTCTCGACGGCCTGCGCGCGCAGCGTCGTCATAGCGACTGAATCAAATCGAGCAACTCCCGTCCATAACGTTCCCAGGTGAATTGTTCCGCGGCACTTCGGGCAACCTGCGACAAATCCCGGCCGACCGCCAGAACCATCTTCATCCGTGCGGCGAGTTCAGTAATCTCGGTGGGATCGCTGAGGACGAATTCGCGAAACTCGCGGGGCAACGCCTCGGCGGCACCGCAGGCGGCGCTGCATAGCACTGGCAGTCCCGAAGCCATCGCTTCCATGATGACGTTGCCGAAGGGCTCGAACAGGGAGGGCATTGCGAGCGCGTCGGCGGCGGCGAAAACGTCCTCGATGTGTTCCTGGGGACCGACGAAGCGGACACGCGCGGCGATACCAAGGCGGTTGGCCAACCGGCGATACGAGCTGATCGCCTGGTCCGTGCCGGCCACGATCAGGCACGCATTCGGGTCGAGTGCGGGCCAAGCCTCGATGAGAAAGCGGAGGCCTTTGCGCGCGAATCCGTTACCGATGAAGACGGCCGTGGGCGCACCTTCGGGAATTTCGAACTGACGCCGCATGCGGGTCCGGATGGCGTCGCCGGTTCGAGGGCGAAAACGCTCGAGGTCGACGCCGTTGTAGAGAGTAACGGCCTTCCGATGATCGAGCGAGAAGGTCTCGATCAAGTCCATCCGCACCAAATCGGAGACCGCGATCGCCCGTTTCAGACCTGGCGAGGCGAACCCGCGTCTTTCAACGGTGACCTGCACCCGATGGTAGGGGCTCAGGCGCAAGGCGGCGACGCCGCTGGGGCTCAGCCAGCGCCTGGCCGCTTGCAAATAGCTCGGATGGGCGGCGCCGCCGGATCGAAGGATATCGGCGTCAGTGATCCGCGCGAAACTGAACACGACCTCTGCACCCTCGCGCCGCGCGATACGTCCGGCGCGATTGGCGAACCACCAAAGTCCGAGCGCCCGGCCCATCCGGGGACCACCTATGCGATGGACTCGAACCGCGTCGGTCTGCGATCTCACTTCGTCGGCATAAAGCGAAAGGTCGTGACCCGCGCGCTGGAGAATATCGGCGGTAATCGCGAGGTCGCGCTCGGTGCCGCCGCCGGCGGGATCGAAACGGCGTCCTATCAGCGCAATTCGCATCTGGTTAGACGACCTTCGCCGAAAATTGACGCAATTTCTCTGATAACTTTCGGGTCCCAAGCTGAACTCGCCTTCGCCGTATGATATTTTCCTGCTCGGGATGTGAGGTGGGGAGATGATCGAGGTTCAGTGCACTAGTTGTCATACCCGTTACCGTATCGACGAGCAGGTGTTGCCGGAAGGCACCCCGACTTTCAAGTGCTCGCGATGCGGCCATGTCTTCAGCGTCGATCCACGGCGTGAAGACGGGGTGTTCGAAGCAGCCCCACGGCCGGCGCAGCGCGTCCCACAAATGCGCTCGGAGCCGAGTCTCCCCGAAGAGGAGCCCACTGACGAGGAGCCCGCGGGCAAGGTATCCTCGCCGGCGTTTCCCTCGCACGAGCCGTCCGAGGCGTCGGCAGACGAAGAATCCTCGCCGGAATCCGAAAATGTCGAATCAGCGGAGGCATCTGCTCCGCCGGAAGCTGCGGCGCCCGTAGGTCCGTCGACCGAGGAACTGGTCGCCAGATCATTTGAGGAAGGCCGCAGGGAGCGGAGGGAACCAAAAACCGGGGAAACCCCTTCCTTCGAGTTCAAAGAAGAGAAGGGTCCCGAGCAGATTGAGAGCGAGGAGACGCCGCGATCCGCCGCGGAATGGGAACCGAATCGCGGTCGCGATTTCACCGGTTTCGACGATGCGCAATCCAAGGAGACCGACAAGTTCCTCCGATCATCGCCTCGTTCGCCGCAGGCGGAGGAGCTTCTGGATGCGCCGGCGATGCCGGAAGTCAACGATTTCATGCGGGAGGAAGCTGCCGCTCCGGTCTATAACCAGGCGGTGACGCATTCGGCGCGCTTCTTCCTCCTGCTCTGTCTAATCGTCGGTGCGGGCTTCGGCACCATGACTTTTGCGATCCATAACGCGCCCGCCGGAGCAGCGGACTTACTCAGCCGATTGCCGATCGTCGGAGAGCGCTTCACCCCGGCGACGACGCCCGCGCGGCAGGTCGCGCTGCGCGACGTTACTGCCAGCTATACGCGGACGCGGAACGGACAGATCGCGCTGATAATCACCGGGACAGCGGAAAACGTCAGCGTACGTCCGTTGCACGTTGTCGAGATCGCGGCCAGTTTGCGCGGGCAAAGTGGTCCGATGGCGGTGAGCCGCTCGGTCTATTGCGGTAATAACCTCTCGGCCAAGATGCTCGGCCAGATGACGCCTCACGAAGTCGAATTTTTCCAGAGGCTCGATCCGCCGAAAAGCTTTACTCTCGAGACCTCCGCAAGTTGTCCCTTTTTATTGGTCTTTATCGACCCACCGGCGGGGCTGAACGGATTTGATATCTCGGTCGCACGG
>DASXZC010000167.1:0-1600 GCA_036502165.1 Bryobacteraceae bacterium
CTGGGATCGGTGAACTGATGAGGTCCCTGTTCGACCTCGATCATTCGAAACGGTAATCGGCCGCGGGACTCCCGATGTTTCTGCGGAAACATGGAGTAACCCGACCGCCGGTAGAAATCCGAATAGCTTTCCCAGTTCTCGGTGCTCATAAAGTCAGAGGGCTCCAGAAAACCTGCAACAGACTCCACGCCAAAGGATACGCTCCAGAATACGTGTTTGCCACCTTTCCGAGGCCGCCCTCGGCCCTGTAGGTTTGCCCTTCGAGTCCATCACAGGTTGGAAGTCCCGCACGTCGGTATCTAGCCCTTATCCTGCCCGTACGGTGCGTCGGCCCGCCGCAGGACCGAATTTTTGTTAGACGCCCTCCGAATATAGAGCATGACCTGGAAGGCGCGAAGCGCCATCACTTGGGGAAACCGGGCAGCGCATTCGCTCGTTTTGTTCGCCATATCGTCGCTTTTCGAACGCGATCTGACGGTCAACTGCTGCTTGTTATCGATAAGAATTTGATGTTCCGGTCTTTTCCAAAATCCAACGCCTTCAACCCTCCTGGCGTGGGCGCCTTGCAGTTGCTGAAGCATTCGATACATGGGCAAACGATCGAGCCTTGAACCGGCGGCGCGCGCCATTCGCGACCGTCGAGGGAATGAAACACACGTGAAGCGCATAAGAGCGGTCGTGCAACGCGGCTATGGCGGTCCTGCCGTCCTGGAACTCCGTTCGATCGATTTAGGCGAGCCGGGCGAAGGCGAGGTTCGCGTCCGTCAGAGCGCGATCGGGGTGAATTTCCACGACATCTACGTCCGAACGGGGCAGTACAAAACCTTGACGGTTCCGGGCGTTCCGGGGATCGAAGCGGTCGGGGTTATCACGGCCGTAGGCCCCAATGTCGAAGGCTGGCCGGTCGGCAGACGCGTTGCCTATGTCGACCGCGGTTACGGCGCCTATTGCGAAGAGCGACTGGTCTCGCAGGATCTACTGCTGGCCCCGCCGGAAGAGCTTCCCGACGAATTGATTGCGAGTTCGCTGGTCAGGGGTCTGACGGCGACGATGCTGATGGAACAGGTTTTCACCGTCCGGGCGAGCGATCTTTGCCTCATTCACGCCGTTGGCGGGACAACGGGGCGCCTGCTTGCGACCTGGGCCAGGCACATCGGCGCCCAGGTGGTCGGCACGCTCGGAGATCCATCTAAATCGCCGGGCGTCGCTGCGCTCTGCGATCATGTTTACTCCTATTCGCAGGAGGATTGGGCTGAACAGATCGAAGCCGCGTACGGCGCATCTATGACCTATGTGTGCGATTCCGTAGGCGCGCCGACGTTCAGGGGCTCTGTCGCCCTAGCGGATCGATGCGGACATATCGCTCTGTTCGGCCAATCGGGCGGCGCTGTCCAAAGCGTTTCGGTGTCCGATCTCGCCGCCAAATCCTTGACGCTCACCCGGCCCATTTTGTTTGACTATCTGAAAAGTGCGGCGCGGCGCGCAGCCATGATGCGAAGCTTCTATAGCCTCGTCGGGGAGGGTGTCTTGCAGCTGCAATCTCCCATTTCGCTTCCTCTTGGCGATGCTGGCGTTGCGCAGGCGATGCTGGAGCAACGCC
>DASXZC010000168.1:0-4995 GCA_036502165.1 Bryobacteraceae bacterium
CACGAACGCCAGCCGTATACTCTGGCGCAGAATCGCACTCTCCGCCGGATTGGCATCCGTCGGAAGCGCCCGAAAATCCGGAATCGGCTCGATCCAATACGAATGCGGCAGTTGCGTCAGCGGATCCGTCGTCGATCCCGACGGCCGCACATCGATCGCCCGATGTCGCCGCCCCCGATTGGCCAATTGATCCAGGCAAACATTGGTCGCGATGCGATACAACCACGTCCGCAGAGACGCGCGGCCATCGAATCCGCCAAGCCCCTTCCAGGCCCTGATCATCGTTTCCTGCGCGGCATCGTCCGCATCGACCGCGGATCCCAGCATGCGGTAGCAATGACCTGTCAAAGCCGGGCGATGATTTTCGAGTTCAGCAACAGTATCGGCCACTGTTGCAAACTTAGCATAGCCCGCAGGGATCTAATGTTGGAGGACTGCCATGAATCAACCGACCCCATCCGCCGCCGAGATCGAGACACGCGCCTATCATCTATGGGAGGCCCGCGGCCGGCCATTCGGAACGCCGGAAACGGATTGGTTTGAAGCCGAGCGCGAGCTAAGCGATGGCGCACCCGACGGGATTCTGACGAAGGTTGCGCGCGAGGTCGGCACCGTCATCGGACACGCCGCAGCCCTCGTCGCCGACCTCGATCCGCGCAAGCATCGATCCGCAAGCGACGAAACCGCGGACTAAGCTCAAGCGCTAGTTCGTCCAGTTTTCCGGGCCGCCCGCTTCACCGGCGGCTCTGCCTTCGCCGCTGGTTTCTTGATGGCCTCGAGACTCTTGCGCAGCGCCTCCATGATGTCGACGGTCTCCTTGACCGGCGCTGCTTCGCTAATCGTCGCGGTCTCCCGTCCTTCGACCTTCGCGGCAATGAGAGCTTCGAGGCGATCGCGGTATTTGTCGCGGTATTTCGAAGGCTCAAACGGTCCCGCCAGCGCGCCCACGAGCGACTTGGCCAACGCGACTTCTTTCTCAGAAACCAACGACAGATCAGCGCGGACCTCTTCATCCGATCGCACCTCCGCCGTGAAATACATCGCGTGGGCCATCAGCCCCACCGGACCCGGCCGCAAAATAGCGACTCGATCGCGCCGATGCATGGCGAATTGGCCAACACCCGCATAGCCAGCCTCTCGCATCGCCGCGTACAAGAGTGCGTAAGGCTTCCGCCCCGCCTCCTCCGGCTTGACGTAATAGGAGGCCTCGAAATAAACCGGATCCACGTCCGCCAGTTTGACGAACTCAACGATCTCCATATCCCGCGACGTCTGCGGAGCGATCGAGCGTAGCTCCTCCGGCGCGAGCGTCACATACCGTCCCCGCTCGAATTCATAGCCCTTCGTGATAGCGCCAGCCGGAGCCGGCTCGTCCGAATTTCGTCCCATGGCGACGTGCCGGATAGGCTCATAAACAGGCTCCGGCGCCGCAGGTTCGGGCGCCGCGTTCCGCCGCTGGTCAATGCGGATGGGTCCCTTGGCAGGCGGAACGTCCTGTTCCACCGGCTCCGGCTCGTTTGTGCGGTACAACTCACGCAACGGCACACGCTCACTCCGCGCCGCGCGCAATAACCGCACCGGAATCGTAATCAGGCCAAAAGTGATATGGCCTTTCCAGACACTGGCTGCCATTCCGTTTCCAGCCTAGCAGGATTTCGGATCGAGTGGCATGGCGTGCGATAGCTCGTCGCGCGTTATCCTAACAGCAGGTCAACCCATGCCGATTGTTGCATCAGGATTGGTTCAACAGGATGAAGTCCGAGAGCGGGTCAAACGGCTCCAGGAGCTTTTCGCGGCGGACCCGGAGGTCGCGCGCATCGACCACCATCTTGCTGAAGACTGGAGTGGCGACTCCTCGATCTTCCTTGACGTTGTCCTGAATAGGACCGCCCCTCCCGCTGCGGTGGTTGCACGCTTGTCTGAACAAATAGGCAGCGCGCTCCTCCGAGTGGTTCGCAGTGAGGAACTTGGACTGCATTCCTATCTGAATTTCTTGAGCAGGCCGGAGAATGGTCGATAGCTTACCCGAGGAACTTCTCGAACAGGCACGAATACTCCTGACCTTTCCCCCGAACCAAGCCAATCTTCGCAGAGCTGTCTCGACCGCCTATTACGGACTGTTCCACCTGCTGATTCGCGGGACGGTTCTGAAATGGATTGACCCGAATCATCGAGCACGAATCGGAAGGATGTTTGAGCATGAGCGGATGAAGAGGGTCTCCGGGGCGACCATCAAGAGCCTCGGGGCAGAAATCTCGATCTTGGGGATCCTAAATCGATCGAGATCATCCAGCGGATTGAACTGACAAAGGTGGCTCAGGCTTTCATCATTTTGCAGCAGGCGCGGCACGATGCCGACTACAACCTTGAGCGGTCCCTCGACCCGGCCGACGCTGTGGCGCAAGTCGACCGGACCAATTCCGCGTTCGTCTCTTGGGGAATGGTCCAGGACTCCGACGTCGCTCGAGGATACCTATTTTCGTTGCTGTTCAGAGAGAAGGAACGAGGTTAGCGGAGTTTCTGCGGCCGAGGTCAAATCTGGCAAAGATGAAAACCATGCCCACCGGCGCCGATCTACTCGGAGCATTCGAAGAGCACTCCCCCGATGGCATTCGAGCATTGCTCGCCGCGGGTGTCAGCACAACTGACCCCATCAAAGGACGCCGGCCAATCGATTCCCTGATCGAAATGTATCTTCGCTCCACACGATTCGCGGAGTGCCTGCAAATCATGATCGATGCCGGCGCATCCGTCGGCGATCCCCTGCTCGAAGCTGTTCTGCTCGACGACGACCGCGCGCTTCAGAAACTTCTGTCAAGCTCGACCGAGCACATTCAACGAAAACTGAGCCCGCTCTGCGCCTTCACCTCCTGCCGCGGCGTTTCAGCTCTCCACATCTGTGCGGAGTTCAATTCTACTCGCTGCGCCCGCACCCTGCTCGACGCCGGCGCCGACGTGAACGCCAGGGCCGATCTGGACGCCAGTGGACTCGGTGGACAGACCCCAATCTTCCATGCCGTCAATAGCATCTTTAACTACTGCAGGCCAATGATGGACATCCTCATGGAAGCCGGCGCCGACCTGGAAATCCGCGTGAACTCGCTTCTGTGGGGCGAATCGATGAGCTGGGAGACGGTCCTGTTCGATGTATCGCCAATCTCGTACGCTCAATGCGGCTTATACCGGCAATTCCATCGGCGCGAGGAGCACATCTACGACAACATCGCCTCTCTATATCGCAAACGTCACGGCCGCGAAGCACCGGCTCGTAATGTACCCAACCAGTATCTAGTTCGCGGACATTAACAAGCCTCGGCCTTGTACCATAGGTGAGAACTTTGGATGACTCCCTTCACGTCCCTCGCCGCGGTCATCGCCCTTCTCCTGATCAACCTCACGGGTATCGCGCTGCTGGCCAACCGCGCGATCCCTAACTACGCGCTGGCGAAAGTCGCATCGCCCATATTCGCCGCCCTCTCGCTCTTCTTCCTTGAATACCTCGTAAACCTAGGCGGCGCACTGGCTTGGCTGCAGCCTTTGGTCACCGTCCTCTCCATCGCCGCCATCTGGCGCTGGCGCGACTCCCTCCGCGCGAACTGGGCGATCGAGCTCCTTTTCGTCTCGACATTCGCTTATATTCTTCTCTGCGCGCTGTGTTCACCTGACCTCGATGGCAGCTCCGAGAAGCTCACCGACCTGACGTTCATCTCGGACTACCTGGGAGGCGGAAAACTTCCCCCGCCGGACCGCTGGCTGCCATCTTATAAATTCGATATCTACTATGGATTTCAGTTCTACGCCGCCGCGCTCATCGGCAGAATGTTTCGCCTGGACGCCGGCCTCGCCTACCGGCTCGGCTTCTGCACCATCACATCCCTCACCGCTGTCGCCGCCGGCGTCGCTGCGTACATCGCAGGCGCAAAACGCCGTGAATCCCTGATCTCCCTGGGATCCTTCCTGTTCGGCGGCACGGGAGCGTCCATTCTCGCCCCTTACATGATGCGCCCCGCCCACCTCCACGAAGGAATGCGCTTCATCGGAGAAGCCGCCGTCCCCGAAAAAGTCACCTCTTCCTGGGGACTCAAGCTGCTCGACCTGAGCCGTGTTGCGGCTCTCAAGACAATGAAATTGCCCGCGGAGACGTTCGGTTACCTCGTTCCCTTGGGCGATTTCCATCCTCCCATGGGCGGCTTCCTTCTACTGATGCTGGCCCTGCTCTCGATCGCCCTCATCGAGAACGAAGCCGAGCTGCGCTACGCCCCCGCGATCCTGGCGGCCACAGTTCCCATGCTTGCCGCGACCAACGCCTGGAATCTACCGCTACAGGGTTTGCTCGCCGGCGGATGGGTCGGATGGCGCCTGCTGCGCCGAGCCGTAGTGCCGTGGAAATCGTTAGCGGCCGGCGCCGCCGCAGGATTGCTGCTGGTCTCCCCGTTCCTCGTGTCGTTCTCCCGTCATGCGCTTGGGTACGGCGTGCATTTACGGCCAGTCTTGCTGGATGAACACACGCCGCCGCTGCTCTGGCTCATTGTCTTCGCTCCGTACCTGCTGTTGCTCGCGGCCGCCGCGTGGTCGGCCAGGCTGAATTCGACCGCCCGCTGGTGGACTTGCTTCTGGGCGGCGATGCTCATCCTCACGGAATTCTTCTTTGCCGACGACGCATACATCAACGAGTTCAATCGCTTCAACTCGACCTTGAAATGGTGGCCCTGGATCATGGCAGGAATGCTGATCACGTTAGGACCGCTTGTCGTAAGCTCGAAACGGCGCTTCACTCGCTGGGCTGGGACGGCGGCGCTCGTGCTGGTGATGAGTTTTGCCGGACAGGTTGCTTCAAACCTGATCAACTCTCCGGCCCGTCGGCCGATCCGCCTCGATGGATCGGGATGGCTCGCCTCCGATCCCGCGCAAAGCTCGATCCTCGACTTCTTACGCGGCCAGCCACCCGGCATCGTCCTGCAACGCCTCGAGGCGGATTCTTTTACTCCCGCCCCC
>DASXZC010000169.1:0-1533 GCA_036502165.1 Bryobacteraceae bacterium
TTGACGGGCACGACGATTCCGCCGCCCCAGAGAACGCCGAAATAGAATTCGATGTACTGCTGTCCGTTCGGCGCCAGCATGGCCACGCGGTCGTCATCCTGCATGCCGAGGTTGCGTAAGACCGACGCAAGACGGGCGATGCGATCGACCATTTCCCGGCGGGTCAATCGCGCCTCATCGCTCACCAGCGCTTCTGCATCGGCATCCAGCGCCAGCGACCGCCGCAACCCCATCGTCAGAACCATCCGCATCAATCCTTTACGCCAGCAACTATGAATGCCCTCAGTCCTGCGATCAAGCAGGACCTTGAGGGGGAATTCCCCAACGGGAAGCTTGTCGAGTTTTCCCGGCTTTGCCGGCGCTCGATCCCGTCCTATGCTATCGCACGCCACGTAACGACAGCAGCGAAGGGAGCGAGCGATGGCCCAGGCCGAAACGCTGCAACGCGCACCGACGTCGATCGATGTCAGCGATCCCAAGCTGTACCAGGATGACACTTGGCGACCGCCGTTTTGCGCAGTTGCGCCGCGACGATCCGGTGCACTATTGCGGCGCGTCGTCGTTCGGTCCCTATTGGTCAATCACGCGCCACGACGATATCTTTGCGGTTGAACTCGACCATGTGAACTTCTCGTCGAGTTCGGAACTGGGCGGTATACAGGTCGCCGATACGCGCGCGAGCGCGCCGCCTGCCTTCGACCTGATTTCGATGCTCGCTCACGCCGAGGCGACGCGCAATATGCCGCCGCGCGAATTCATCGGCACGCGCGGTTGTGTCGGCGACCGGTTGCGGAGCAACAGTTGCGGATTCTCTGGGAAGAGATTCTGCAACGGAATCTTCGTTTCGAGATTGTTGGTGCGCCGCAGCGGTTCGATTCGAATTTCATCCGCGGTATCCGTACCCTGCCGGTGCGGATCATTTCCTAGCAGCCGACATTTTCTGATGAGGTTGCCTCACTCTCCGACGATCCGCTTGGAACGAAATTTGCAACAGATCGATCCTGAAATCTATCTCACCCGATTTTAGGACGGCAGAGACCAATATGCTCCACCTTGTTGCAAAGATTTGTTTAGTTCGCCTTCTCAATCAGGTTTTCCAGCAGGCGTTTCAATTCCGCGGTCGCCTTGTTGCCGTAACTCTCGGCGATGTAAGACTCCTGACTCTGCGCAAGCGAATTCAAGCGCTGCGTCAGCGCCTTTCCGCGGTCGGAGCTGAACATCAGTACCTTGCGCCGGTCCTCGGCATCCTGAACGCGATAAACCAGGGAGTCGGACACCATGCGGTCGACCATCTTGGTCAGGGTCGGATGATTAAGCAGTACCGCTTCCGCGAGTTCACCCATCGAATGACCCTCGCCGTCCGAAAGGACCTTCAGAATGCGCCACTGTTCTACCGGCACGCCTTCCGTCCGGAAGCGCGCGTCTAGCTGTCGATTGATTTCCCGGTTTGCCTGCGCCAGCAGATAAACGAGGTGCTCGTTGATGGGTTTGCTCGGCAATCTAGCCACGGCTTTGGACTTCGTTCTCGGTATC
>DASXZC010000170.1:0-19989 GCA_036502165.1 Bryobacteraceae bacterium
GTGCTGGATGGCGCCCCCGTGAAGCTGCGATGGGGACCCGTCGAGTTCCGCGGGCCGTCTTTGTGTATCGTGGTGAATTGTCGACATTCGAAAGATAATCATGCACGGCGTGGACCATTCTCGTTATCTAAGAGCGATTGGCTCATTGCGTGCGGTTGCAGCGATATGAAACAAGATAAAACGTATCCATCGATTCGACCGAAAGACGGGCCGGGATTGGGCCCCGGTTCGGCTGGACAGTCTGGAGATACACAAGGATTGTCGGATATCGAAGAAGCGGACTCGGAAAGTGTAGTGGAGTTGTTGCAAGAGGGCCAGTATCTCGAGGCAGAAACGATTGCCGGTATCGAGAATGCGGGCGACTCTGGCGAGAAGGAGCTCCGTCCCAAAGAGGTTGCGCCGAAGAAGGGGCGTACGCGCCAGGGGAATATGTAGAGTTTGGCACCACGACTGCTTAGAACTGAAATGGAGGCCATTTTGAAAATGAAAACCAATCGATTGATGACGTCTGCGTTGCTGAGTGCGGCACTTTCGCTCCCGCTCGTGATGATGCCGAGTTTGTTGCAAGCCGACGACGTGCATTACCACGACAAGAAGCACAACGACGATCACGTATGGAACAGCCACGAAGATCAGGCGTATCGAATTTGGGTGCGTGACAACCATCGCAAGTACGTCGACTTCGCCAAATTGAAGGATCGGGACCGCGAGTCCTATTGGGCATGGCGTCATGATCACTCCGACGCGCTGCTGAAGATTGATATTCACTAGTTTTCCCGTTCTTTCCTCTACAACCAGGCGATGCCTTGTTGGATAGGTGCATACACTTCGCATGTTGCAGAGGAGGGGAAAGTCTGCCGGGGTTCCTTCCTGATCCAGCTTTGGGTGGCTGAGATCGCCGGAATTTGCAATCCCGGCAGACGTGTGTGTAAAGCATCAACCGTGCTCACGCGTTGGACGAGCACCCAGATGCCCGCGCAAATGGCCGATGCCTACGTTCCTGTGGCAGAGTCAGTTGCTGCTGTGGGCTAAAGCCGCGCGGACTTTCTCCGATAGCTCTGCCCAGTTCTTCGATTCGAGCTCGGCGAGGATGTCACGCATCTCACGCGCCGCGCCCGCGCGATTTCCCAGTGCGGACGCGACCTGCGCCGAAGCAAAGCGATAGCGCATACGTCCCTGGAAATCGTGCAATTGTGAGAAGGCGGCCCGGCTCTGGGTAAGCGCCCCCTGCGCCTCGGCAGGTTTGTGCAGAGCCAACCAGTACGAGGCCGAGAGTGCCGAAGCGGCCGTTTCACCGGCGGCCGATTTCACGGCGCGATAGCCCGCCAGCGCCTCATCGATCAGGGGGCGCGCTGCCGAGGGATTGTGATCCGCGATCCGGACGCGCGCCTCGACTAACGCGGCCTCGGCCCGCTGGGCTTTTTGCTTTCGTGGAATGTAGAAACTGTTGGCGCTCGCCAGGTAGGCGTACGCGGTTTGAAAGTCGCCCTGTTCGCCGGCGATGTCGGCGAGCGAAGTCTGAGAATCCGCCGTATATTGATCCGCGTGCAACGCCCGCGAAATGGCAAGCGCCGCCTCGTAGGACTGTCGAGCGGCCTTGTGTTCGCGCTTCGCCTTTTCAACGTCGCCGCGATGCTGCAGGATCGACGCTTTCAACAGCGAATCAGGCGAGCCATTGATCGTCTTCCAAGCCTCGCGCAGATGATCGAGAGCAGAGCCCAGATCGCCTTCGTCGAAGTCGAGCATCTCGAGCGTGATGTGCGATCGCGCGATCTGATCGCGATCGTTTAGCTGCACCGCGATCGCGAGGCATTCCTCGTAATTCCGGCGCGCTTCGTCCGGACGATTCAGGCGCCGCAGCAGGTTGCCGGCATTGTTCAAAGATCCGGAGAGCGCCTTCTTCTGAGCCAACTCGCGGCTGATCGCCGCCGAGCGCTCGAGAAGCTCGATGCCGCCTTCGGAGTCGCCACGGCCGAGTTTCGCGAGCGCCAGATTTTGCAGCACCGTGGGGATCGCGCTCTTGTTGCCGATCTTCTCGAACATTGCGAGCGCCTTCTGGTTGTAGTCGGATTGACCCTGATAATCACCGCGTTTCCAATACAGCCGTCCTTCGCGATGCAGGATCGACGCAGCGCCGAAATCATCGCCCCTCTCGCGATAAATCGCTTCAGCGGATTGATACGCAGGCAGAGCTTCGTCCAGACGATCGAGTCCATACAAGGCGTCACCCTTCGCTTGCAGAGCCGACGCCGTGAGCAGATGAGCGTTGAGACGCGATGCCGATTCAGCGGCGCGCGTCGCGGCGTCGAGTTGCGCGCGAAAGTCGCTCTGCAGCAAGTCGGAGCGGGCCTCCTCGAGATCGATGCGCGGATCGGCCCGATTCGCCGCCGGCTGCCGCGCGCGCAGGTCGGCGAGGGTCGCCAGTGCTTCTTTGGGCTTTCCGGCGAGATTCTCAACACGGGCGAGACGCAGACCATATTCGGGGTTGTCACTGAACAACTCCCACAGGTTGCGATCGGTCGCAATCGCGGGCAGCCAGTCGTGCATCACTTCGTGGTAGCGCCCTTCGATCGAGAGCCGCTCCTCACGAGGCAGCGGAGCCGACAGGTCGTAGGCGAGCTTGGCCTCCGCCTGCGCCTTTTCCTCATAGCCGAGCGATGCGAAGGTGCCGCTCAACGCGGAATGGGCCACAGGATTTTTGGGATCCGCCGCGATGGCCTGTGCAAATAAATCGCGCGCGCCGGCAGTGTCGAAAGCTGCGAGCCGCGCCACGCCTTGCGCATGCAGCCTTGTCGAAGCGGCGTTGGCAAACGGGCGCAGAGCCCCTTGCGGCCGCCCACGCGCGACATCGCGCCACTCGGTTCCACGCAGCAGTTCGTCGACTGCCTCATTGACCAGCGACGGCAACTGTGTCGCCGCACCGGTGCCCGTCGAGCCGGCAATGATCTGGCCGGATTGAGCGTCCTGCAAGCGGACGTAGAGCTTCACCGAATTATCTTGCGGACTCAGGAACGAACCTGTCACGAAGTAGTCGACCTTCAGATTCGCGCGCAAGCGATCGAGCGTTTCGCGCGGGTACGGCTGCATCTCGGGTACGTCAAGATCGTGCGTGACCTGCGTCACGGTCTCATTCGAAACGAGGCGGACGCGCTCGGTCGAAGCTAGTTCTGTCGCGAGCATTTCCGATAGCGCGGTCGAGATCCACGAAGCGTCAGGCCGGCCGGAGAGATTCTGAAATCCGAGTACCGCGATCGAACGGCGCGGGCCGGGAGCGCTCTTGTGGAAGCCGTTTGACGCCGCCCACCAGGTGACGGCGGCTACGATCGGGAACACTGCTGCTGCCGCGGAGATCCTGAAAAACGAGCGCCGGCTCCGGCGATCCAGAGTGGGCACGCGGACGTTCACGGGCTGTTCATCTAGATAGCGTCCAATCGCCGCAGAGAGATCGCCGGCGCTCGCATAACGATCCTTCGGATCCCTCTCGAGAGCCTTTAACACCACACGGTCGAGATCCCGAGCCCAACTCTTTTCACCCGCGCGCACGCTCGGCCGCTCCGGGTCGCGCTCACAGATTGCAGTCGCGACCAGATGAATATTGCCGCGCCCGTCATGGAACGGATGATGTCCCGTGAGCAGTTCATATAGAAGGAGGCCCAGCGAATAGATGTCGCTCGCCGGAGTGATTTCGCCGCCCTTGAGCTGCTCGGGGCTCGCATAAAAAGGCGTGGCCAAGCGGTTTAGCGTACTGGTCTGCGTAATCTTGTCACGAGTGATCGAGCCACCGGGATCGAGAACTTTCGCGATTCCAAAGTCGAGCAGCTTCGGCGTCGCATCCGCCTCCACGAGAATGTTCGCTGGCTTCAGATCACGATGCACAATGCCGCGCTGATGAGCGTACACGACCGCGTCGCAGACCTTGCGAAATAGTTTCAGATGCTCCCGCACGCCCAGTTTATGGCTCGAGCAGAACTTGTCGATCGGCTCGCCTTCGACGAAGGTCATCGCGTAGAAGGGAAGTCCTTCAGTGGTGGCGCCGCCGTCGAGCAGACGCGCGATGTTGGGATGATCGAGGCCTGCGAGAATCTGCCGTTCGGTGCGGAAGCGCGAGACATCGGCGGCGCCGAGCGTCCAATGCTTCAGAATTTTGACGGCCGCGCGCTGATCGAATTGTTCATCGTCACGGGCGGCCTCATACACAACGCCCATGCCGCCTTCGCCGACCTGCCGCAGCAATCTCCACGATCCGATTCTGGTGCCGGCGAGCGTCCCCGCCATTGCCGAAACGACGTCGCCCGACCTGGACGCGAGCGCGGGCTCCTCCATGAAATCAGGCGAAGTGTCGTAGCTCGCGAGCAATGCCCGTACCTCGCCGCTGATTTCCGGATCGGTTTCCTCGAGCAGCAAACGTTCGCGCTCCGGCGGTGGAATTTGGCGCGCCGTCTCGAACAATTCCTTCACTCGCGTCCATCGATCCGCGGTCATAGCGGAGCACCGGTGTTCGAAAGTGCGCGGCCGATCCATGTCTTCGCGAGGATCCAATCGCGCTTGACCGTCGAGACCGAAATGTCGAGCACCTCCGCGGTTTCTTCGATCGTCAGTCCGCCGAAGAATCGCAGCTCGACGATGCGGCTCTGCTGCGGATCGAGCCGGCTCAGATTCATCAGTGCGTCGTCGACGGCAATCAATTCCCGGTCCCGTTTGGGCGACAGCGCGATCGCTTCATCGAGCGACAGCGCAGGCATCGGACCTCCGCGCTTGCTGGCTTGCCGGGCGCGCGCGTGATCGACCAGGATATTGCGGATGATGGTGGCGGCGACTCCGAAAAAATGCGCGCGGTTCTGCCAGTTGGTGCGCGATTGATCGACGAGACGAAGGTAAGCCTCGTGCACGAGCGCCGTGCTCTGCAGCGTGTGGCCAGCTTTTTCGTTGCGCAAAAAACGTTGGGCGATGGTGCGCAACTCCTGATACACCAAGGGAATCAGACGGTCCAAAGACTCGCGGTCTCCGTCCTTCCACTGGACCAGAAGCTGTGTCACGTCGCCAGGAATGTCACCCTCCGACGAGTCTCAACAGGAAAATATTGAGGACGTGAGCCGAATGGACCCTCGTTCTCCGCATTGATCAGAGTATGGATTTTAGCACGTTCTTAACAAATTTAAACAGCAATCGAAGTCGCACTGTGCAGCCCCTCGGCGCGGACGAAAGTGCGGACCTGGCGCGTGCCATGAAGCAGCGCGATCCGCATGCGATGGCCGAACTCTACGACCGTTATGGATCGCTCGTGTACAGCCGCGTTTTCGCGATCGTCCGCAATCAGGCGCAAGCCGAGGACCTCACACAGGAAGTCTTCCTGCGGATCTGGAACCGCGTCCACACGTTCGATGAGACGCGTGGCTCGCGGAGCGTTTGGCTGCTCGCGGTCGCGCGCAATCGTGCGATCGACTACCTGCGGACGACCGGAAGCCGGCTTGAGCGGAAGACGTTATCACTTGATCTGCAGCCGATCGCGAATTCGCAGATCGCGTGCGAGAATGATGCCGCCCATCCCGATCTATTCGGCCGCCTCAGCGCGGCGGTCAGCAAGCTGAACCTCGCGCAAAAGTCCATTCTGCGGCTGGCGTATGAAGAGGGTTTGTCTCATGCGGAAATGGCTCACCAACTCAGGCAGCCACTTGGGACTGTGAAGTCGAGGATCCGACGTGCGCTGGGATGTCTACGGGCTGAGCTCGTGAATGCGGGAAACGCCGCCGCTACAACGGCAGTTATTGACCGTGCTGTTTGACCAAAGCCGTACTTCACATATCTGCTGATATGCGGTCGGAGCGGTACAGGGCCTGCCAAGTTTAACAGCCGTGGGATCGCAGAAATAGGTGTTTCGAGAAATCGTCACTCCCTGCGCCGGCGCTTGCGCGTAGGCGGAACAGACTCCGATGAGTAACAGACTAGTTCTGGGTGACTGCCTTTTCAGGCTGGCTGAGGTTATATCGCATGATCCTCCCATGCCTGCCGGTCCGGTCGCGCTCGAGCGTATAGACATCGCCTGTAGGACCTTCGCGCTTCGCCAGAATCTGTGCCAATCGCGCCTGATCGCCGGCGTCGAGAATAAGCTGCCCGATCCTCTGGTGCGAAGCGAGATGAGACGCGCTGGTCGCGCCCACGATCGCCGCAGAAACGCCCGGCCGATGGAGAATATATCGCGTCGCTACAGTCGCTATATCTGTCTCATGCTTCCTCGCGATTTCCTGCAGCGCGCGGAGCAAAGATTGGAACAGCGGCCATCCGCCGAAGTCCTCGAGGATGAGCTTGTACTTCACGAGCGACCGGTTGGCGAACGGTTCCGAAGGCTCCGGTTGCCCAAGCCAGCGCTCCGAGAGAAATCCACCGGCGACCGTCCCGTAGCACAGCAGCCCGATCTGATGGGCCTCACAGAACTTGAGCATCCGCTGCTCCGGACGATTGTCGAGGAGGGAGTACTGCAACTGATGAGTCGCGATCCGCACGCCTGCGTTCGTCAGTTCACTCAAGTGATCGGTATCCCAATTGGTGACGGACACTCGCGCAATTTTGCCCTGCTCTTGCAGCCGCCGCAGTTCGAGCGCGGTTTCGACATAGCCGGCGATCGCGAAGTCCCACCAGTGAAACTGGACGGCGTCGAGTTGCTCGACGCCGAGCCGCTCGAGCGAGCGATGGATGATTCTCTCGATCGATCGACGATCGAGGTGGGGAAGCGCGTCGAGATCCGGAACGAACTTCGTGAACACCTGCACGCGTCGAGCATACGCGGGATATTCGCGGCGGAAGTCGCCGATCAGTTGTTCGACGCCGGTGTAGATATCGGCGCAGTCGAACGTCGTGATTCCCGCATCGACAAACGCCGCCATGTCACGCATGGCTTGCGCGGGGTCGATCGAGCCGTGTCCGCCAGCGAGATGCCAGCCGCCCTTGATGATCCGCGAGATCTCGAAGCCATCACGCAAAGCGATCCTTGGAATCACGCTACGAACCTTCTTTCTTCAACTCGACCGCCGTCACCTCGGAGTGCCGGAAACGCCGCACGCCAGTACGCTCGATGCGCAGGCGGCTTGGGCAATTTGGATCCGGGCACGCGATCTTAGTATCCGTAGTCATCCAGTCATTCGGATGCGTCATGCGCTGCTTGGCGGGCAGCAAAGGCAGCAGCGCCGCCAGAGAATAGATCGAGAATCCTTGCCCCGGCGGCAGTTTCAGCATCTCGCCATGGAGTTCGAAATAGTCGCCCGGCTTTGCTCCACACAAGATCCGCTCACCTGGAGGACAAATCACCTCAACTCGAAGGTCGTACAATTCGAAGCTGTCATCATCCATGTTTGCTCCTTCCTCCCGATTGCAAATGCCCGAGGATCCCTCTCGGACGCGCCAGCAAAGTTGCCGCGATCAGCACGCCGATGATCGCAGTTTGCAATGGCGCGGCCCTCGCCTGTTCAGCCGCCGGGATGGCCGCGCGCAGCAGCGCACCCGATGCGCTCCAAAATCCCCACACCACAGCGGAGCCCAGAATCGCGCCGCGATTGCTGCCCGATCCGCCGACAATCAGCATCGCCCAAAGTTGGAATGTGAGGATCGGCAGGAAATCCTGTGGCGCGATGAAGCCGACGAAATGAGCATACAGCGCTCCGCCGAGGCCCATCAGCATGCTGCCAATGGCGAAGCTCTGCAGGCGGAACAGGTACACGCGTTTGCCGATCGATGCCGCCGCGTCCTCATCCTCGCGGATGGCGCGCAGCACGCGTCCCCACGGACTTTCGAGCAGCCGTTCGAGTCCCCAATAAACCAACGCGAGCAGCACGAGCGACATCGCCAGATAGCTCGCGTTCCATTCGAAGCCCGTGCCCAGCCACGCCTGCATGGGTTTGGGAATGAACTGCACGCCGAACACTCCGCCGGTCAAAGGCGTCGCATTGCGGGCGACGGTCTCAATCATGACTGATACGCCAAACGTAGTAATGGCCAGATAGTCGCGCCGCAAGCGTAGCGTCAAGGCTCCGGTGAAAAGTCCAACGAGGCCTGCCAAAAGACCCGCTGCGAGCAGCCCGACGGCGAATGGCAAGTTGAATCCAGCGACGCGGCCGGTTTCTTGCGGAGTCGTCAACAGCGCGGATGTGTACGCGCCCGTCGCGACGAATCCGGCGACGCCGACGTTGAAGAGTCCTGTTGCGCCCCATTGCAGGTTCAGGCCGAGCGCGATGATGGCGTAGATCGCGACAAACACCAGGAAAAACGTCGCATACGAGAGGACGCTCATCATGCGCTCTTGTCTCCGAACAGGCCATTCGGCTTCACTAAGAGGATCACCGTTAGCACTACGAACGCCGCTACCGGGCGATACTCCGCACCCAACAGACTCACGGCCGCGCTCTCCGATAAGCCGAGCACGAAGCCGCCTAACACGGCTCCCCACAGTGTCGAGATTCTCGAGCCGGTTCCACCGAGGATCACCGCGGAGAACAAGGGCAGCAGCAGTTCGGTTCCCATGGTCGGACGCAACTGCACAGTGATGCCGGCGAAGACTCCGGCGATTGCGGCGAGCGATCCGCCGATGATCCACGTCGCGAGGAACACCCGCTCCGGATTGATTCCGACCACGCGTGCGAGATCGGGATTCGCAGCAGCCGCGCGCATCGAACGCCCCAGCAACGTGTAGCGCAAGAATCCATGCAGGCATGCGGCCACGACCAGCGTCAACGCGATCACGAGCATCTGATCGGCAGTGAGGCGCAGGCCGCCGTGGAAGCTTCTTGGAACGATATTGATCGCAATCTGCAGACTCTCCGAATAGTATTTGGGGACGCCGCCCTGCCAATACTGCAGCAGGCTTCGCAGCACGAGCGACGCGCCAAAGCTCGCGATGACGAGTGTGATTGAACCCTGCCTGCGCAAGCGGCGGAACAGCAACGCGTCGAGTCCGACAGCTAGCGCCGCGGTGCCTGCGACTGCGCATAGAGTCGCGAAAACCGGTCCCCAGCCGAATGAAAACGGCCCGATCGCCGCGGAGGAGGTGCCGATCATCCCATTCACGACCAGCGCCAGATACGCACCCCAGGCGAGCAACTCGCCGTGGCTGAAATTCGAGAAGCGGAAGATCGAGAGCGTCAGGCTCAATCCAATCGCTGCCAGTGCGACGATCGATCCGACAATGATTCCGTCGGCCACCAGTTGCAGCATCAGCGTCTCGCGTGACTTCCCAAATAGAGCTCCGCGACTCGCGGATCATTGAGGAATTCGGAGCACGGGGCGACGAGCCGCTCCTTACCTTCGACGAGGATCGCGGCGCGATCGGCCAACGCAAGAGCCGCCTTCACATTCTGCTCGACGAGCAAAATCGCGACTCCGCCCTTTCGCACTTCGCGCAGTTTCGCGAACACCTGCTCGATCATCTTCGGACTCAACCCCGCCGACGGCTCATCGAGGATCAACAACCGCGGACGCGCGATCAATCCACGCGCCATCGCGAGCATCTGCCGTTGGCCGCCTGATAAATTGCCCGCAAGAGACGTTCTCTTTTCCTGCAAATCCGGGAAGACACCGTAGATCAGATCGACGCTCTGCTTACGATTTGCCTTGACCACGGCGGCGGCGAGTTCGAGATTCTCTGTGATGCTGAGGTTCGAGAATACGTTGTCCATCTGCGGCACGTACGCCAAACCTTCGAAGATCATGCGATGTGCCGGGGTCCGGGTAATGTCGCGCCCGAAGAGCAGTGTGCGGCCTCGCGTCACCGGCGCGAGACCCACGACTGCTTTCGCGAGCGAGGATTTTCCAGCGCCGTTAGGCCCCAGGATCGCGAGGATCTCGCCCGCTTCAACCGTCAGATTCGCGCCGCGCACGATTGGCAGGCCGGGCTCGTAGCTGACATCGAGATCCTCGACTGCAAGCGCGGCGCTCATGCCGCCGCCGTTCCCAAATAGGCTTCGATCACTCGCGGATCCCGCAACACTTCGCCAGGCGCCCCGGAGGTCAGCACTTTCCCTTGCGCCATCACCATGACCGAATGGCACAGTGAAGCGACGAGATCCATGTTGTGTTCGATGATGAGGAACGTCACGCCCTGCGCGTTGAGGTCCGTGATTTTCTCGGCGATGCGGCCGAGCAGCACTGGATTCACGCCCGCGCCCGGTTCATCGAGTAACACGAGCTTCGGATCCGCGACCATCGCGCGTGCCAATTCGAGCAGCTTCCGCTGGCCGCCCGAGAGGATCCCCGCTGCGCTTCCGGCGTAGTCCTCGAGTCCCACGAATTTCAACCAGAATAGCGCGCGCTCGCGGAGTTCACGCTCTTGCATCCGCACCAACGCCGGCCGCATCCAAACGTTCCAAAAACGCTCGCCAGCCTGATTCCGCGCGGTTGCCATGACGTTGTCGAGCACGCTCATTTCGAGGAACAGCCTAGGGATTTGGAACGTTCGCGCAACGCCTGCGGCGAATACGCGATCCGGCGAATGTCCTGCAATGTCGCGGCCATCAAGAACGATCGTTCCCGATGTCGGCTTCGTGAATCCGGCGAGACAATTGAATAACGTCGTCTTGCCCGCGCCGTTGGGGCCGATCAGTCCCATGATCGTGCGCGGCGCAAGCATGAACGAGACCTGATCGACGGCCTTGTGCCCTCCGAAATGTTTTGAGACCTTCTCTGCAACGAGAAGATCGCTCATGGAGCGTCACCATCGACGAGTGCTTCGGCTTCGATCTCGACGCGGTATCCTTCGCCGATGAGGGATCCCACTTGTAACATCGTGTTGGCCGGTCGAATGCGGCCGAAGTACCGGCCGTGCGTCTTGCTCACGACTTCCCAATCGCCCACGTGCGAAAGATAGATGCGCGTGCGGATCACATCCTCAATGCGGCCACCAAGGGATTTGATGCTGGCAGTGATCTTGTCGAGGATGTAGGTCGTCTGAACCCCGGCGTCCATATCGCCGATCAGTTGGCCACTGCCGTGGGTCGCGGTGGTTCCAGAAACCACGATTCGATTCCCGATCCGCATGGCGCGTGAATAGCCGGCGATCGGCTCCCACACGCTGCCACTGTCGATGGTCCAGCGATTTGCAAATCCGTCGACAGGCCGCGGCTTCCACAAGGGATCGAGCGAATCGAGATGATGGCTCAGGTCGCCAGACGCAGTGAGGAACGGAGGCTTGCGGTACTCATCGCCGCAATCACCGGGCAGGCGATTGGTTGCCTCGAACGCTTTGGAGAGCATTTCATGATCTTCTTCATCCAACGCGAATTCGAAGTTCCGCAAGTTATCTGCTCGATGTTCGGACTCGCCTAAACGCGCCCCCACAATGACCGCGGCCACGGCTTTCTGTTCCAGCACCCAACGCGTGGCGACGTTCGAGATGGAGACTCCATGCTTGTGCGCGATTCCCTGTGCGACTCTCAGCAGAGTCTGCAACGCCTGCCATCCGCCGATTGCTTCGATGAAGCGACGGTACTTCATCTTGCTCCAATCGCCAACGAAATCAGGCTCGGCGGCGCCGGCCCAGCGATCCGAGAGAAATCCGCCGGCGAGTGAACCGTAGGCGAGCAGCTTCACGCCGCGCTCCAGGCACAGGTCCGTCATGGCTTCCGTGCCGCGGCGGTCGAGTAGGGACAGGCAGACCTGATTGGTTGCGATCGTGACGCCTGCGCTCAACAGTAGCCGCAAGTGCGCGGTGTCGAAATTGGTGAGCCCGAGGTGTCCAACGAGACCTTGTTCGCGAAGCCGTTCGAGCTCGAGCATCGCGTCGATATAGCGCGGATCATCGAACGTCCACCAGTGGAATTGAAGCAGGTCGATGCGCGATCGCTTCATACGATCGAGGGAACGCTGGACGCCTTCGCGCACGATCTCCGGCGTCATCGGCCCTGGCTTCGGACACCACTTCGTGAACGCGCGGAAGTCCGGACGATCGGGCGTCGTATAGAGCGTGCCTGTTATGACCTCGGCCGAGCCGTAGTGGTCGGCCATGTCGAACGAATCGAATCCGGCGCGCGCGTAATCCGCCAAGGCGGCTGCCGCTGGAACTGGATCGAGCGGACCGTTGTCGCGCTCCATGTCGGCCACTTGCCACAAGCCGGTGACGACTCGCGAGATCTCGAGGTCCGGTGCGATGTGGATGCGCTCGGGTGTTGTCTGTGTCATTTCGATATCCGTGCCTGAATGGCCTGTACATCCTCCGCGCTGATCTCGCCGACTGTCTCGACGCGTCCATTCACGATCTTCCAAGTGCGGAACGGTCCGGCAATATCGCCGTTCGCGTCGAACTGCACGGGACCGATCACGCCCACATACCGCACCCGCTTCTTCTCACGAATGAGCTGCAGTCCACGCGCCAAGCCCTGCGGACCCGCGCTAATTACTTCTCCGCCCGGAGCGGTGACCTTCCTTATGGCATCGCGAATTGCCGCCGCTTGAAACTTGCCGGCCTGCGCGATGGCGAGGCCGAGAATCGCTGCCGCGTCATAGGCACGATCTGCCGCGGGCGAGCCCGGATCGAAGCCGCCACTAAAGGACGGGTAGGTCTTGTTGAAGTATTCGCTCGACGGCGTCTTTGCCGATCCTGACGAAGTCCCAAAGGCGTTCGTGAGGAATTGTGGTCCGACTCCCTTGATGAAGTCCGCCGCATTCATGCCGTCGTTGAGCAGGAACTGGCGCGGTCCGCCTTGTTGGATCCACGTGCGGATGATCGTCGTTCCGTCGCCCGGGTATCCGATGAAATAAAGCGCCGGCGGATCGCTCTGCAGAGTCTTCGTCACTTCCGCGTTGTACGAGGATTGTTCCGGATTGTAGGCGGTCGCGACCGTGATCTTGCCGCCGAGTGCTTCATAGAAGCGCTTGAACTCCGCGATCATGTTTACGCCGAAATCGTTGTTGACGTAGATGACCGCGACCTTCTTCATGCCTAGTTCGAGAGCGAATTTGGCGGCCGCTGTGCCTTGTAGAGAATCGGATGTGATGGTGCGGAAAAACCAGTTGTCGCCCTTATTTCGCGCCGCCAACTTCGTCAGCGACGGCGTTGAGGACGCGGGTGAAATCTGCACCACGTGCGCGGGCGCGGTGACGGACGTCACCATCGGCACGGTTACGGAACTGATGACTCCGCCAATGATGGCGGGCACTTTCTTCAAGTCCACGAGTTGCCGCGCCTGGTCGACTCCGACCGAGCCTTGGCCTTGATCGTCGCGCAGGTCGATCGCGAGTTTGCATCCTGCGATGCCTTGGGCTCCGGCAGCTTTGTTCAGATCCTGAAAGGCGAGCTCCACCGATTTAGTTGCAGCCTGCCCAAAGCGTCCAGCGGGACCTGTCAACGATGCGACCATGCCGATCGTGTGCGTGCATGCGGGCGATTGCGCCCATATAGACGAGACGAACGCAGCAATAAGGATGAAACGCATGCCTATGGACGTGTCGGCCCTTCGCCCAGGTAGCGTGCAAAGAACGAAATCAGTTGATGATATGCGAAGCGAGTTTGCGCCATCGGACCCGTGTCCCAACTATGCGGCGCATCCGGCAGGACGACCGTCTGCACATCCTTGCCCTGTAAAATCAGCCTTTCGGTGAGCGTCATCGTGTCTTTGAACAACACGATCTCGTCCCGCATGCCGTGGATGAACATCAGATGATCGGCTAAGCCACCGGACTTCAGAAACGCCGACGCGCGCGTATATTCTTTCTGATGATCCTGCGGAGCCATCATCGTCCGCATCTCGCCGGTGAGCGCGTGAAACAAGCTGGTGGCGGGCGCGCCAGCGATTCCAGCCTTGTAAACGCCGGGCTTGGTGAAGAGCGAAGTGGTCGTCAACAATCCACCATAACTGCTGCCCCACATGCCGACGCGCGCCATGTCGACATAGCCAAGAGTGCCGAGGAACTTCACGCCGCTGTATAGATCCTCGACATCGACGCCGCCGTAGTCGAGCGCCAACTTCTGTCGGAATGCCTTGCCGTAGCCCATGCTGCCGCGGATGTCGACGTTCAAAAGCACGTAGCCTTGCTGCGCCAGGTATTGATCGAGTCCCCAAGTCGGATGCGCCACGCGTCCGCCCCACTGATTGCGCACGGTGTTGCTGTACACGGATCCTAGAATGGCTGGATATTTTTTATGCGGATCGAAATCCGGAGGTAGCGTCAGGCGTCCATGAAGAGTCACGTTGTCGACAGTGCTTGCGAACGTCACATACCTCGGCGCGACCCAGTGATACTGCTCAAATTCCTTCAACGGCGAGTGCGTGATCTGCAGCGGAGAGCTCGTCGCCGAGACGTCCTGGAAGTAAAGGTCGGGCGGCGTCAGATCGTTCGAAAAGGAGTCCGCCACAATCGATCCATCGGGCGCAACAACCGGCGTGTGCGTTCCGGGTGCGCGCGTAACCTCGACGTCCGTTCTATCGTTGAGCGTCACGCGATGCAGATGGAGCTCCTCGGGCCGCCCTTCGTTCGAGAGATAAAACAGCGCGTTCGAAGGCGCATTCAAGGACGCTGAAAAGATCTCGCCGCGATTCGATGTCACGCGATGCACCGCGCCTCCGTCGAGTGGCGCATAGTACACCTGATAGAAACTCTCGCGATCGGACGTGAAATAAACGCCGTGTCCATCGGGAGCCCAATCCGCCCACCATTCCTCGGTGACGTTTGCCGGATCGGTTTCGCGCAGCAGCAGCTTTGCCTTACCGGTGGTGGGATCGACCAGCATCAGCCGGCGATCCTTAATATATAGGTCGCTCTTGTCGACCAGCAGCGTTTTGTCGTCCGGCGACCATGCAACGCCGAAGACTATATCGAACGGATCGTTGCCGAGTTCCGCTCGATGCACGCGCGCTTCGTCTCGAGAGGTCACCCAAGTTACCCAGCGCCGCTCCGAAGGCTCGCCGGGAAGGGCGCGCTTCACCATCCGGAGCGTCGTTTCGGGAGTCATATAATCCGGAATGCCGCGCATGGGAATTTGACTCTCATCCGTTTCGATGAACGCGAGGGATCGGCCGTCGTGCGACCAAAACATCTCTTCAGCGCTGAGCGGCACCTGGCCGACGCGTTTGACATCCGTTGCCAGTCCCGAGGCGTTCACGATTGCGAGGAACAGATTGGATCCAGCTTGAAAAGCGATGCGATTTCCCTTTGACGCCGCGCTGACTGCGGTGACGTTTGCCTGGCTCGTCAGCAGTTCCGGCTGTCCTCCCGGAGCGACTGCATACAGCTTGCCCTGCCACAGAAACATGATGCGGCTTGCATCGGCCGTCCACAGTACATGACTGACGCCGGGATCGATTTCGGCGAATGCCGCCTGCTTCATCGCCGCCAGATCATTGGCGATATGCGCGGAAACTTGCGGACGCGGCATGCGCGTGACGCGCACAGGTTTCGCTTGCCCTCGAGCCGCCATCCAAACGTCGCGGAAATTCGTTCCTTCGTCGTTCCACAGGAACGCGATCGACTTGCTATCCGGCGACCATGCCACGTCTTTCGGAGCGGTGCCGATTACCCACGGCAAGCGATAGAGGCGATCGATGTCGAGCCGTTCCGCAGAGGCGAGAGCTGCCGCGGCGGCGGCGATGAGAAGAAGTTTCATGGCTGTTGTTGTGGCGCGGCCTTCAACCGCGGTACGTCGCTCGAATCGCCCAACAGCTCCCAGCGTTGCAGCGACAGTGGAACGTTCCCGTTGAGCCATACGAAGTCGTGGAACTTGCGCAGCGAGAACTGATCCGCTTGCCGGCTGCGGACCTCTGAGAGCATGCGCGTGATCTGGATCTTGCCGATCTGATAGCTGATCGCCTGTCCTGGACTGCTCGCGAACGATGCCGCTTCGCTGAGTGCTGTCTCGCGATCCATCGGCACGGTGCGCGCGAGATACGCGGCCGCTTGCTCGAGTGAGAACACGCCAAGCGCGAGCTTTACATCGGCCTCCACGCGCAACGCACGCAGGCGCATGAAGCTGTAGATCGTCTCGCGCGTGCGCGGACTGTTGTCGAAGAGTCCAGCCTGCAGCATCATTTCTTCCGCATAGAATCCGATGCCTTCGTTCGCACTCGAATCATAGTAGTGGCGGCGGATGGGATCCGGATGGCTCCAACTCAGGCAGAGCTGGAAGTAATGTCCGGGCACGCCTTCGTGCACGATGATGGGGCGCGGATCCTTCGCCGTCGAGAGATAAAAGAAGCCGAGCTTCGGATTCGGCTCGCGTATGTAGCTGACCCCATCCTCAATGAGACGCGAAGGTCCGGTGAGGTCATCCGTGACACCGAGGTCGCCAAACGGTAGGACATAGGGCGGCACCAACTGATTGTGATAATGCTTGATGCCTCCAGGCACGGTCAACAGTTGCTCATGCTCGAGGAACGTACGGATCTCCGCCTCGTCCACGCGTTCGCGATCGATCTGCGCCTGCGAATTCGGAAACAGCGCCTGCTGCGGAGCGCCCGCATTCCGCGCTCGCTCGTAGGATTCAAATGCAACTGAGCGGTGCCATTCCTGTTGTCCCATCTCGAGCAACTGCTCCGGCGAATAGGACATGAGAGCCACGCTGCGCAGGAAGTGGATGTAGTTCTCGCGCCCGATCGCGGTGTCGCGGCGCATCTTCGGCAGGTCTGCCCGGAGCCACTGTCGATAGTCGCTCAAGGCCTTCACCGCGGCGTCGGCGGCGGTCGCTAACGCTGCGCGGTTGCTCTGAGACAACTGCGGCGCGAGCGCGTCCTGCATTGCCTTCATGCGCTCTGGAAGATGATCGAGCGCGTCGATCGCGAGCCGCGCAAAGGGCTCGCGCATGTCAGTGAGATTGACCTTCGCCGCTCGCAAAGTAGCGGGCACCGTCTCGAGCCGGCGCACGATTTCCGCCTGGCGTTCATTCAAGAACGGAGGTGGAGGAAGCAAAAGAACGTACATCGCCCCGAGCGTTTGATCGACGTAGAACGCCGGATTCCGCTTCCAACTCGCGAGGATATCGTATTCCCACCGGACTCTCGCCAGCGCGGAGCCGAGCAACCGATAGTCCACGTGCTGCGGGATCGGCGCCGCACTCGGAGGAGCAAGAGCTTTCCAACGTTGCTCGAAGGACGCCAGTTGAGTTCGGCGTTCCTGAATAGTGCCCGGGGACCAGTCGATCCGAAAGTCGCGCGGACGTTCGATGCGCGGGATGTCATCTTCACTGAAGGGTTGCGTGTGGGCGCGCCACTGCCAGAAGT
Organism: Bryobacteraceae bacterium; assembly: GCA_036502165.1. Taxonomy (GTDB): domain Bacteria; phylum Acidobacteriota; class Terriglobia; order Bryobacterales; family Bryobacteraceae; genus F-183. The sequence goes on from DASXZC010000170.1 coordinate 17,190, forward strand.
CCTCACTGAGGCCGGTAAGGCCCGGGGATTGTGCGGAGACGAGCGGAACGAAGCAGAGCGTGCAGAGAAGGACACGGCCTACCGAGCGGCGAGATGTGAGTTCGATCAACAGTACTCTCTAAGATCGCATCTCGCGGCTGACGCTTTCAACCTCAGTTGACCAGATATCCGCGCTTGCGGGCGAGCGGCACGAGGCGCGCGCGCAGCGTTGTGTACGCCCGCCACAGAATCGATTTCACAGTCGTCACCGAACAGCCGAGGACTCCCGCGATTTCGGTGTACTCGAGTCCGGAATACTTATGCATGAGAACGGCCGCGCGCTGACGCGGAGGCAGCGACTGGATCGCCATCCGCACCTGCCGCTGAAAATCGGTTTCGCATTCATGGTCGAGCAGCAATTCATCCGGGCTGGCCTCGCGGCTCGGCAACTGGCGCTTCACGCCGCGCAAGGGTACGGCGTCGAGGCTTTCCTTTTGATTCTCCATCGAGTGATCGCGAATCCAGTTGAGCGCGCGGTTGTTGGCGATGCGGTAGAGCCAAGTCGTGAACTTCGCGGTGGGCTCGTATTTTTCCCTCGACATGTAGACGCGGAGGAAGACTTCCTGCGCCAATTCTTCGGCAACGGCGCGATCCTGTACCATTCTGTGCAGCCAGTGGATCAAACGTTTACGATGTTTGTTCAGGAGGACTTCCAGACTCGATTGATCACCGAATTTGACCTGCAGCATCAGGTCTGTGTCCACTTCCCAGCCATGCGAAACAATGACGCTCATGGTGTCTCTGACGGCTATTGTCACCTATCGTGTACCAGCGGATGGTAAACATTGGTTAACTGGCCATAACCTTCTTAACGCTACCGGAACTTTCTGTTAAATGATTGAACTGACGACATTTAGCTTAATGGTAGGAGCAATGATCGTGGCCGCCTTGGGCCGGGACTACTGGCGCGCCAGACAGGATCGCGTGCGGGCAACGCGAATGGATCACCTGGTCGCGGAGTTCACGAACCAGCCCCTCGAAGGACTGGTGCTGAAGCTCGGGGCGCCGTTTGAGATTGCGCAGGGATTGTCGGAACGGGCGCTCTACGTGTGGAAATCGCCGCCGAATGATATTCTTCCACGCGGATCGGGGCTGCTCACGGTGACCGTCACGGTCGAAGCGGATTGCGTCATTTCCGAAATCGCGTGGCGCGATCACATCGGCGCTTCCCGATAAATAGCGCTTGACATAGCGGGACTATGTAAGGCAGGATTGAACAGTGACATAGGTAAACTATGCCACCGTGATCGATTCCCTTATGTCATTCTCTCCGACCCGCGACGAAATCCCGCCCGGCACTCTGTACATGTTGATTTTGAAGACGCTCGCGAGAGCGCAACAGCTACACGGCTACGAGATCGCGAACGCCATCCAACTGCTTTCGGACGATGTCCTGCAAGTGGAGGAAGGGTCGCTCTATCCGGCATTGCAGCGGATGCTGATCAAGGAATGGGTGACGGCCGAATGGGGCGTCACGGCCGGCAATCGGCGGGCGCGCTATTACCGGCTCACTCCTCTTGGGCGGAAGCAATTGCAGACGGAACTGTCGCAGTATTCGCGTGTGAATGTCGCGATCCAGAAGGTCCTGCAGGCGACTTAGGTCGAGGATTACCAGCATGTCGAGAATGAACGAGCAATGGCAGCGGGTGAAACACCTCTTTTCGCGCAAGCGGCGTGGATTCGATGACGATCTCGCCGAGGAGATGCGGCTGCACCTCGACTTGCGCACTGCCGAAAATCCGGCAGCGGAGCGCGACGCGCGCGTACGTTTTGGAAACGTCTCGCGGATCCAGGAGGATAGCCGCGCCGCGTGGGGCTGGCCGGCCTTCGAATCGATTTTTCAAGACGTGCGCTATGGAGTTCGAACGTTGTGGTCGAGCCCGGCGTTCACAATTACCGCAATCTTGTCGCTGACGCTCGCGATCGGGGCGAACACCGCTATCTTCTCGCTGCTGAACGCGGTCATGTTGCGGACCTTGCCGGTGAAGGATCCGAGCCAATTGGTGATGATCGAGCACACGCAAGGGCCGAGCTTTACTTATCCGATGTGGGAGCAGGTGCGCGACCATGCGGAGGCATTCGACGGTGTGCTCGCGTACAGCGAGATGCAATTCGACCTCTCGAGCGGTGGCGTCCGGCAGTTCGCGAGCGGTCTCATGGTGAGCGGCGACTACTTCCGCACGCTGGGGGTTCCCGCCATCCGTGGACGCGTGCTCACGACGGCCGACGACAAGCGCGCCGGCGCTGGCCCGGATGGTCCCGTCGCAGTCATCAGCGAGAGCTTTTGGAAGAGCCGCTACGACGGCGATCCGTCGATTATCGGCCGCACCGTGACTCTCGATCGAGTCAAGTTCCAGATCGTCGGAGTGACGCCCGCCTGGTTCCATGGATTGAGTAAAGATGTCCGCTATGAAGTCGCTGTGACGCTCGGCTGCGATCCGTTGTTCCACACTGATCGCTCGGCGCTCGACCAAAGAAGTTGGTGGTGGCTCAGCACTGTCGGCCGTCTCAAGGCGGGTGCGAGTCTGCAGGCGACTGAGGCGCAATTTGGCGCGCTCGCTCCGGAGATTATGCGCGCGTCGGTGCCGAACTGGGATGCGAAAGGACAAAAAGAATTTCTCAGCCGCAAGTTGATTTTGAAACCCGCGGCGACGGGCTTTTCCCAATTGGGCAGCCTGTATGGGAAGGCGCTGCTGACTCTGCAGGCGGTCGTAGCGATCGTCTTGTTGATCGCGTGCGCCAACGTCGCGAACCTGCTGCT
>DASXZC010000171.1:0-11462 GCA_036502165.1 Bryobacteraceae bacterium
AACCGATATGCCCAGTCAGACTCAACTCCACCGCGCCGGTTGAGACGTCCACAATGGCGCCGTACCTGGCTCACCGCCGCTCGCGACGATTGCCTTCGACCTCTGAACGATTTACGATCGAGGCACGAGCGGAAGACCCGAGGGCGACCGAGCACCACGGCCGCGCCGTGTGATCGATCAGACAGGACTCGCGGGATCCTACGATTCAAAGCTTTCCTGGGATGAGACTGCCGGCCCCAGCCTGGTGACCGCGCTGAAAGAACAAGTCGGACTGCGGCTCGAATCCGCCAAGGTGATGACATCCTTCTTCGTGATCGAATCAGCCGAGGGTCCGGCGGCCAACTGAAGCCGCGCAGCTTACAGCAGCTCGATACCGCGGCCCGAATGCACATCCCACAGCCAGATCCGGTGATCGCGCGTGACTGCCAACAGATGAGTATCGTCGGGCGAGAAGAAGGCCGTCGTTACAGGCCCCGGATGACCTTCAAACGTGTGCAACACCCGTCCGTCCTTCGCATCCCACAACCTGACCGTATGATCGTCACCACCGGTTAGAACGATCGAGCCGTCATGCGAAAATCCAACCGTGCGAATGGAACCGATATGCCCAGTCAGACTCAACTCCACCGCGCCTGTTGAGACGTTCACAATGGCCGCCGTTCCTGGCTCACCGCCGCTCGCGACGATTGCCTGCGACCCGTCAGCGGACACGTCGTAGGACTCGATAGCAGCAGGCAGCGCGACCTGGTTCACCAGCTCGCCAGTCGCCGAATTGCGGACCTGCAGATTGCGCTCGAAAGGAACAAACAGCCTTGCGCCATCCGCCGATAGCTTCATTCCGCGATGGCCGTTCAAGTGGTCGATTCGGTAGAGCCACCGTTCATTCGCAATATCAAACGCGCCGATGACGTCCTCGTCGATTGCCGCAATAATCCGGCCACTGTCGCGCGAAAAAATCCCGGAGATGATCCGCCGCGCCAGCAGATCGAGGTCCCGCTTCTTGCGCCCCGTCTGCGTATCCCACAGGTAGAGCAAGTGCGTATGCACTCCACCATACGCTTCACCTGTCAAAGCCCATTTTCCATCCGGTGAAAATGCCGCGCTCCCAATATCGTCGCGAAACAACGCCCCATTGCCCGGCAGCTCGAACAACAGCTTCCCATCCGCTGTGCCGAACACACGCGCATCCGCGCCCCGCGCCATCAGGACTTTCGAATGATCCGGCGAAAACGCCGCCGCAGCAATCCCCGGGTAAGTCGTCGGAACCGTCGTATTCACAATCGAACGCCCGTCCGGCGCGCTCCACACCCGCAGCGCCGCCGCCTCCATGTTCGAGTTATCGCCCGAACCATGGCCCGCCCCATAAACTTTGGAATCATCCGCCGCAAACTCGAGCGCCTCCATCGCCTCCAGCGGAAGCCCCCGCTGACTCGCCGCCGCCTGGCGAGTGTCCCAAACATTGTCGAGACTCACCAACTGCGCGCCATCCGGCGAGAATCCCGTCCAGACCGGCCTGTCATTCCGGATCTCGTCCTGGAATTCGAATATCAACTGATCGGTAGCGATATCGAAAACCCGCGCCGATACTCCGTAAGCGCCTCGCCCGCTATCGCAGGCCAACGCGATCCGCGCTCCATCCGAAGAAAACGCCGCCGCCAGCGCAGTCCGCGCATCGTCCCCGCATGAAACGGTCGTCACGCGCCGGGCCTTCGCGACATTGAGGATACTCGCATGCGGCCCCTGCAGCGCCGCGATCGTCGCGCCACTCGGCGAGAACTCGAGCGCGCGCAGAGGATCGGAGGAATCCAGCCCAAACGCCGCCACCGACTGAACCTCCGCCCCGTTCGCTCCATTCCGGATCTTGATAGCACCGCCGCTATCGACCACCGCCAGCTTCGTACCATCCAAAGAAAACGCCGCCGGCGAATCCTTTGCCAGTTCGGTCGAGCCGCTGAAGGACTCGAGTTGCCGGCCGCTCGCCGTCGCCCAATTCGTCACCACGCCGGCCGGCTTCTCGAGGCTAAAGGTCCGCACCGTCGCGCCGTCCGCCGCAAACACGGCAGTGATCGCGCGAACCGGCAACTGCCGCAAAACCTTGCCGGTCTCCCGCTCGAGGATCCACGTCTGCACATTGCCGGTAACCGCGACGTTCGCACCGTCAGGCGAAAAAGCCAGCGAATTCACTTCGGAGGGCACCGCGGTCGAACTCACTTCGCGCCACGTCCGGGCGTCCCACACGTGGACTCCGCCCTCACCCGCTGTCGCCAGAAAACGTCCATCCCGCGAGAATGCCCCAGCCTTGATAACGCCCACCGTCGCCACCGGACGCAGCACGAGCACAGAAGAAGAGCTCTCTTGAGAAACGCCCGGCGGCGCGCCGAGCGGGCCAAGCTTAATGGAAACTACGATCGCTACAACCGCCGCCACAACCGCGACTGCGATAGCCGCCGGCTTCCTCAAGCGGATCCCATCGGCAGCAGCCGGCAGATCAGCGCCACAAACCGCGCATTGACGCGCGGAGTTGTCGACCGCCAATGTCCCACAACGGCTGCAATACACGGGTTAACTTCCTCCCGCCGCCGCAAAACCTCGATCGCTAGTTCGTCGCGGCGATCCGTCCCGCCGCCGCTGCCGCGTCCGCCGCGAACACCAGCGAATCGTAAGGATCAATCGACGTCCCCGTCCACCACTTCTTCTCCGGCCCAATCTCAAAGATCGAAAAGTGCAGGTGCGGAGTCGTCGCGTTCCCCGTCGACCCCACGTATCCAATAATGTCCCCCTGCTCGATCCGCATGCCTTCCTTCAATCCCGCCGCGTAGCGTTGCAGATGCGCATAGTAATAACAGTACTTGTCATTCTCGTCGTACTGATAAATGGTGATTCCACCCAGCCCGTTGTGCATCAGCTTCCGTACCGTCCCCGGCACCACCGCCCGAATCGGTGTCCCGCGCGGACTCATAATATCGATCGCCTCATGCTTCCGCCGTCCCGCTCGCTTGTCGCGGAACGAATCGTGCAGCGACGACGAAACCAGCCCGTCGATCGGCAACCCGATCTCCAGCGGAGGCGCAGGCGGCGGTGGCGGCGCCGACATATCATCCGCCAGCACCAGCATCACGAACAGCGCTAGCACGCGCACGCTCCGAAATTGGTCTTCTTAAAGCGCATTCGGTGACTGTATCACAGATCGTCCAGTCGTTGTCGCGAGCAAACCCGATCGCCTGAACCGCGTGTGCTAGCATTTCTCAAATGGCTGATTCCCTTCACGCCGCCGGTCTGGCCTCAACGCTCGCAGCGGCGGCGGATGCCCCCCGCCCCCGGCATACGGCGTTGGTCCGCCTCACGCATTGGATCACGGCCCTGTGCTTCATCCTGCTGTTGATCACCGGAGTCGAAATCGTGATCTCGCACCCGCGCTTTTATTGGGGCGAAGCAGGCAACGTGCTAACTCCCGCCTTGTTCTCGCTGCCGATCCCGGCGTCGCGAGCATCGGTGCCGACCGGCTATGGATACGTCATGCCGGATCAGAACGGTTGGAGCCGCTACCTCCACTTCCAATCCGCCTGGCTGCTCGTGTTGGCCGGCCTCCTGTATGGAATCTACGGCCTCGTCTCGGGACACTTCCGCAAGAACCTCGTGCCCGCGAAGTCCGACCTCTCCTGGCGCCGGATCTCGGCCGTCCTCGCGAGCCACCTGCGCCTCAAACGCCCCGGCGCCGGCGAAGCCTCGTCCTACAACGTCCTGCAGCGGCTGAGCTATCTGTTCGTAGTCTTCGTCGCGTTCCCGCTGATCATCTGGACCGGACTCGCCATGTCCCCCGGGTTCGTCTCCGTAATCCCCGCCACAGCCGCGATTCTCGGGGGCCAGCAGTCCGCACGCACGATTCACTTCTTTCTGACAATCTTTCTTTCGCTCTTCCTTCTGGTCCACATCGCGATGATCGTCCTGGCTGGATTTGGAAGCCGCATGCGCGCGATGATCACAGGCCGCGTCGACACGAAAGCACCCGAACAGGAGATACCATGACCCGCCGCAAACTCGTCTCGACCGGCATCGCCGCCGCCGCAGGCGCCTCCGGCCTCGCCGTTGCCGCCAACCTCGCCGAACATTTCGGACTCGTCCCGCCCGATCACGGCGGCCTCTTCGGCGCCGGCGAAACTCTGACCTACGCTTCCCAGCGCGTATTGACCAGCCACTCGAAGGCCCGCGAATTTCCGCGCAGTGACATTTCGAAGGTCCCGTTCGCGAATCCCGTCGGCCCCCCTTTGGGCGACGACTTCAAGCGCCTCGAATCCGGCAAATTCGCCGACTGGCGCGTCTCGATCGACGGCATGGTCGCGCGTCCCGCGTCGTTCTCCGTGGCCGATCTGAGGAGCCACCCCTCGAGCAGCCAGATCACGCATCTGGCCTGCGAGGAAGGCTGGTCGTACATTGCCGAATGGACCGGTGTTCCCTTGTCCCGCATCCTCGATGTCGCCGGCGTCCACCCGCAAGCGAAGTATGTCGTCTACTTCTCGATCCAGCCCGAATGGTGGGACAGCATCGACATGTCGGACGCGCTGCATCCTCAAACGCTGTTGGCGTATGGGATGAATGGCACCGACTTGCCCGTCGGAGTCGGCGGTCCAGTACGGATGCGCGTTCCCCGCCAGCTCGGCTACAAAAGCGTGAAATACATCACGCGCCTGACCGTGACGGATGATCTGAAGAAGTTCGGCAAGGGGCTAGGCTCGTCCGCTCCCGAAGCCGGCTACGCGTGGTACGCAGGCATCTGAGCGCTCACTGCGTCCCGTCCGTCAAGGTTCGCAGGAACTCGACTATATCGTCGATCTCAGTCGCGTTCAACTGCGGCGTACCGCCGAACGGCGCGCCGGTTTCGACATTGGCCCGATAGCGCGCCGGCAGGTCCGCCTCGATCGGCTTCGAATCCCGGTCGACATAAAACGCGACCGCCTCGCGCAAAGTCTTAACCGCTCCATTGTGGAAAAACTCCTGACGCAGCGCTACATTCCTTAGCGTCGGAGTCAGGAACCGCCCGCAGTACTCCTCCCGCCCCTCGAAATCCGTCCGCACCGGCCCGCAAAGCCCCAGATCATAAAACCGCGGATCCCGATTCGCCCGTATCTCCGGATTCCGCGGCACCCCAATCGCAATCAACCCATAATCAGTAAACTGCGGAGGCGTCCCGCTCACCCCTCGCGTCGCGATATGACACCGCGCACAATCGCCCTTGTCTTGCGCCACGAACAACTCGAGCCCCCGCCCCTCCCGCGCACTCAGCACCGCCTTGCCCGCAAGATAAGCGTCGTATTTGCTGCTGTACGGATAGAACTCGCGATAGTCCTGTTGGAACGCCTCGAGCGCCTCGAGGATCACCCGATACATCGCATCAACCGTCGCGCCCCGCCCCGCAAGCTCCGCAAGCCGTCCACCGAACTTCGCCCCGCGCGCCCGCTCGACGAGACTTTCGACGCTCTGGTTCCCCATCTCCTCCTTCGACAGCAGCGGCAACCGCGCCTGGTCGCGCCCCCGATCCACGCGGCCATCCCACGTCAGCCCTCCCGTCGGACCGTTGTCGATGCTATCGTCGCCGGTCGTTTCGCTATCGAAGTAATGTTCCGTAAACGCCGGACTCGTCTGCAGATACTTAAGCGACGGCGCCGCCCGCAGCGCAATCGCCCGTCCCGGCGCAGGTCCGTAAGCGTACCGTGGATCGTGGCACGTCGAGCACGACATCTTGCCCGACGCCGACAACGCCGGATCGAAGAACATCGCACGTCCCAGTTCCGAAAGATCCTTAGCGCGACGGTACGCCTGCTCCCGAGTCAAAGGCGCCTGCGCAAACGCCGCAATCAATAACAGGAGTCCGCCGCACAAAAATCTTCTCACACGCCTATGCCTCAGCCAGCCGGTTGCCATAGAGGACAGTAATGGAGGTCGTACTGCTCCGCGGATCGTGATGCGAAACCACGCTACCCCACGCGAACTTCCACTCGACCGTGCGTTTCAGCAGCGCCGGATCCCGCGACAACTCCCCCGGCGCCTCGAACGTTTTCGCAGTCAAATGTTTCGAAAACAAATGTTCCAACAAATGATCGTGAAAGTCTTTAGTCGCGGCTTCGATCTCATCCGAATAATGCTCCCACCCCACCTGTCCCGCCGGATAAAGACCCGCGCATAAATCGACGGAGACGAGCAACTCGCCATGGAAACAAACGCTCGCAAGAATCTCCCTACCGTCCGCGACATCGCCCGCAATTCGATGATGGCTCCACGGTGGACTTCCACTCGCACTGCCACCCGTAGACACGGCCTCGAATTCGCCACGCGTGAGGTCCGGACGAATCACTAATCCATTGCTAAGCGTGACCGTTCCATCCTTCTCATCAATGTCCACAGGACCATACTGGCAGAAATAATAATCCCCGCGCCGCCAGCGTACTTCTCAGACCGCACTTCGTAACGTGAAGCCCCGCTGCCGGATCCAACTCAAGGAGGACTCCATGCAATCCCTGCGAACTACCTGTTGTATCGTCGGAGGCGGACCGGCCGGCGTCATGCTCGGCTACTTGCTAGCGCGCGCCGGCGTCCGCGTCACGGTCCTTGAAAAGCACCAGGACTTCTTTCGCGATTTTCGCGGCGACACCGTCCACCCGTCCACCCTCGACGTCATGCACGAATTGGGATTGCTCGACGGCCTGCTCCGGTTGCCGCATGAGCGCGTGACATCGGTGACCGCCCGCATCGGCGATTACGATTTTGAAGCCGCCGACTTCCGGCTCGTACCCACTCATTGCAAATTCGTTGCCCTCATGCCGCAATGGGATTTCCTGAATTTCCTGTCCGGACGTGCCAAGCGCTTCGAAGGCTTCGATCTTCGCATGCGGTATGAAGCCACCGGTCTCATTCGCGCCGGCAACCAAATCACCGGCGTAAAGGCACAATCCCCAGCAGGCCCCGTCGAGATCAAAGCCGATCTGGTAGTTGCCTGCGACGGCCGCCATTCGACGATCCGTCAATCCGCGCGACTCTCCGTCGAAGAGTTCGGCGTTCCCATCGATGTCCTCTGGTTCCGGATTTCACGCCAGCCCAGCGACCCGCAACAGGTGCTCGGCAACATCAATTATGGAAAGGCGCTGATCCTCATCAACCGCAATGATTATTTTCAGGCCGGGCTCATCATCCGCAAAGGAACGTTCGACCAGATCAAGGCCCAAGGCCTCGAAGCATTTCGCCAAAGCATCGCCCAAATCGCGCCTTACCTGGGCGATCGGGTCTACGAAATCGAAAATTGGAATCAGATTCAATTGCTGACCGTGCAGCTCAACCGGCTTCACCGTTGGCATCTCCCTGGCCTGCTGTGCATCGGCGATGCCGCGCACGCCATGTCGCCCGCCGGAGGCGTCGGAATCAATCTGGCAATTCAGGATGCGGTCGCGGCCGCGAATCTGTTGGCGGCTCCCCTTCGCACCGGGCGCGTCACACGCTCGGTCCTCGAGCAAGTGCAGATGCGGCGTGAATTTCCAACCCGCGTGACCCAGTTCCTCCAGGTATACGCGCACAAAGCCTTGAATGCCGTCTTCGAAACCCACGGACCCATCGAAGCCCCCTGGCAACTGAAAGCCGTCGACGCCGTACCCGGCCGGAAATGGATCATGGGATACATCGTCGGAGTGGGCATCCGGCCGGAGCACGTCCGCGACCCCGAAAAGCCAGCGGCACTTGGCGTCTTACAGGACTTCGCCGTTCGCTTCGGCGCCGCACTCGGCAGGATCGTGAGGACCGCGCGCATGCTCCGCGGCGTCATGGCGAACCAATAATCGACGCTCCCCAGGGTTGTACAATGCTCGAATGAGCACTCCCGTCGAGATCCAGCGCGGCCGAGTCTTCTCCGCCAACCAAATCCTGTTGCCGCACATCTCGTACCGGTCCTTCGTCTATCCCGGGGACGAAGAGGCGCTGGCCGCGCTCACCAAGGTTCCCGGAGCCTCCACGCTCCTGATCTACCTGCAAAAACACTTCACCGAAGGCCTGACGTTTCTCGAGAACAATGAGCAGAAGATCCGCGCCGGCGAGCGCAGCTACGCCTCTCTGTTCAAGCTCGTGACCCGTTGCGCCGAAATCCTCTCATGCCCGGTTCCCGAGGTCTACGTCACCACCAATCCGACCCTTGGCGCCTATACCGTGGGCCATCGCCGCACCAGCATCGTGCTGCATTCCTCCCTCATCGAATCCCTGACCGCGGATGAGTTGAGCTTCGTCATCGGCCACGAACTCGGCCACATCAAGTGCGGCCACGGACTCTACCGCCAACTCGGCAGCCTCCTCCTCCAGTACTGGGATGCCGCCTCGACTCTCATTCCCGTACCCGGAATCGGACTGCTCCGCATCCCTCTGCTTGTCGCGTATTGGGAATGGTATCGCCGCGCCGAGCACACCTGCGACCGCGCCGGGCTTCTATGTCTCCAGAACGTCCAACCGGGCTTGACCGGCCTCGGCAAACTGGCGGGCAAAGTGGAAGCCTTCGAAGACGAATTCGACGTCGAAGCCGCGATCTCGCAATCGATGGGACACAAGGAAGTCAACAAGCTCGTGCTCGTGGTCTCGATCCTGAACAATGCCCAGAACACGCACCCGTTCATCCCCATGCGCCTGAAGCGTCTGCGCGAGTACAGCCAATCGGAGGATTACGCCAAGATCCTGCGTGGCGACTACATACGAGATCCTCTCGGCCTGCACGAAGGCGGATTGCGCGTCAACTGCGCCTGCGGCTCAGAGGTCAACGTGAAGTTGAGCTTCTGCCCCAAGTGCGGCCGCAGCATCGACGCCGACGCTCCCTCGGGCTCGAATCCAACGGGCACGACATGCTTCAAGTGCGGCAATCAAGTGACTCCCGAAATGGCGTTCTGCGGCGCCTGCGGAGCCAGGCAGGAAAACGTACCGCAGCCACCGCCCGCCCCCCCAGGGAATTCGCCCCTCGACAAACTGCGTTCGAAAGCGACCGGGTTCTTAAGGCGCGAGTGATCCCCTGCCGAGTTCGCAATGAACCCAGAGCCCCCACAGCAGCGCAGCCGTGCCCGGGAAATCCTCGCGATGCTCGCGATATTCAGCGTCCTCCGCTACCTGCTGGCTCAGAACACTTCGATAACTTGGGAGCGGATGGGTTTAACCGGCCGGCAATACGAATGGTTACCGAGTGCCTGGAACGTCGGCTACACCCTCTTCCAAGTCCCCGCCGGCAACTGGGCCGACCGTCGCGGACCTCGCTTCGTTCTCGCCCTCTGCGCCGCCAGTTGGACTCTGCTGACAGTGCTCGTATCAATCGTTCCGGACTTCTTCATACAAGGTTCCCTCGCATGGCTAATTTCGCTTATATTATTGCGCTTCGTGCTGGGAATCACCATGGCCGGAACATATCCGGTATCCGCCAGAATGGTCACCAAATGGTTCTCCGCCACGACACGCACCCGCGCCACAGCCGCGGTCCTCGTTGGAGCGCCGGTCGGCATCGCAATCGCCATGCCCCTCGTCGCCACCGTCATGAGCGGCTTCGGATGGCGCGCGACCTTCTACGTAACGGGGCTGCTACCCATTCCGATCCTCCTCTGGTGGTGGCTCCGCTCCTCCAATGGGCTCGGCCAGAATATAAATCCGGAAACCGGCAAGGCAAGCCTGACAGTAGCTCTTTCGTTTTTAAGGAATCGCAATATCCTGTTACTCTGTATTGCGTATTTATTCAATGAGACCGTATTATCCGCGCTAATAAACTGGGCGTTCTCATATATTGATCAGGTTTGGGGAAAAGGCACTGTCACCACCGGTTGGATCGCCAGCATCCCCTTTCTGGTCGCAGTAATCGCCATGCTCGCCACCGGCCACGCCATTGATCGCTCACGCCTTCGGCTGGACGCAGTCCAAGTTCGCCGCTTCATCGCAATCACCTGCGCGATCCTCTCCGCCGCCGGACTCCTTATCGTCGCCCGCGCCCCTAATGTTCTAATCGCGATCATTTTTCTATCCTGCAGCGTCGGAGCCCAATTCGGCAGCGAAAACTCCTACTGGTCGATGGCGATCGACATGTCGAAAGAAGAAGTCGGAACCGCCACCGGACTCCTCAACTTCTTCGGCTCGATCGGCTTCATCGCCGGCAACATCCTTGTTGCAGCCTTGAAGCCGTCCGATGGTGGAGGCGGCGGTTGGGAAACCGTATTCATCAGCGCCGCCACCTGTGCCGCCGCCGCGTGCCTGCTCTGGCTCCCGATTCGGCCCGCGATCCGCTGACGCCTATCAGCGAATTTATTTCGGGATGCGGAAGTCCAACCCGGATTTATGTTCTCCGTTGCCAATGCCGACGACTTGCGCGCTTTTCCTTTCGGTTGTGCCTGGATAGAACAGCGTCGGCTCGTGTGGCCGGCCCTTAGCCCAAGGCACCGCCGAGATCACGTACCGGCCAGGAGGCATATCTGCCAAACGGTAGCGGCCGTCGGCATCTGAGCACGTGAACACCCAAAAGTGCAGGCTCGCCTCTCCGGTTGCCGGCTCGAGCTGTAAGCAGACGTCTTTCATCGGCTTTCCGCTCGAATCTACCACTCGTCCGGTAATCTGGTTGTCGAAGTTCAAAACGAAATCTACGTCAGCCCCCGTACTCGCGCCAATTTCCACCACCGGTTCGGTCGCTCGCACATCCTTCGTCCGATCCCGCGGACCTTCACCGCCCGCGATCACGGGGAAGAAGATTTTCAGCCCTTTCGTAAGATCAATTCCAATGCGGTAATTCCCAGGCGCCAAATCATACACTTCGTAAACGCCTTCGTCGTCGGTGACAGCCTCAACCGAACTCACCTCCGATCGAAGGTGCACGCGTATTCCACGGAGGTTGCGCACCCGCCTAAAACCTTTGCTAACGGAGATTTCATACAAAGCGACGACGCCAGCCACGCGATTCGTGGCCGCGGAGACTGGCAATGCACGCAGGAACCGCAAGTCATCTACCGCCCACTCCAATGACTGTATACGGCCACAGCCCAAGGCCTCCCATGTGCCCACTAAGGACCGATTCAGATATAAGAGAACGCGCCCGCCCGTTTTAAACTTCGGAGCGCAATCATTTCCAGGCTGGAACAGGACGAATACCTCTCCCTTACGAGATCCCTTAAAGGATTCTTCCGCTTCGACCACAACCATCTGCGGAGCCATCCTGGACTCCGGGAAAGCGAATTTCACGACAGCAGAGACGACAACAGGCGACCGTTCCCACGCCTGTTTGACCGACGGATGGCTAATACACACGCACGCCCGGACCTGGACGGCCGCCAATGATAGCAATAGTGCGCAATGTACAGTGACTCCTGCCCTGAGCATCAATCGCGCCCATCTTTCGCGAATTCAATTAAGCATGGGCGCGGTCTCTTCTGAAAAGTCCCCACAATCAACTTGACGCAGAGCGCCACTTGAAAGTTGAG
>DASXZC010000172.1:0-1965 GCA_036502165.1 Bryobacteraceae bacterium
GGAACGCTCAAGCGTTCGAACGCTCGGACGTTAGAGTTAATATAAGATTTGGCGCTCCGCTTTACCGCTTACTTGCTGCATTCTGGGTTCTGCGCCGAGTAAGCTGAAATCGGCAGATCGTCTGAAGGACGCACGGCGCAGGTCGGAACTCCGTTCACGCTAGCTGCGGACTTTCACAGTTCAGCATCAGGGGAGGGGGGTTAGAAGGGCGAACTGGGCCACGAAGCGCCGGGCGATCTCAACCGCTTCGCGCGCTTCCTCCGGCGAAGGGTTGTCCTCCGGCCCGGTCTGGTAGTCCGAGCTCGACTTGTAATGATAGGCTGTCGTCAGAAATGCGCGAAGCTCCGGATCTGATCTGTCGTCGTCCTTCGACAATCGGAAAAACTCGGTTTGCACGCCGCCGTGGGTTTTGGCGGTGCGCCCGTTCCGTTCAAAGCTATATGCACGGGCCACGTGGAAGCAGGCGAGGTAGGCGGCTCGAGCGGCGTGATCATCCAGACCGGCATCGAGCATCTTGTCGGCATCGCCGAGCAGTTTGATCGCGTAGGCGATGAATTCGGCCGTTTCGGGTTTCACAGGGTCAAACCGTCCCGCCTGATCTCATGCATGAGCGGAGTGCGAGCATCGTAGTCGGATGCCCGAAAGGGGATGGCTTCGAAGAACGGGCCGCCGGCGTCGAGGAACTTGAGCCGCAGACGAGCGAGGCGTTCCCACTCAGTCCGGCGGTCGGGCATATCCCTCAGGAACACTGCCACATCATAATCGGAATCCTCGCTGGCGTCGCCGCGGGCGCGGGAGCCAAAAAGCACCACACGATCGAGCGTGGCGCCGTAAAGCTCCGAGAGTGCCTTGCGGAAGCTCCGAACCATGGGATCAATGACAACGTCGCCGTCCATACAACAACTCTACCACAAACAGCCTTCCCTGTCCGCTATGCCGGGCATACTTGCGCTAACAAATGGGAGAGGAAGGCCTCACTGTCGATCCCCCTTGAGCACTTCAGTTTGTCGCCTTGGCGTTCGAGGAGTCAGTTAGCTTCTTGTGGCCATGCCGCGTCGCGCGTTTTCGTATGTAGCATTGATGCGAGTCATCGCCCGACGCGGCGCCGAGGATTTCGCGCCAATTGATCCGCCTTCTCGAGCGCGATCGCCAGGGCCTCGTGTGAGAAGTCCGGGGGTGCGCCCGCGAGCAGGACGGCCTATTTGGGCGCGTCTGCGCGTCCAGTTGTTGCCCTGACGGACGGTCACGCCGGTGAGAGGCGGGCGAAGCTGACCCGACTGACGTCGGCGCGGGCCAGAAGGGCGGTGAATTCCGCAAGTAAGTGCGCTCCCTTGTGCTCTTACTATGGAAGTCAGTTCCATTCCGGTAACGTTTGCGACCGCCTGGGTGACACTCTAAGCGCGATACCCCCTGTATTGTGCCAATTGGAATCACATGCCGTCGAGAGTAGTCGGTGCTGGAGCGGCTGTGATCAACCCAATCCGTTTCGCTTGGCCAGAAGGTGTTTGACGGAAGAAGGGTGCCATCTGGTACCGCCTCGTGGCGTACGTTCGTGCATCGACTCGAGTTGTGCCGCGATTTGCTGCAATGTCCGATCCGGCGCCGCCGCCTTGATGCCTGCCACCAGTTGAACCAGCCGATCGTCGCTCGGCTGAGGTCGCGCTCGATCGAGCAGCGTCGCCTCGATCATTCCTTCCGTCACCAGCCGTCGTACGGTTCGGCGAAGCCGCTCAACGGTCCACATCGCGCCACTGCCGCGATTCAAGACTCGGACGACATCGCCCCATGGCTGATTTGGCCGCATCCGACGAACTGTTGGCAGCCAGGATTCGAGCTGTTCGAGGACACCATCGAGATGGGCGGCGGCACGGCCGGCCCGGACTTTCCGGATCGCGTCCGCATCACCGGCGCGCAGTCCGGGATTGCCCCCGATCCGGCCGCGAGAACGGGCGGCGTTCAGCCCGG
>DASXZC010000173.1:0-31623 GCA_036502165.1 Bryobacteraceae bacterium
CGCCGCGCGCGGAGTACATCGTCTCGAACATATCCTCGATTAATTTGTGCAGTTCCGGAGTGTCGAACTCCGTGATCGCCTCGGCCTTGCGCTCGAGAATCGGATCGCCGTACTTCACCACGTTGCGCACCATCAAAAACTCCTTACCTGTTCCAAATAACCATCATAATTGCGCCGCGTCTCGATGAGCGAATCGCCGCCGAATTTCTCGAGGAACGCCTGCGCCAGTACGATCGAGACCATCGCCTCGCCGATCACTCCCGCTGCCGGAACTACGCTGACGTCGCTGCGCTCGTAAGCGGCTGGCGACGTTTCATGCGTCACCATGTCGACCGATTCGAGCGGGCGCCTCAACGTCGAAATTGGCTTTAGAAATCCGCGGACAATCAGATCCTGACCGTTGGTGATGCCGCCCTCGAGGCCGCCAGCTTTATTCGATCCGCGAGTGAACTTGCGCTCGTCCGGCGCATAGCCGATCGTGTCCTGAACCTTCGATCCATAGGAGGACGCCTGCT
Source organism: Bryobacteraceae bacterium (assembly GCA_036502165.1). Taxonomy (GTDB): domain Bacteria; phylum Acidobacteriota; class Terriglobia; order Bryobacterales; family Bryobacteraceae; genus F-183. The sequence continues at coordinate 516 of DASXZC010000173.1, forward strand.
CCTGCGCCGAGCCGATCTCGACCCCCTTGACCGCCTGCATGGAGACGATCGCCTGCGCCAAACGTCCGTCCAGGCGCGTATCCCACGCGATGTGCGAGCCGAGTCCGGTGGGCAATCCGCGCACCACTACTTCAAAGACGCCGCCGACCGTATCGCCGGTGCGATAGGCGACGTCGATCACTTCTTTGAAGGCGGCCTCGCTCTCGGAATCGGCCGTATTGAGGAAAACTTCGTCCTTCTTGTTGAGGGCAACGAGATCGTCCCAAGAAGCCGGCCGCAGCAACTTCGCCGATCCCACTTGAATGACGTGCGAAAGCACGGTGATGCCGAACTCGTCGAGTAGCGCCTTCGAGATCGCGCCGACCGCAACGCGCGCGGTCGTTTCCCGCGCCGAAGCGCGCTCGAGGATGTAACGCGCGTCATGAAAGTTGTATTTGATCGCACCGGCGAGATCCGCATGGCCAGGCCGCGGACGCGTCACTGGCTTCTGCTTTTCGTCGGCGCCTTCGACCGCGAGGATCTCGCTCCAATTCTTCCAATCCGCATTGCGGATGATGATTGCGATGGGCGATCCGATAGTGTGGGAGTGTCGCACGCCCGCCACAATTTCCGCGGTATCGGTTTCGATTTTCATGCGCCCGCCGCGGCCGTAGCCCTGTTGGCGGCGCCACAACTCGCGGTTGATGGCGGATAAAGAAATAGGAATTCCAGCGGGGAGTCCGGTGAGTGTCGCCACCAGGCACTCGCCGTGGCTCTCACCGGCCGTTTCGAATCGAAGCATGTGTCTATATTCAGTAAAACATGCCAGCCGGGTTCACATGAAATATCCGTCACCCTCTCGGCGGCGGTGCGGACGATGACGGCGCCGGCTTCCCGTCCACCGTGACTGGCTCCATTAATTCGACGCGCGTTCCGTCTGGATCATACAAATTGAGCTGGCGCTTGCGATTCACTCCGGTCTTCACTTCGAGAGGCCGCGTGTATCCAATCTTCGCCGCCCGCGGCGCGATCGTGGCGCGCGCCTTTTCCATATCCGGTACGAACAGGCAAATATGATGCTGCGAGCCGCGCTTCGTCTCTTCCGGAAGTTGCGAATAGAGCATGAATTCAACATAGTCTTCGCCATCGGGAACGCGCATATTGATCCAATCGAGCCGATCCGGATTCTTCGCGCCGCGCCATGTCTCAACAAATCCCAGGATGTCGCGGTAGAACTTCATCGACGCCTCCACGTTGCCGACGATGATTCCGAAGTGAGCCATCCGATCCGACACGCGGTCTGCGCCGAGGAACTTGCCCCTCGCCTTCATCGTCAATGAATCCGGCATGTATTGCACGAACTCGAGCGTATGGCCATCGGGATCCTGCACGTTGAAACTCAGGTTGCCGATCCGCACTTTGCCGACTTTGGCAGGAACCGCGACGCCCTTTGCTGCAAGGTAGTCGCGCATCGCCGCGATGTCGTCCGTCTCGATCGCCACGTGGTTCAAGCGATCGGTCCCGGGCGCCTTTTCCTTCGAAAGCTCCACGTACTGACGATCGTTGATTTTGATGAACGACATCTGCAACGACCCATCCGGATTCTTGAGATCGTACGGCTCCTGATATCCGAGCAGATCCTTATAGAACCCACGAGCCTTGTCGAGATCGGACGCATAGAACGCCACATGCGCCACGCCCGTGATGGGCGGACGCTTCGGCGGATTCTGCGCATGCAACGAGAAACCGATCAGCAGCAGTGGCAGGACGTATGAAATTCGCACACGTTCATCCTAGCCGTTTTGCTCGATCGACGCGGGTCGCTGTTCCTTCCCAATATTCGAAGGCGACGCGGAATCCCAGCCGCTCATAAGCCGCGATCGCCGCGTCGTTCCCGACTTCGACATTCAAACCGATCGTCGTAATTCCCGCATCGATGAGGGCCGCCACTACTGCGGATGTTGTAATCTGCGCGAGTCCGTGTCCACGCCAGTCGGGACGCGTGAAGACGTTGCCCACGCCCGCCACACCCTCGGCGCGCGAGACGACGTGAACGCCCGCTACCGCTACGAGTTCGCCGTGGATGCGCACGCCACGAAAGAATGCAGTCGTCAGTTGGAAGGGTCCGAACGCGACTCCGCCGCCGTCGCCCGTTGCGTAGAGAGCCCGCACTTCGTCCGCATCGGCGAGGCTCAACGCGACGGTTTGCGCACCCACGCGCGGACGCAGCGACTCGACAACCATGCGCCGCATGCGATGGGGCGCTTCATATTGATAGAGTCCTTCGGCGGCACTGAAGTGCTCGTCACGCAGATTCAGATAACCGCGCTCGGCGGGCAGTTCCTCAAGCAGCCGGCGGACTTCCCCAGCACTCCCCATCACAAAGATCGGAAGAATCGAAATGCCGCCGAACTGCAGCGCCAATCCGCCGTCGCCACAGATCCACCATTCGCAATGAGGAAAAAGCTCCGCGTCCAAGTCGGCCAATGCATAGATAGACCAGACGCGATCCGCCTGCAAGCGCCGCCGAATCTCATCGCGGTCGGTGGTTCGCGTAACGGTGTGGACCATCCCCTACTTCGTGCCGCCCGCGGCCAGATAGGCTTTGCTCTGATGCCCGACTAGCGCGACCAGATCGCCCATCACGACGTTCGCATCGATCAGGTGCAGGCCCCAGGCCGGCAGCTTGACGCCATTCGCGACGACGTCTCCCGCGATGTCATCTACACGCGGATCGCTTGGGTCGCCGTGTACTGTGATCGCCAGGTAGGAACCGTGCGCGTCGTCGACGCACTCCCCGGTGAGCAACCCCGGGACGCTGACGAACCTCGTGTCGATCGGGTGCTTCGGCGGTGGCGTCACCCACGGCTTCGGCTCCGGCGCGAGTGTCGTCGCGCCTCCTTTTCCCGATGCAAGATACGCGTGCAACGGCGCCGAGCCTCCACCCGGAGCCGCCGGATTCACGCACGCGGCCATCATGTCAGGACCTCCCGCAACGTGCCCGAACAAAGCTCCCTTGGGAGGAGGTTCGTTCGCGCGGAACGACGCGTAGGCGACCACGCAGCCGGTCTGCGTCATCGAGCGGCATAGAGGAATGTGCTGGAACGCTCCGCCGACATCCTTGCCGCGCGGAACCGGCAAGCTCGTTCCCATCAGCAGCGCCGAAATCAGATGCGCCTCGACAGGCTTGCCGTCGATTTCATGCTTGATCAACTGCGTCAATACTCCCGAGCCTTGCGAATGTCCGATGAGCACGAAGCCGCGGCCTTGATTGTAGTGCTCGAGATAGTAGTTCCACGCGTCGACGACATCGTGATACGCGAGCACGCGATCGGCCGCCATCGGCTTGCGCACCATGTTCGCTCGCAGCGCGGTCAGCGTCACTTGCCGATAGATAGGAGCGTACAATTTGCACTGCGATCCGAATCGCGCGAACTGGTGCAGGATCACCGATCGCTCTTCGGGGCCAGCCTCCATATCGCTGTTCGCCGTCGGATCATTCGAGATCGTGGGATACACGTAGAAGCAATCGATCGGCGCGTCCGGATTGCCCTTCCACTTCTCGATCCTCAGCTTGCCCTGTGCTGTGACGATCGTCGTCGTAAGGTCCGCAGTGGCGCACGCATCACCGGAGTGGCCCGGCAGACATAGCCACGTCTCAGGCTTACTGTAATCGTTCCTCGGCGGCGCTTCCGCGAACACGGCGGCACAAGTCAAACCAGTCAACAACAAGAGAAGGATGGTCGATCGCATGCAGTGTATATTTCCCACGTAAGATTGAATCGCAACCGGCGGTCGACCATCCATCCGCTGTATGGCGCCACTCGCAAAGCGGGCCGCTCAACCGCTATACGGCATCACGGGCACTTTCCCGAGCTCGCGCGAATAGACCGTCAACGCGCCGCGATGATGCGCGGTGTGTTCGATCATCGCCCACACGATGTCACCAACCGGAAGGCCTCCCATGACAGGACCCTGCGGCAGCGGACGCGTCAAGTCCTCTTCACTCTGCGTATTCAGATATTGGATGGCGTTACCGTAGGCGGCATCCAACATCTCACGCGCAGTTGTCAGCGACGTGACCGCCGCGGTTGCCTTCGCTTGTGTTTCGAAGTCGAGATCGAAACCTTCCGGGCGCGACGCTCCTTGAATGAACCAATCGAGTGTCTGCGCTGCATGCGCGACCTGCTGTGAGACGGTCATCATATCCGGTTGCGGACGAAATCCGGAATCGGCTTCATCGAGGACGCGGGTCGAGCGGGCAAAGAAATCCTTGCTCGCGTTGAGCTGATTGACATAGGTAGTGAGAGAACTCATGCAGGGCACTATAACACAACGGCGAACAAATGGCGAACACCATGTTTGACTGCCAGGATTACAATCAACGACGTGAATCTCTCCGGCGTCTTGATTGCGACTCTTTGTGTTGTGCCTTGCACCTATGCGCAGACGATTCGGATCCAAGAATCGCAGCACCAACAAGTGATTCAGATCCGCGACGGCAGCAATGCGGCGTGGCGCGAGGCGCTCGAATTGGGCGGCCCAATGATTCGTTACACCGACTCATCGCAACCAATTATTTGCAGCATCGCGAGCAACGAACTCTCCGGATCGAAGCGGATTGTCAAGGGCTCCTGCGATGGCGGCGGGACGTTCGAACGGGAGATCGAAATCGATCAAGAGCCCGGGATCCTCTCGGTGAAAGTTCGCTTCGTCCCTGGTCCCGATCGACCGTTGACATCCGTCGAAGACCGGCTCATCTTCATGCCTGAGACTCGCCGCATCGACACGCCCACGCAGGGTCCTCTCGATTTCGTATGGAGCCAGAACCTCAAGTCCGCGCCCGAGGATCTCGTCGCGCATTGGGCCTTCAAATCGCCGGTGGTGATGTTCCAACAGGGACGCGTGTTTGCGGCGATCATCCCTCGCGTGGATCTGCTGACGGCTGCGAGTCTCAAGCGCGCTCCAGTCGCGCTCGACCTCGATGTGACGTCTGGCTCGCGCGCCTGGTTTTCTTACGGAGCGGTGCAGGAAAAACCGACCGGCCACAGCTATTTCCGCCGCGTGAGCGACGCGCCGATTGAAGGCGCGGTTCAGTATTCCTACTGGATCGTCGCCTCCGCCGAGCCCGAGCGCCTCGGCTATCGGCGCGTCACGCACCTGTTGTGGGATCGGTTCGGCAGCCCTGTCTTCAAGAATTCCATGGAACTGCAGCGCAACGTCGTGAAGCCGGATCTGTTCCTGTTCGACGATTGGCGACGCGAAGCGTGGACGCGCTACGCCAACGAAAAATTCTGGGACTTCGATTGCGGTGGTGGTCGCCGCTGCGGCGCAATTTCGAGCAATCGGAACGTTTGGGGCAAGTGGGAGGACGCTCCCAAGCGTGACGCGTGGTTCAATTCCTGGTTCCAAAATTTGCGGTCGGCTTATGGATGGTACGTCTACGCGCGGCGGACGAATGATGCGCCGATGATGGCGAAGGCGGAGTCGGTTCTGAATCTCGCGCTCAAGAGTCCGCGGAATGGTGGCGCGTTCTCGACGATCTACATCGACGACTCGAAGACGTGGCATCACGATGATGGATGGCACCGCGACTCGACCAACTATGCGAGCTTCAGCATGTCGTGGACCGGCTATTGGATGCTCCGCTGGGCCGAGGATCTGGTGCCCGCGCGGAAGGCGGAGATCCTCTCGTTCGTGCAACCGTATGGCGACTTCCTCGTGAAAGTGCAGCAGGCGTCGGGCGTGATCCCGTCGTGGTTCGACGAGCATCTCGAGCCGACGTCGAACATGCGGGACTTCAACGCCGAGACTGCGGGATCGGCTCTGTTCCTCGCGAAATTGTCTGAGCTTGCCGCGGACGGCGCGACCTACCGAACCGCCGCCGTACGTGCCCAGGAGTTCATCGACCGCGAGGTCGTGCCTCGCCAGCGTTGGTACGATTTCGAGACGTTCGTGTCGTGCGCGCGCAAGCCGTTCGAGTTCTACGATCGGTGGACGGCGCAATATCCGCAGAATAATTTGTCGACGATACAGGCCGCAATGTCCGACATGGAACTGTATCGCGCGACCAAAGACCGCAGGTATCTCGAAGCCGGAACGCGTGTCGTCGATTACCTGCTGCTGACGCAGCAAGTCTGGAATCATCCTTTATTGAAGCCCCAACTGCTCGGCGGAACGACCACGCAAAATACCGATGCCGAATGGAGCGACGCACGCCAATGCTACTTCGCGACACTGCTGCTCGACTACTATCGCGAGACCGGTAATGCGGATTACCTCGAACGTTCGATCGCCGCCGCGCGCGCAGGATTGGCAGTCGCGCCGTGGGAGAACTGGGCGCATAACGGATTCGACAACGAGGAAGGCGCGCTCACCGGATTTCACTGGGGCACCGGCAGCGACATGGCGAGCGTCGAAATGATGTCCGGTTTTCTCGGCGACGCCTTCATCAACGCGGCGCTCTCGCAGGGCGCCGGATTCAATGCCTGCACGGTCCGCAACGTGAAGGTCGCCGGCACGAAGATCACGTTTGATCTTGCCTCCGCCGGATCGCCGCGCGACTTGCGGATCCGGTTCTCGGGACTGAATCCAAAATCCCACTACACGCTCGTCGTCAATGGACACGAAGCCGGCGGCGCGACTGGCAGGGTCCTGATCGACGACGGCTTCCGGTTGCACCAGTGACGAGGACATCATGAAGGTTCTCCTGACTCTGTTAGCTTTCCAGATGCTAAGCGCCCAAGCCGCGCGCGACGTCATCATCGACACTGACCCGGGAGTCGACGACGCACTCGCGCTGCTCGTAGCCTTGCATTCGCCGGAACTCAAGATCGACGGCATCACGGTCGTCGCCGGCAACGTCCCGCTCTCCGTCGGACTTCGCAACGCACTCCGCCTGGTCGAGGCTTCGCATCGAGCGGACGTCCCGGTCGCCGCAGGTGCGGCAAAGCCCCTACGCCGCAAGCTCGCCACTGCGACCTACGTTCACGGCGTTGATGGATTGGGCGGCGCCGTCATAGCGGAACCCACGATCCGCCCTGTGCACGAGACCGCGGTCGAACTGATCCGCAGAGTCGTACATGCGAAGCCGCGGCAGGTGACGGTCATTGCGATCGGTCCATTGACGAATATCGCCGAGGCTCTGCAATCCGACCCGGCGCTGGCGCGCGACATCCAGCAGATTGTCCTGATGGGCGGCGCACTCCATGGCGGCAACATGACCCCCGTCGCGGAGTTCAACATCTATGTCGACCCCGAAGCGGCGCGGGCAGTCTTTCACTCGGGCGTGCCGATCGTGATGTCGCCTTGGGATGCGAGCCAGGATGTCGTGCTCACGCCGGAAATCGCTGCCGGGATCCATCCAAATCAGCCAGGCTCAGTGATCGCGAACGCCGCCATCCAAACCGCGAAACAGCGTGGACGCCCGGGGATGACTATGTTCGATCCAGTTGCGGTGGCGGCCTTCCTCGATCCGTCGCTCGTCACTACCCAGAAGATGTACGTAGATGTCGAAACCGCCGGCGAGCTGACGGCCGGACAGACAATCGGATATTTGCGAGCCCCGATCAGAGGATCGGTTCCGCTCGACGGCCAACTTGGCTCAGCAGTGCGAACCGATCAATTCAAGCCCAACGCGGACGTAATCGTAAAGGTCGACTCCGCGCGCTTTTTCCAATTGATGATCGAACGGCTCAACCGTTGACGCTTGCGAGCGAACGTCGCGAGGCCGGCACATCGCGAACTTCGATTCCCGTGTACACCTGCCGCGGACGTGCGATCTTTTGTTCCGGATCGAGCAGCAGTTCCTGCCATTGCGCGAGCCAACCGACGACGCGTGGAATGGCGAACAGCACCGTGAACATTTCGGGAGCGAAGCCCATCGCCTGATAGATGATGCCCGAATAGAAATCGACGTTCGGGTACAGCTTGCGCTTGACGAAGTATTCATCGCCCAGCGCGATCTTCTCGAGCTCGAGCGCGATGTCGAGCTTCGGATTGCGGCCTGTCTCAGCGAACACGCGATCGGCTGTTTCCTTGATCACCTTCGCCCGCGGATCGTAGTTCTTATAGACACGATGGCCGAAGCCCATCAGCTTCAACTCACCGGCTTTGACGCGCGCGATGTAGGCCGGGATGTTCTCCTTCGTCCCGATCTCGTTCAACATCTTGAGCACTTCCTCGTTGGCTCCGCCATGCAGCGGACCGGCGAGCCCGGCAGCAGCGGCAGCGGTCGTGAGGAAGGGATCCGCTTGCGAACTACCAACGCAGCGCATCGCCGTGGTGCCGCAGTTCTGCTCGTGATCCGCATGCAGGATGAACAGGACATCCAAAGCGTGCGCGAGCACGGGATTGAAGACGTACTTGGGCTCCGTCATCCGGAACAGCATGTTCATGAAGTTCTCGGTGTAAGAGAGCGTGTTGTCCGGATAAATGTACGGCAGGCCGAGGCTGTGGCGATAACAGTAAGCCGCAATCGTCGGCATCTTCCCGACCAACCGCAGGACCTGGTGCATGCGCTCGTTGCCGTCTTTGACGTGGCGCGAAGAAGGATAAAACGTGGATAGAGCGGCGACCGTGCTCACGAGCATCCCCATCGGATGCGCATCGTGATGGAAGCCATCCATGAACTTCTTGACGTTCTCGTGCACCATCGTGTGGCGCTTAATGCTCGCTTCCCACTCCTGGAGTTGGGCCGGCTCCGGAAGTTCACCGAACAGCAGCAAATACGCGACCTCAAGGAATGTGCATTTCTCGGCGAGTTGCTCGATCGGATATCCGCGATACCGGAGGATCCCTTCGTCGCCATCAATAAAGGTGATCGAACTCTGGCACGCGGCGGTGTTCTGGTACGAGGGATCGTAGCTCATCATCCCGAAATCGCTGGGATTCACTTTGATCTGGCGCAAGTCGGCGGCGCGTACGTTTCCGTGCTGAAGCGGCAGCTCGTACGACTTGCCGGTCCGGTTGTCCGTGATTTGGATGCTCTCTTTCGACATCGATCCTACATCTCCTGTTTTCATAATGGGGCTGAGTACCATTATGCAATTGCAGGACCGTGCCGCATCGAAGCGGGCCTAATCGCCTCTCAGCGCGATCATCGGATCGATGCGCGACGCGCGCCTCGCGGGAACGTATCCGGCGACCAGCGCAACCAATGCGAGGGCCGCCACCATTGACGCAAACGTTAGCGGATCGCTCGAAGTCACACCGAACAACATGCCGTTCAAACTCCTCGCCAGAATCCACGACGCGGTGAAACCGAACATCACTCCGATGCCCGCGAGCCCGAGCGTTTGGAACAACACGCGGCCTTGCAAATCGGCGGCGCCGGCTCCGAGCGCCATGCGGATTCCAAACTCCTGCGTCCGCTGATTGACTGAGTACGCGATCAGCGCGTAGATGCCGAGCGCCGCCAGAATCAATGCGAACACTGAAAATCCGGCGAGCAGAAACACCACGAAGCGTCTCGGCGACGACGCCGTGTCGACCAGATGTTGCAAGGTTCGAAATTCGTTGCCGGCCAGATTGGGCTCGATCGGCTTCAGCGCCGCCCGCAGCGCGGATCCAAGTTCAGCCGGTGGAAGATTCGTGCGGACGACGAGGTTGATGCCGCTCCAATCGCCGCGTTGGCGCGCCGGAAGATACATCTCGCAACCCGCCGCATCTTCGAGAGCCTTGTGCCGCACATCGGCGACGACTCCGACCACGCGGCGTCCTTTGTCTTGCGACAGCATTTGGCCGATCGGATTCTGACCCGGCCATAACGTGCGCGCCAAAGTCTCGTTGATGATCGCAACCGGCTCTGTCTCGGGCGTGTCCCTTTCGGTGAAGTCGCGCCCGGCGATGAGCGGAATTCCCGCGGTGCGTATGTAGTCGTCGGACACGTCTCGAACGAATCCTTCAGGATAATGGCCCTTTTCGAACACCTGCCCCTTGCCGAAGACGTCCCAGCTTCGCTCTCCTTCGGCGAACGGCAACGTGTCGGTGACTCCCGCGGCGGTGATTCCCGGAACGGATCGCGCAATTCGCAGCACCTCGTCTAAATAGGCATTCCGCTTGGCCGGTGTCGTAAACTGCACGCTCGGATCGATGCGCAGCGAGGCCGCGCGTTCAGGTTGGAAACCGAGGTTCACGTCAAGAACGTGGATGAAGCTGCGGACCAGCAATCCCGTACCGACCAGCAGTACACACGCAAAGGCGATTTCAGAAACGACCAGCGCCCCGCGGATCCAATGATGCTGCTTGCTGCCGCTATTCGCTCCTCGCGTGCTCTCTTTCAACGTCTCGTGCACGCCCGCCCGCGGAGCCTGGAATGCGGCCACCAGGCCAAACGCCAACCCGGTTAGAACCGCCAGCGCCACCGTGAAGCCCAGTGCGGATCCATCGATCCGAATGCTGTTGAGCAGCGGAATTTTGAACGAGTCGAGATGCGCGAACAAACGCACTCCCGCAAGCGCCAGCAGCAGCCCGGGAATCGTTCCACAAAGTGCCAACACCAGACTCTCCGTCAGCATCTGGCGGATGAGGCGTCCACGTCCCGCGCCCAATGCGACGCGGATCGCCATCTCTTTCTGCCTCGTCGCGGCCCGAGCCAATTGCAAATTCGCAAGATTCGCGCAGACGATCAGCATCACCACTCCGACCGCATACGCGAGCACCAGCAGCGCCGGACGGAATCGCCCGTTGACATGTTCCTCGAGAGATTTGACCGTGGGCCGCAGCGAGTTCCGCTCTGGATGGACCTTGGTGATGTGCTGCGCGAGCACCGTGAACTCCGCCTGCGCACTCTGCACCGTCGCACCCGGCGCCAGCCGTCCAACGACGCCCAGCGTATTGCCCCAGCGATTCGTTTCCTCGGTCATTGGAAACGGCATGTACAAATCGACGTGACTGCCCGGCGAGAAGATGCTTCCGAAGTCGAACGATTCCGGCAGCACGCCGGCCACAGTCACGGGCATTTGATTGATGGTCAAGTTACGGCCGACGATCGCAGGGTCGGAATTGTAGCGCGTCTTCCACAGTCCATAATTCAGCAACACCGCTCGCGGACCGTTCCATTTGCTCTCATCCGCGCTGAACTGGCGCCCGATCAAAGGCTGCACGCCGAGCATCGGGAAGAAATTGGACGAGACGCTCACGCCCGTCAGACGCACCGGCTCGCCATCACCCGTGAGATTGTTTTCGCCGGCCCTCGAGAAGGCGAAGTATCCGGCGAGGTCCGTGAACGATTTGCTCTGCTCCTTCAAATTGATGACGTTCCCGACTTGCAGACTCCACTCCGAAACACGATCGTCGGCAATATTGCCGATCCACGTGAGACGTCCCGGATCAGTGAACGGCAAGGGCCGCAGCAGCAGCGCGTTGACGACGCTGAATACGGTCGCGCTCGCCCCGATGCCAAGCCCGGCGATGAGGATCGCGAACGTTGTAAATCCGGCATCGCGGCGCAATGTGCGAAATGTGTAGCGCAGGTCTTGCAGGAGATTGTCGAGGAAAGGAAGTCCGCGCGTTTCGCGATGCGCCTCGCGCAATTGGGTCACGCCACCGAACTCGACGCGGGCCGCGCGCCACGCCTCGTCTTCATTCATCCCCTTGCGGATGTTCGCCTCGACCGCCATCGCCAGATGGGAATCGAGTTCGTGATCGAGATCGCGGTCCCATTGCGACTTCTGAAAGAATGCGCGGATCCGCGCGGATATCTGTTGCACTCGGGTTGTGAACATCGGATTCTAACTCCTGCCGGGCAGTTGCAGCACGCGTCCGATCACGCCCGAGATGCGTTCCCAATTCTCGGTCTCGGCCCGTAATTGCTTCCGCCCCGCCTTCGAAATCGAATAGAACTTGGCTTTGCGATTGTTCTCCGACGTTCCCCATGCCGCCGTAATCCACTTCTTCTGCAGCAAGCGCACCAGACACAAGTAGATCGTTCCCTGATTCACGAGCAGCGCATCATCGCTGAGCTGTTCGATCCGCTTGGCGATTCCGTAGCCGTGCAGCGGCCCCATCGCATCGAGCGTCTTCAGCGCCAGCAGATCGAGTGTGCCTTGTAAGATGTCCGACTTCGGTTCCGCCATTCGGGAAAGGTCTCCTGTGGGTTATATAGAGGAAGCATCGCACGCTTCCTCTGGGATGTCAAGAGGAGACCATCCGGCTATAATGGAAGTAGGTCAACCAATGCCGGAATGGATTGTATTCGTCGTCTTCATCGTCCTGTACTTCGCGGTGATGAAGTGGGTGCTACCGCGATTCGGCGTACCGACTTGAATGTCCGGCTCCTGCGACGCCGCGGCGCGGCGTGAAGAGAACGCACCACCACCAAAATCGTCCTCTGAACAGGGCCCAGACGCCGGGCGCGGCATCGTGTAGAATCTACTTCGTGTCTAGCTGGCAGTCCCATCTTTTGAGCTTCGCTCTACGCCATACGGTCAAGCGGAAATTGGCGGCCGCACCCGATGTAGCCGCGATCCGCGCCGTGTTCAATCGCGGCGGACGCTACAAGGTTCCCGAGGACATCCGCTTCACGCCGGCCACCATCAACGGCATCCCCGGCCAATGGGTTGAGTCCGGCGCTTCCTCGAATCGGATCCTCCTGTTCCTGCACGGCGGCGGCTACATTGCCTGCACACTCAAGACGCACCGCCCGTACTCTTGCTTCTTCGCGCAGCACGGCTTCAAAGTCTTCATGGCGGACTACCGGCTCGCCCCCGAGCATCCATTCCCTGTTGGACTCAACGACGCCGTCGCCGCATATAAAGGTCTGCGCGCTGAGTTTCCCAATTCGCCGATCGTCATCGCCGGCGATTCGGCTGGCGGAGGTCTCGCGCTCGCCACTCTGCTGCGTTTGAAATCGGAAGGCATCCCGCTGCCCTCTGCCGCAGCCCTGTTCTCGCCGCTCACTGATCTCACCGGCGCCGGTGATTCCCGCGCGAAGAACGACCGCCGCTGCGCGATGTTTCACGAAGCGGGCCTCGGTCGAGTACCTGGATATTATGTTCCTGGCGCGACCGGCGACGATCTGCGCAATCCGCTCATCTCGCCCGTTTACGGAGATTACTCCGGCTTTCCGCCCGCGCTGATTCACGCGAGTGAGGACGAAACACTGCGCGATGATTCCCATCGTCTCGCCGAGCGTATGCGCCAAGCCGGAGTGCCGCTCGAATACAAACTCTGGCCTGCCGTTCCGCACGACTGGCAGCTCGCCCACACGATGGTTCCCGAAGGCCGCGCCTCGCTTAGTCAGGCCGCCGCCTTCCTGGTACAGCACGCGGTCCCGGTCGTGAGGAAGAAAAAAACCGCCGCCTGCTGAATGCGTCTCCACCTGTTCGAGTTCAACGATCAGCCGTGGCTGCCCTCGGCCGTACGCAACGCGCTCACCGCCTACCTCTACGTCGCGTACCGTTCGACGCCCTTCGGCCGCATGTTCGCCCAGCGAGTCGCCGCCTTGCTGTCCCTCACCGGCTCAAACAATATTGTGGATTTATGTTCCGGCTACGGTGGCCCTGTGGCGATCGTCAAACAGGAACTGAGTAAGTCAGGCATCGACGCTCACATCACGATGACGGACCTCTTTCCGCACAAAGGCATCGATAGCGGAATCGAATACTGGCCCGAGCCGGTCGACGCCCGCGCGGTTCCCAAACGCTTCACCGGCACGCGTACAATGTTCGCGTCGTTCCATCATTTCCGCCCCGCCGACGCCGCTCAAATCTTGCGGAGCGCGTTTGAAAGCCGCTGCCCCATTGGCGTTTTCGAAGTGACGGCGCGAACCTGGATCGGAATCCCCGGCGCGATCCTGATCCCCTTCGGAGTCCTGCTGATGACTCCACGAATACGTCCGGTCACCGCGCTGCAGATCGTCTTCACCTATCTGATCCCGATCCTGCCGCTCATGATTTTCTGGGACGGACTCGTCTCGCAGCTGCGAACCTACACGCCAAAAGAACTGCGCAAGATGACCGCGGACCTCAGCGCGCCCAACTACGAATGGGATATCGGAACGATGCGCGTCCCCGGCACGCCTTTGTCAGTTCCCTATTTGACGGGCAGGCCGCTTTGAGTCAGTTTCCAAAGAATCTGCCGGAACATTCCCTGCCAAACTTCGGTATCGGTCGCGGGCATATCGAGCCGCTTCACCATCCGCCGTGCCTTGCGCTCGGTCGATGCCGCGGTCTTCTCGTTGACGTATCCGCTCGAGCGCAAAGCGTCGAGCAACAGCATCGTCAGCCGCTCGAGTTGCTCGGCCGTCGCCGCCTTCTTCGCCCGCGTCTCCGCCACCACCGCCCGTGGACTCCTGATCAACTCATACAGCGTGACCGCGACCGCCTGCCCCAGATTCATTGAGCCATGCGCCTCGCGCGTAGGGATCCGCATCAGCCAGTCGCAATGCGTTAGATCGTCGTTCGAAAGTCCGAACTTCTCGCTCCCAAACAAAATGGCCGCTGGAGTTGCGGCCGCCGCCATATGCTTGCGTATGAGCCGTCCACCCGTCTCGAGCCGGCGCATCGTATGTTGCAGCTCGCGATTGCCAATGGCAGTCGTCCCAACGACGAGACTGCAATCCGCCACGGCCTCAGCGACTGAGGAAAACTCCCGCGCCCGCTCGAGCACCGCGCCCGCTTTCACCGCCGATCGCGCCTCGTCGACCGCGACCCGGTACGCTTGCACGAGCCGCAGATCGAAGCATCCGAAGTTGCTCATCGCCCGCGCCGCCGCGCCGACATTCAACGGATTTCGCGGCGAAACCAGCACGACCCGCAAATGATCAAGCATGAAACCCTAGCTTTTCGCCGCGGACCCCGGAGCCTTCCGCACCGCATCGAGGATCCCGTTGAGGAACCCGACCGAGTCCGGCCCGGAAAACTGCCGCCCCAATTCGAGTGCCTCGTCGATCACCACCGCCGCCGGTGTCTCGACCACCTGCATCTCGAAAATCGCGAGTCTTAAGATGTTTCGGTCCGCCACCGGCATACGCTCAATCCGCCAATGCGCGCTGCGCTGCACGATCTGCTCATCGATTGATCCACGCCGCTCGAACGTCCCCCGCGCGAGCGTCTCCATGAATTCATCGCGAGGCGGACGCGGGGGCATCTGCTCTTCGCCCGGAGTCTCCTGCGTCTCGTTCGAATACAACGTCTCGTAAAAATTGCGGATCGCTTCGTCGACCGGCTGCTGCCGCACGTCCGCTTGAAACAATACTTGCAAGGCTCGCTGCCGGGATCGGTGTCTGGCTGGCATGTTCTAGTTCGACGCCCGAATCTGCCGCAGCAAATTGCACATCTCGATCGCGGTCAGGGCCGCGTCAAAGCCTTTGTTGCCGCTCTTCGCGCCCGCCCGGTCGACCGCCTGCTCGACGGTGTTCGTCGTCAATACTCCGAACGCAATCGGGATCCCCGAGTCCGCCTGCACTTGCGCCAGACCACTCGCCGCGTGCCCGGCGACGTAGTCGAAATGAGGAGTATCGCCCCTGATCACGGCGCCCAGCGCGATAATCGCGTCGTACTGTTTGGTCTCGGCGAGCGCCTTCACCGCGACCGGCAGTTCCCACGATCCTGGAACATGGGCGATGGGGATCGTCGCCAGGTCTGCGCCGTGCCGTTTCAGGCCGTCGAGCGCTCCTTCGAGCAGCTTCGACGTGATGAAATTGTTGAATCGCGCCACCGCGATCGCAAATCTCAAGCCCTTGGCGTCAAGATTGCCTTCTATTATTCGTTCAGACATGAGATACTGTTGGTGACGAGTCCATTTTACCGCACGGTTCGCATCGGCACCCTGACGGTAACCAAACCTACCCCATCTAATCTTCTTTTTTCCCTCATCCATCACCGTCCACGCTGACCTTCCGAGAGTCCGTTGATCCGCAGCCGCAAGGCGAGCGTTCCGGCCCGACGATTTTCTCTTCCGCCGCCATCCGCTCTTCTTTCTCTCATTTGGGACCCACGATTCCGCAGTCCCGGAAAACATACAGGCAGGTTACTTCAGAAAGGTAAATCACAGACAGACATGACAAACATTTTCGTAGGAAATCTCAGCTTCGGCACCACGCAGGACGAACTGCACGCCGCCTTCGCCGCTTATGGCAGCGTCGAGCGCGTCAATATCGTTACCGATCGCGACACCGGGCAACCCCGTGGCTTCGCATTCGTCGAAATGTCCGATCGCTCGGCGGCCGACCAGGCGATTTCGCACTTGAACGGCAAGGATCTTCACGGCCGCGCCCTCAATGTGAACGAAGCGCGTCCGAAGACGCAGGGTGGTGGCGGCGGCGGACGCGGCGGCTACGGCGGTGGCGGCGGCGGACGCAACCGCTACTAAGCAGTCTTCTCACGTCAAGCCGCAAGGACCACAACGCTCGGACCTTGCGGCCTGTCAATTGCGCCTGAACTGACGGGATCCCGGCGGGACATGGGATACTAGGATTTCAGCGTCATCCTGACCACCGAAGATTTACCTCGGTAATTCCTTGTCCGCACCAACTCATCATGGATCCGCAGTACATACGCAATTTTTCCATCATCGCCCACATCGATCACGGCAAGTCCACCCTCGCCGATCGCCTGCTCGAATTCACCGGAGCCCTCACCGCCCGCGAAATGATGGAACAGGTCCTCGACTCGATGGATCTCGAGCGTGAACGCGGCATCACCATCAAAGCCCACGCCGTCCGCCTCAATTACAAATCCGACGACGGGCAGATGTACCAGCTCAACCTGATCGACACCCCCGGCCACGTCGATTTCACCTACGAAGTCTCTCGCAGCCTGCAGGCCTGCGAAGGCGCGCTGCTCGTCGTGGATGCCTCGCAAGGCGTCGAAGCGCAGACCCTCGCCAACACGTACCTCGCGCTCCATCACAATCTCGAGATCGTTCCGGTCATCAATAAAATCGACCTTCCTTCGGCCGAGCCGGAGCGGATCCGCGAACAGATTGAGCAGCTCGTCGGTCTCGATGCTCGCGACGCCGTCCTCGCCAGCGCCAAGAACGGCATCGGCATCAAGGATATTTTGGAAGCCGTCGTCATGCTGATGCCGGCTCCGAAAGGCTCGCCTGATGCTCCGCTACAAGCGCTGATTTTCGACTCCTGGTTCGATCCCTATCGCGGCGTCATCATCCTAGCCCGAGTCTTCCAAGGGCGCCTGAAAATGGGCCAGCGAATCAAATTAATGTCGAATGGCAGGACTTTTGAAGTGGAAGGACTCGGCTATCAATCGCCCAAGCCCATCCCTTGCGATGAGCTCGCCGCCGGTGAAGTCGGATACCTGCACTGCAATATCAAGACCATCTCCGACGCGAAAATCGGCGACACCATTACCGAGGTCGCGAACCCCGCGCCCGAAGCGCTGCCCGGTTTTGAGGAAATCAAGCCGATGGTCTTCGCCGGACTCTACCCCGTCGAATCCCACGAACACGGCCTGCTGCGCGATGCCCTCGAAAAGCTGCGCCTCAACGACAGCGCCTTCAACTTCGAGCCTGAAAACTCGGTCGCCCTCGGCTTCGGATTCCGCTGCGGATTCCTCGGACTCCTCCACCTCGAAATCGTACAAGAACGTCTCGAGCGCGAGTTCGACATCGATCTCATCACCACCGCCCCGGGTGTCCGCTACAAGGTCACCAAAACCGACGGCGACATCATCGAAGTCGAAAACCCCAGCAAATGGCCCTCCCCACAGGAGATCTCGACAATCGAGGAGCCGATCATCGACGCGACGGTCATCACGCGCGAAGAATACGTAGGGGAAATTTTGAAGCTGCTCGAAGAGAAGCGCGGCGTACAAAAGAAGTTCGAGTATTTAGGCGGCGCCCGCATCATGCTCGTCTACGAGCTGCCGCTCAATGAGATCGTCCTCGACTTCTACGATCGCCTCAAATCGGCCTCGCGCGGTTACGCTTCGCTCGACTATCATTTGTCCGGAACGCGCATCTCGCCGATGGTGAAGCTCGACGTTTTGGTCGCTGGCGAGGCCGTCGACGCACTGTCGATCATCGTCCACCGCGACGTTGCCTTCGAACGCGGCAAGGGCCTGATCGAACGTCTGCGCAAACTGATTCCGCGACAGATGTTCGAGGTCGCCCTGCAAGCCGCGATCGGTAACAAGATCATCGCGCGTGAGACCATCGCCGCGATCCGCAAGAACGTTCTCGCGAAATGTTACGGCGGCGACATCACGCGTAAGAAGAAGCTGCTCGAAAAGCAAAAAGAGGGCAAGCGCCGCATGAAGCGCGTAGGAAAAGTGGACATTCCGCAAGAGGCATTCCTCGCCGTGTTGAAAGTCGCCGGCTCGACCAGCGAAGACTAAAATCAAGCCCGGTGGAGTACAGTAGTTTTGTGCAGCACTCCAGTCGCAACCGGCTCTCTACTCTTCTCTCGCTCCTCCTTATTGCGCCCCAAACCCCGTCGGCCTTGTTCGCTCAAGGCGCGGCGGCATCGCGCAAGGCAGGCACGAACTCGAAGTCCGTTACTCCACCGAAATTCGCGCTCACGATCGACAACATCATGCGCGGCCCCGGACTCACCGGCTACGAACCGTCCGCGATCCGCTGGTCGTACGACGCCTCGAAACTCTACTTCCAGTGGAAGCGCTACACCGATCCCATCGATGCGCCGATGGACACCTACGTCATTAATCGCGACGGCTCCGATCTACGCAAGCTGAGCGATGAGGAAGCGAAGCTCGCTCCTCCCGTCGCCAATGAACAAGGGCGTTTCGGAGGCTTTGGAGGCTTCGGCGGAGGCGGCGCTGGTGAGCTCAGCAAAGACCGGAAGTGGACCGTCTACACGCAATCGGGCGACCTCGTCTTATACGACAACGAGCACGGCGTCCGCCGCCAGTTGACCAAAACCGGCGACGTTGAATCGCAGCCGCATTTCCTCCACCATCAGGCGAATCAGATCAGTTTCGTCCGCGGTGGCAATCTCTTCGTTCTCTCGCTCGACGCGAGCGCCACGCAACCGATGCTCGATCAACTCACTGACATCCAAAGCGGCGGTGCGGCGGGCACGGCCCCTGCGGCAGCCCGTGGCGGCGGCCGCCGAGCAACTGCTGCGAGCGATGAAGAGAAGAAAGGCACCGAAAGCCAGGAATATTTAAAGAGAGAAGAACGTGCGCTGCTTGAGGTCATCAACGAGCGTGCCAAGCTCCGCGAGGAACTGGAAGCGAAACGCAAGAAAGAGAATCCGCGCAAGCCCTACATGCTCGCCGCGCGCCAGTCCGTGACGACGCTTCAACTTTCGCCGGATGGTAAATACGTCATCGCGGGTCTCAGCGATATTGGCGAGGGATCGAAGAATAACAACGTCCAAAACTTCGTCACCGAGTCGACGTACACCGAGGAAATCCCATCCCGCAATCTGGTCGGCGATACGCAATCGCACACGCGCTTCGGCTTTATCAACGTCATGACCGGCGAAGTGAAAATGATCGATCCCGGCCAAACCATGAAGGCCATCAATCCGAAGACGAAAGAGGAAACGACGCACCCGCGCCCGATTCAATTCGGCGCGCAGCCGGTCTGGAACGAAGCGGGGACTCTCGCCGTTGTCATCGGCCGTTCGACTGACAATAAAGACCGCTGGATTTTCTCCGTCGATCCCGCGACCGGCAAGACTAAAGTCATCTTTGCGGATCATGACGACGCCTGGATCGGCGGCCCCGGCATGTTCACGCTGGGCTGGATGAAGAACGATCACGACATCTTCTTTGAATCCGAAAAGTCCGGATTTTCACAGCTCTACACGATCAGCGCCGACGGCAGCGAGGTCTCTCCCCGCCAGTTGACGACAGGCAAATTCGAAGTCCTCGAGGCCCAGCTTTCCGCGGACAAATCGACCTTCTACCTGACGACCAGCGAAGTGTCCCCCTTCGAACGGCACTTCTATTCGATGCCCGCCGAAGGCGGCGCCCGCACGAAGATCACGTCTATGCCTGGCAGTCACCGCGCCATCCTCTCGCACGACGAGCAATGGATCGCCGACGTCTACTCGTACACCAACAAGCCGCCCGAACTGTTCGTGATGCCGAATCGCCCCGGAGCTCAGGAAGCCAAACTCACCAACTCCCCGGCCCCGGATTTCTGGGAATACCCGTGGCTTGATGTTCCGATCATCGAATTCACCGCCCGCGACGGCGTCAAAGTCCCCGCTCGGTTCTATAAACCCGCCGATTTCAAACCCGGCGGACCAGCGGTCGTGTTTGTACACGGCGCCGGCTATACACAAAACGTCCATAAATACTGGGCCAGTTATTCTCACGAATATATGTTCCATCATTTCCTTATGGAACACGGCTACGCGGTTCTCGACATTGATTACCGCGCCTCCTCCGGTTATGGACGCGAATGGCGCACCTCGATATACCGCTTCATGGGCGGCAAGGACCTCGACGACCAAGTGGACGGCGCGCAATGGCTCATCGTCAATCACGGCGTCAACCCGAAGAAAATCGGCATTTATGGCGGCAGTTATGGCGGATTTATTACGCTCATGGCCCTGTTCACCCAACCCGGCGTCTTCGCTGCCGGAGCCGCCCTCCGTCCGGTCACGGATTGGGCGCACTACAATCACGGCTATACCTCCAATATCCTGAACGAACCGCAAAACGACGCCGAAGCTTATAAGAAGTCCTCGCCGATTTATTATGCTTCCGGACTACAAGGGGCACTCCTGATTTGCCATGGAATGGTCGACACGAACGTCCATTTCCAGGACACCGTTCGTCTGGTTCAAAAGCTGATCGAATTGCGCAAAGATAATTGGAGCGTCGCGCCATACCCTGTCGAAGATCACGGCTTTGTACAGCCGTCGAGTTGGGCGGACGAATATAAACGCATCTTCAAACTCTTCGAGCAGAATCTAAAGAACTGATCGAATTGCCATGGCATTACCCCGCGCATGGCTATATTTCTGGTACGCCTGTGGCGTAGCTGGACTCGCTCTGCTCGCCTGGGCCGCCATCGATTGGCAGCGCGCCAACAGCTTCCTGAAAATCGCACTCGAAGGCCGAGGCATGATCGTGGGCGTGCAGGAGGAAAACGTGGGCCGCGGCCGAATCCGCTATTTCCCCGAAATCGAATTCAAGGCCGTCGATTCACGAGCACACCGGTTCCGGAGCGATAACTGGACGCCTTGGCCGCCGCACGTCGGCGATTCCGTCATGGTACTGTACGATCCGGTCACACCCGCGCGTGCTCGCGTCGACGAGGCGGATGATCGAGTATTGCTCAGAATGTTAATAGCCGGCATGGGATTGTGTTTGACTTTAATAGGATTGAGCCCACTTGTATTCAGAAAGCTCCGTAATTAAATGCTAGGGATCCCCCGTTATATTTGGTATTTTGTCCTCGTCCCCGGCATGTTATGCCTGATCGGGGCCCTGCCGCTTACATATAAGACCTGGAATTCTGAGCGTTCCATCGCACGTACCCAAGGCACAGTTGTCAAAACCAACACAAACTCTACCATCGAATTAAAATTTTCGTCCTCCGACGGCACAAGTCATTCATTCCTCACGCAGATATCCAGCACCAGGACTTACAAAGTCGGCCGCGTACTGCCGGTCGCCTACGACATCCATGATCCCGAGCAAGCGCGCATCGACCTGCCCGCCCCGCAGCCTTGGGCCGGCCCGATCCTCCTCGCGGTTTGGGGCGTGATCCTGTCGCTGCTCGGCGGAGTTCCTCTGTATTTCAGCACCAGAAAGACGAATCAGTCCGACTGGCTGATGCTCAACGGCAGGCCCATCGACGCCAAGTTCAGCGGAGTCATCGGCAATCCAAACCTGATCGTCAACGGAAAAAGTCCATTTCGCGTCGGCGCCCAGTGGACCGATCCTGCAACCGGTCAATTCTGCCAGTTCATGAGTGATGATATATGGGACGATCCATCATCCCAAATCACGAATCACACCATTCGCGTCCTCGTGGATCCCAATAACATGAAAAGGTATTGGATGGATCTGACATTTCTAACTAAGCCTTAAGAACCTCAGTCAAATACCGCGCGATCGATTCAGTCAGCGGACGCGTATAATCGCTCCTCGGCATCGCCAACGCCTGCTTGCGCACCAGCCGGTTGCCGGCGACGCGAAATACCTGAAAGAATCGGGGCTGGCGTCGCAGCGCCATTTCCGGCAGCACTCCATGCGCCAGTCCCGCGGCGACGAGACTCTTGATCGTCTCGTTATCGTCAGCCTCGAGCGTAATCTGTGGCTCGAATCCCAGTTCCTGAAACATCCCATCGATCAGCGTCCGCATATTGCTGCGCTTCGAATGCAGCACGAACGGAACGCCCCTCAATTCCTGCGGATGGATCGTACCCACGTGCCATCCCCGCACACTCTTCGCCGAGGGACGCAGCACCAGCAATTCTTCTTCGTATAAAGGGATGATCCGCAACGCCGAAGGCTCGACCGGCAGCGTGATCAGCGCGAGATCGAAGCGCCGCTGCTGCAAGCCGGTGATCATCTCTTCGGTCGCGGCGACGGTGATATGCAGCTTCGCCTTCGGGAACCGCTTACGCAATTGGCGGAGCGGTTGACCCAGACGATAGATGAGCGTCGTCGCGCCTGTCGCGAAATGAAACGGGCGCGTGTCATCGCTTGTGTGAGCATCGAATTCATGCTCGATCGCCTCCGACTGCATCACCAGATTCCGCGCCATCTCCGCCAGCCGGTGAGCCGCCGGAGTCGGCTTCAAATGCTTGCCGGCGCGGACGAACAACTCCGCATGCAGCGACGCTGCGAGATTCTGTAGCTGCAAGCTGACTGCGCCCGGCGACAGGTTCATACGCATCGCCGCCCCAGTCACGCTCGAGGCGTCCATGACGGACAGGAAGATCTCCAATTGGCGAATATCCATATATCAGCGGCTCAGGACTGCAACGCTGTAACCAGCGCCGCCGAGTATATATCGCCCGCCGAACAGCCACGCGAAAGATCGTTCGCCGGTTTCGCCAAGCCTTGCAAGAAAGGTCCGAACGCCGCCGCGCCTCCTAAACGCTCGACCAGCTTGTAACCGATGTTGCCCGATGCGACATCAGGAAAGATCAACACGTTCGCCCGTCCAGCAACAGTCGAACCCGGTGCCTTTGACCGCGCCACGTTCGCGACCAGCGCCGCATCGGCCTGCAACTCGCCATCGAGATTCAATTCCGGAGCGCGCTCCCTCACGATTCTCACCGCTTCCGCAACTTTGTCGACGAACGGATGCGACGCGCTACCTTTCGTCGAGAAGCTCAGCAGCGCGACCTCAGGCTCAGCTCCCGTCAAGTCGCGAAACGTCTTTCCACTTGCGATCGCGATTTCCGCCAATTCGACGCCATTCGGATCAACGACAATTGCGCAATCGGCGAATGCGAGCAGTCCGCGATGGCCGTACGTTTCGTCTGAAACGCACACGAGCATGACGCTCGAAACCGTCTTCACTCCAGCGCGCGTGCCGATCGAATGGAACGCCGCGCGTAGAGTCTCCGCAGTAGTATTTACGGCGCCTCCGACGAATCCATCAGCATCGCCGGCAGCGACCATAAGCGTCGCAAAGTACAGCGGACGCCTCGCGATCTGCGCGGCCTCGACTTCGGTCACGCCCTTAGCACGCCGGCGATCATAATAAATCGCTGAATATTCCTTCAACCGCGGGCACGTCTCGGAATCCGCAAACCGTACGCCAGCCTCCAGCATCGAAGACGCCGGCTTCTTTCCGACCAGAATCGGCGTCACCAATCCCTCAGCGGCGAGGCGTGACGCGGCGTCGATCACTCGCGGATCGGCTCCCTCGGGAAATACGATCCTCTTCTTCGCCGGCAGCGCCCGGACGCGCGCCGCAAGATCGTTCAGCAATCGCTGAGCTGAGGCAGGCAGGGACATACGTCCCGTTTATTGTAGCGGCTCGCGTTCGGCCTTTACTGCGCCGGAGGAGGATTCGACTTCACTTGCGCCGTGCAGACCTCGGCGGACTTGTCCATCGACTTCGTCTCTTTGAATTTGGCGAGCGTACATTCGCAATACTGATTGGCGACCGGGGCGCTCGCGCCCTTCTTCACCGCGGCCTCGCGGCAGCTCTCGCGAAAGCTCTTGTCGAAGCCTTCTTCGAATCCTTTTTCAAAGCTTCCGCAGCCGGTCAAAAGAAGAAACGTCAAGGCGATCCATTTCGTCATGAGCCGCAGTATATCCGGTGCGGCGATCGAATTCAATTTTTAGCAGACCTCGACTTGCGCACCCGCTCGATCAAATACCAGACGATCCCCGCGTTGATAATCAGCACGATGACACGCGTCACGGTCAACTTCTCGATCAGCTCATAGACTTCGAGCGGAAGAAACAGCGCGGTCATGATGATCGTGAAATACTCCGCCCAGCGCCGCCGCAGCAGCAGTCCGATGCCTTCCGTGAAAAGCAGCCCGGCATAGAAGAACGTTCCCGCCGCAAGCTCCTTGAGCTGTTTCGGATTGGCGTTGAAGGCTTTTTCGATGAAGCGGTGAAGGTGGCGGCTTTCAGGGTCGATATGAATCTCGTGAGCCCATTTGCCGAGCGTCTCAGCGATGTCGCGATGGACCAGATGAAGCGCTCCGAGCCCGACCATCAAGAGGGTGATGGCTTTGAACAGTTTGAAGGCGGCAATGCAGTAGATCGTCGTCGAAGGAACTGTTTTCATCCGAACTATCTTACCTGTAAGGTATCGGTATCATGAAAGCACGATACTTTAGATAGGGACTCGGGGTTAGTAGTTGAAGGACATGCCATGGCGATCAACGATGTTCCGACCCGATGCTGCGGACCCGTGGGCTTTGACCGGCGCAGCTTTATCCAGTGCGGCGTTCTAGGAGGACTCGGCTTTTCACTCGCCGATTTCTTCCGGGCAAAGGCGTATGCAGGTGAAGTCCGTACAGCAGCGGGCGCGCGTTTGGCGGAAGGCCCGGCGAAGTCGGTCATCCAAATCTATCTGCCCGGCGGATTGGCGCATCAGGAGTCCTGGGATCCGAAGCCGGAAGCCCCGATCGAGTATCGCGGTCCGCTAGGCGTTGTCAAAACCAAGCACGCGGGCGTCGTGTTCAGCGAAAATCTGGCGAAAACGGCGCAGATCGCCGACAAGATTACGGTTGTGCGATCGCTAACGGGTCGCATTCCCGATCACGCGCAGGCGACGTATCAGATGTTCACCGGATATCTGCCGTCCTCCGCAATCATGCATCCTTCGATCGGCGCAGTGGTCGCGAATCAACTCGGCACACGCAATGACCTGCCTGCTTACGTCGGCGTGCCGCATGTTCCGGAGCAGGCTGGCTCAGGATATCTGAGTTCGAAATTCGGCGCCTTCGAACTCGGCGGAGATCTCGCGCGCAAGGATTTCAAGGTCCGCGACATGGCGCTTCCGAAAGGAATGACGGAGGATCGCATGGCGACGCGCCGCTCGGCACGCCAGGCCGTCGAGGATCATTTCCGCCAAGCCGAATCGAATCCCGGTGAGCTCGACGCGATGGACGATTTCTACGCGCAGGCCTACAAGCTGATCAGCTCCGATCAGGCCCGCCGCGCCTTTGGATTCGATGGTGAGAGCGAAGCTACGCTCAAGCAATACGGCGAGGCCAAGGGCCGCATCGCCATCGGACGCCAGTTGCTACTCGCGCGTCGCCTAGTCGAAGCCGGCGTCCGATTCGTGACGGTCGTCTATAGCGGCTCGAACGGCTGGGACAATCACATCGGCATTAAGGACGCGGTCAACAACGGAATGCCGGCCTTCGATCATGCCTTCGCGGGCCTGATCGCGGACCTCGACAGTCGCGGACTGCTCGATTCGACTCTGGTGATGGTGACGAGCGAATTCGGACGGACGCCAAAGGTGAATGCGACAGCGGGCCGCGATCATTGGGCGCGCGTCTATTCGGCCGTCCTCGCCGGCGGAGGCATCACGCGCGGCCAAATCTACGGCGCGTCGGACGCGACGGCGAGTGAACCGGCGAGTGACGCGATCAGCGTCGAGAGCTTCCTCGCGACCGTTTACCATCAGATGGGCATCAACTCCGAGGATCGTCTGATGGCGCCCGGCAACCGGCCGATCGACATCGTGCGCGACGGCCATTTCGTGCAGGCGCTCGCCGGCTGAAGGAGTCCTCGAATATGCGAGGCGCAAGCTGGCTCGTTCTCTTCTCCGTGTGCGCATTCGGCGACATGCTCGAATACGTAACGCCGCGCGGCGGCTCAATCGGCACGACCGTCGAAGTAGTGCTGCATGGCGCGAATCTCGAGAATCCCAAGGAAATTCGGCTTGACGACGACTGCATCGTTGCAACAGACGTTGCCGCCGGGGCGAAACCAGGGAATGAAGTGAAGGCCCGCTTTCGCATCGGACTGGGCTGCGCTCCTGGCGAGCACGTGCTCCGCTTGCGCACCGCGACGAACCTGAGCGAGCCGGTGACATTCTGGGTAAGCCCGTTCCCGGCGGTTCGGGAAATCGAAAAGGGACAAGGCGAGAACGACACTCCGCAGAAGGCGCAAATCGTACCATTGAATTCGACAGTCGAAGGCGAAATCGCACGCGGGCAGGACGCCGATGTCGACGTCTATCGCGTGGACATGCGCGCGGGTGAACGGCTCTCGGTCGAAGTCGAAGGGATGCGCCTCGGCACCGCCGCGCAAGGCGGAGTCAACGACCTGATGCTGCGCATTCTGAATTCCGACGGCCAGGAATTAGCAGTGTCGAAGGATACTGCCCTGTTCGTCGAGGATCCGGTGGCGTCGATCGTGACGCCTGCCGCCGGGCCATACTTCATCGAAATCAAGCAGCAGATTTTTACCGCACCCAAGCTCGCGTTTTATCGTGCGCACATCGGCGGTTTCACGCGCCCACTCGCATTGTTCCCAGCAGGCGGCGAGCGCGGCACGAGTGTCGATGTTCGTGTGCTCGGCGATCCAACGGGTGATCGCGTGGAACGCGTCGAATTGCCCGATACAAATGGCGATTCCCCATATTTCTCAGGTGCGCCGGGCGAGAAGCCGCCATCGCCGAACCGTCTACGCGTGTCGCCATATCCGAACGTGATGGCCGCGGCGGACGGAACGTCGCCGGCGTCCGTTCTGGCTTTGCCGGCCGCTCTCAACGGCATTCTCGACAAAAACAATTCAGCACAGTTCCGTTTTAGCGCTAAGAAAGGCCAAGCCTGGCGCGTGCAGGTGTTCGCGCGATCACTCGGCTCCCCGATGGATCCGATCATCCGGATCCGTCCCGCGAATTCCGACAAGAACATCCTCATCGCGGATGACGCGATACTCGCCGAGTTAGGGTATCCGTCGGCGCGAGGAACCTGGGCACTCCCGGCGTCGCTCGATCCTCTTGCCATGTTCAAGCCGCCGGCCGATGGCGACTACATTCTCGAGATTGCGGACACGCAAGGGCGAACCGGACCGCTCTTCGTCTATCGCATCGAAATCGAGCCCGTACACGAGACGATCCTGACATATCTTTCGACGACCGATGGCGCACCGCAGCCGCGCGTGACCGGTGTCGCAGTTCCACGCGGCAGCCGTTGGACGATCGACTTGCAGTTAGCGCCGGGCTTGGGAAGCGAGTACAAGGGCGACCTCATCGTCGAAGCCACCGGACTTCCACGCGGCGTGGAGATGATCGCGCAACCCGTTCTGAAAGGGCAGAATCATGTGCCGGTGCAGTTCTATGCGTCCGATGACGCCGACGCGCGGATTCAATTCTTTGACCTCACCGTGCAGGCCACCGATCGAAAGACGCCGATCGAAAGTCATCCGCACCAGAGCGTCGCGACCATGAATCGCGGAATCGAATCCGCAATGCACGTCGTATTTCTGAACCACTACGCGATGGCCGTGACCGATCCCGCGCCGTTCCATGTCGAAATGGAAAAGCCGCGCGCGCCACTCGTTCAGAACGGCGAGCTGACCTTCAAAGTGCACGTAGTTCGCAGTGACGGATTCAAAGGTCCGATCGTCCTTGCAGCCAGCTGGCTTCCGCCGAACGTGTCAAAAGGCCCTGCCGTAACGATCGCACCCGACAAGACGGACGGCGAGTTCACGATCCACGCGGCGGCGAAGGCGCTTCCGGGAGAATACCAAGTCGCGCTGAATGCCTGGACTCAGACAAGCGAACGCATTCGGATCTCAACCGAGTTCGTTCCGGTCTCGATCGTCGAGCCCTATCTGAAGATCACGCTGCGCAGATCGTCAGTCGAACAAGGCCGTGCCGGCCAGATGAAGGCATCGGTCGAAGTCGCGAAATCATTCTCCGGCGAAGCCATTCTCGGCCTGAAAAATCTACCGAAGGGTGTCAAGCTAGTCGATCCCAAACCGAAGGTGACATCCTCAACGCGCGAGGTCGTCTTCGACATCGAGGCCAGCACCGATGCGCTCGCCGGTCTGTACAACGGCGTCACCTGCGATGTATCGGTCACGACGAACGGCGAGACTCAGCATCAGCAAGCAGGGTCCGGATTGTTGCGCGTCGACCCCTCGCGGATCGCGGTGGTGACGAAGTGAAGCTGTTAATCGTATTGGCATTCAGCGGACTCGCTTTCGGAGCATCCGCACGTCACGTTTCGAAAACACTCCCTCCGCCTGTCGATCCCGCGAAACCCGTGAGTTTCCGGCTCGACGTCATGCCCGTCTTCTTTCGCGCCGGATGCAACAGCGGCGGATGCCACGGCGCCGCGATCGGCAAAGACGGCTTCCATTTATCGCTGTTCGGATACGATCCCGCCGGCGACTATTTTCGTTTGACTCGTCAAATCATCGGCCGCCGCATCGACGTCGCAGTACCGGAAGAAAGCCTGCTGCTGCTCAAGGGCGCCGGCAAAGTGCCGCACACCGGAGGGCGTCGATTCGCTCCGAACTCCGAACTCTACAACACGCTCCTGCACTGGATCGAACAAGGCGCGAAGGACGATGCGGCGGGCGTTCCGCAAGTCACCGGCATCTCCGTCGCACCCGATAAAATCATCTTCATCGGAAAGGAGAGGAAGCGTCCGCTCGCTGTGGTCGCGAAATATTCCGATGGCTCGACGCGCGAGGTGAGCACGCTCGCTCTGTACCTGACCAACAACAAAACGACCGCCGACATTGACGATAAGGGCATCGTGACCGCGGGCAAGCGCGGCGATACGTTTGTCTTCGCGCGCTTCGCCAAGTACACCGCGGGCGCCGAAGTGATCGTGCTTCCGAAGGACAAATTCAAATGGCCGAAGGTCGCGCCGAACAACTACATCGACGGCCTCGTCTTTGCGAAATTGCAGAAGCTGCACATCGCGCCGAGCCCCCTCGCCACCGACGAGGAGTTCCTGCGGCGCGCCTATCTCGACCTCATCGGATTGCCTCCCACACCGGCGGCGCACGACGCGTTCATCAAAGACCGCGCCCCATCGAAACGCGCGAAGCTGATCGACGACTTGATGGCTCGCACCGAATTCGCCGACGTCTGGACGACGCAATGGGCCGAGACGTTGAAGCTCACCGACACGACCGGCAACGATTCAGTCGGAACCAACGTCAAGGCGATTTATTCCTACTACGACTGGATCCGCGATCAGATGCGGCGCGATGTTCCACTCGACCGGTTCGCGCGCGCGCAGATCCAGGCCGTCGGCAGCACCTTCGAGAATCCGCCGGCGAACCTCTACACAATGCTGCCCCAGGGAAACTACGATCCGAAGGCCATGGCACAGGACGTCACGCAAGTCTTCACCGGCGTGCGGATCCAATGCGCGCAATGCCACAACCATCCCTTCGACCGTTGGACGCAGGACGACTATTACAGCTTCGTCAGCTTCTTCACCGGCGTCAAACGCAAGCCGGGAGCCGAGCCTCGCGAAGTCTACGTGTACACCGATCCGCACGCCGCGCCCGCGAAACATCTGCTCGATGGACGTCCCATGCCGCCGCGTTATCTGGGCGAGCAGTCAGAGATCGCGGCGAAGGATCCGCGCGTCAAGCTCGCCGAGTGGCTGACTTCGAAAGACAACGCGATGTTCCGCGAAAACATGGCGAACCGCATCTGGGCGCACTTCCTGGGCCGCGGCATTGTCGAGCCGGTCGACGATGTGCGCATCAGCAATCCGCCCAGCAATCGCGAATTGATCGAGGAACTCGGAAGGCGGCTCGCCTCCTACGATTTCGACGCCCGCAAGCTGGTGCGCGACATCTGCCTCTCGCGAACCTACCAGTTGTCCTCGATGCCGAACGCCACCAATCGCGACGACGATTCGCAATTCTCGCATGGACGTTTGCGGCGCCTGCGAGCCGATGTTCTGCTCGATGCCATCGATGAAGCGACCGACACGACGACGACGTTCGGCGGCGACTATCCACGCGGCATGCGCGCCATCGAACTCTACGGAGGCATCCGTCGAAACGGAAATTACTTCCTGAAAACCTTCGGACTCGCCGCCCGCGACTCTGTGAATGCAAGCGAGACTCGCCTCGAACCGACGCTCGCGCAAGCCTTGCACCTGATCAACGGCGACACGATCGAAGGCAAACTCGGACGTTCGACAGTCATCGCGCAAATGCTGAAAGCGCATGAGAAGCCGTCCGAAATCATCGACACACTCTATCTGCGCTCGCTCGGCCGGACGCCATCGGCCGCGGAACGGCAGAAGCTGCTCGCGCTCACAGCGGGCCACGAAGCGGATCGTAAAGTGTACGACGACATCTTCTGGGCGCTGCTCAACTCAACCGAATTTGCGTTCAACCATTGAGATGAAGATGCTCCTCTGGCTCTTCGCGATATCGCTCACGACGGCAACAGCCGCGGACGTGCATCCGAACTACGACGATGATGTGAAGCCGATCCTGCGACGCTACTGCTTTCAGTGCCACTCTGCCTCCGAAGCGCGCTCTGGACTGAACCTCGAAGCCTACGCCGGAGTGCAGCGCGGTGGCAGCTCAGGCGAGGCGATAGTCCCCGGCCGTTCAAGCGCGAGCCTTCTCTATCAAGTCATCGCGCAGGAAAAGGACGGCGTTCCGCGCATGCCTTTCGGAGGCGCGAAACTCCCCGATCCCCTGATCGCAACCGTGCGTGAGTGGATCGAACTCGGCGCTCCCGAGCACGCGAAGACTCCGATCAAAGCCGCCGGCCCGTCGCTGACTGATTATAGGCCGACCGATCTGAACCGTCCCAC
>DASXZC010000174.1:0-37275 GCA_036502165.1 Bryobacteraceae bacterium
CCCCGCAGGCGCAACCGTTGTTCGCCGCGCTCGAGGATCCGAATGGCTTCGTTGCGCAGTATGTCTCGCTCAGTGAACTGAAACCGCTGATCGCCCGCCATCTTAGCAATCAAGAAGACGCCACCGACCGCCTGTGGCGGCTGCTGAATTTGCAGCTCTGGGGCGACATCTTCATCACCGGCCAGCGCGACAAATGGTGGGATGGAATCCTGTCCCGGGAGCCTGCCGCCGTCGCCTGAGCGCTCGAGGCCGCCGCCCGTTTAGCGAATGAAAATCCTTTGGGTCAAGACCGATTTTCTGCACCCCACCACGCGCGGCGGGCAGATCAGGACGCTCGAAACCGTGAAGCGTCTGCATCAGAAGCACGTCGTGCATTACATCGCGTTCGACGATCTGGAAGCGCCGGAAGGTCCGCGCCGCGCCGGCGAATATTCGGCCAAGCATTGGGCGATTCCGCACTCGACTCCGGAAAAGAAGCTCACCTCGCCGGCCTTCGTGGCGCAATTGATCGCTGGTGCGATTTCCCCTTTGCCGGTCGCGATCAATCGTTGGCGCTCGGTCGCCATGAAGCGCGAAATCGAGCGTCTCGAGCGGACTGAAAGCTACGACGCCGTAGTCTGCGACTTCCTCTCCGCCGCGCCGAACATCCCCGATCTTTCGCACGCAGTTCTGTTCCAGCACAATGTCGAAGCCATGATCTGGCAGCGGCATGTCGACCACGCAGGCAACGTCGCGAAGAAGCTCTACTTTCAGTTGCAGGCCCAGCGGATGGCGCAATACGAAGGCGAATCCTGCCGCAAGGCGAAGCGCGTAATCGCCGTCTCCGATGCCGACGCCGCGACGATGCGCAGCCAATACAATGTTGCGGACGTCTCATCCGTGCCAACCGGCGTCGATCTCGAGTATTTCAAGCGTGCCAGCGCCGGGCCTGCTCCAGTGAAGTCCGATCTGGTTTTTGTCGGCTCGATGGATTGGATGCCGAACAGCGAAGGAATCCGCTGGTTCGTGCGCGAAGTCTTTCCGCTCATCGTCAAGAAGCGTCCGGAGACGACCTTCAAAATCGTCGGCCGCAAGCCGCCCCCAGACATCGATGCCATGACCAACGAACGCATCAAAGTCACCGGCACCGTTCCCGACGTGCGCCCGTATTTATGGGGATCGAAGGTGTCGATCGTGCCCCTGCGCGTCGGCGGTGGAACGCGTCTCAAAATCTACGAAGCCATGGCCGCCTCGGTACCCGTCGTCTCGACGACCATCGGCGCCGAAGGACTCGAAATCGAAGACGGCCGCAACATCGCGATCGGAGATGACGCCGAGGCCTTCGCGAGCCGCTGCGTCGAGCTCCTCAACGATTCCTGCGCCTGCCAGCGTATGGCGGCGCGCGCTTTGGAGATCGTCTCCGAGCGGTATTCGTGGGAGGTCGTGACAGCTAAGTTCGAACGGTTGCTCGGATGATCTGGTTGTTCGCGATCACCGCTGCACTGATCGCCTACATCCTCGTAGGATGGCCGCTCTTGCTTGGCTTGTGGGCGCGCCTCTTCCCGCGGCCAATCAAGAAGGAATTCGTTCCCCGGACCGTCACCGCGATCGTCGCCGTCAACAACGGCGAGAAGTTCCTCGGCGGCAAGCTGGATTCGCTGCTCGCGCTCGACTATCCGGCTGACAAGCTCGACATCATCGTCGTCTCTGACGGCTCGACGGATGGAACTGACGCGCTCGTCGGAGAATACTCCGCGCGCGATGCGCGCATCCAGTTGCTGCGCCTGCCTCGTGGCGGCAAATGCGCGGCGCTGACCGCGGCCTTCGCGAAGGCGACTGGCGAGGTCCTGCTTCTCACGGATGTCCGCCAAACGCTCGATCGCAATTGCCTCCGCCGCTTGGTCGCCTGCTTCGCCGATCCCAAAGTCGGAGTCGCGAGCGGACGTCTGCGGATCGTCAAGGGCGACTCCGATGGCGAGCAGGCCGTAGGACTCTATTGGCGCTTCGAGCTCTGGATCCGCGATCGCCTGAGCGCCATCGATTCGATGTTCGGAGCCACCGGTCCCATCTATTCGATCCGCCGCGAACTCGCCGTAGCCGTTCCGTCGGATGTCCTGCTCGACGACATGTACCTGCCGCTTTCGGCCTTTTTCAAGGGATATCGGCTGATTTCGGAATGGGACGCCGTCGCCTGGGATGTGCCGACCAGCGTCGATGAGGAGTTCGTCCGCAAGGTGCGCACGCTCGCCGGCAACTATCAGCTCATGAAATTCTATCCGCGCCTACTCGGGCCGGGCAATCGGATGTGGCTGCACTACATGTCCTACAAGGTCGGGCGGCTCGTGTTGCCGTATGTGCTGATCGTCTTCGCGATTGCCTGCGCGTTCACTCCGGGCTGGCTGCCGAAGGCATCGCTCGCCGGCTTGGGATTGCTCCTGCTGCTGGCCGCCCTCGACGGATGGCTTCCTTTTAAACGCCTCACCACAACCGCGAAAACGTTCGTCACCATGATGGCCGCCGCCGCGCTCGCGGTGCGAGTCTTCTTCGTCGATCCACGCAGCCTCTGGGTAGTCACTCGACCCAAGAAGGACTGGAGCGGCAAGAGCGTCAAACGCATCCCCGTCATGCTCGCGACCCACTTGCTCGACGCCGGCGGAAGTGAACGCCAGGTCCGCCAGACTGCCATTGCGCTCGACCCTGCGCGCTTCGATGTACACCTCGCTTTCTTCCGCCCCGATGAGACGCGCGAACTCGAACTGCGCGAGGCAGGCATCAAGACGATCCACGTGCCTTTGTATTCGTATTTCTCCTTCGGCGCGATCAAGTCCGCCTTGCAGCTACGGCGCTATTTGAGGACGAACAAGATCCAATTGCTACACGCGTTCGACAATCCTTCATCGACGTTCGCGGTCCCTGTTGCGCGCTTCGCCTCGACTCCCGTCGCGCTTGCGAGCCAGCGTTCGAACCGGAATCTCGAAGAGAAGCGCTTCCTGCGCCTGCGCCACATCGCGGATCCCTTCGCGCACGGCTTTGTAGTAAACGCCACGGCGCTCGAAGATCACCTCGTCAACGACGAAGGCATCGCGCGCGACCATATCCGGATCTGTCCAAACGGACTCGACACCGCCCGCTTCTCCTGTGAAGACCGCCACCGGATCCCGGACCTGAGAGATGCTCCTCTCGTCATCGGCTGCGTCGCCGCGCAGCGCCGCGAAAAGCAGATTCCCTTTCTTGTCGACGCGTTCGCAGAGATGCGCCGCCAGCGTCCTGGCCTGAAGTTATTGCTGGTCGGTAGCGGAACCGAAACCGAGAAGATCGCCGCGCGCGTTGCGGCGAACGCACTCGGCGACGACTGCCTGATGATCCCGCAAACTCTGGACTCCGCGCCCTACTTGCGATCGATCGACATCTTCGTGCTCGCATCGACGAGCGAAGGAACTTCGAATGCCGTCATGGAAGCAATGGCGTGCGGATGTGCGGTAGTCGCTTCAAATGTCGAAGGCCTGCGCGACCTCGTCAAAGACGGCACGACCGGACTGCTCTTCGAATTCGGCAACCAGGCGGATCTCGTCGCGAAAGTTTTGTCGCTCGTCGACGATCCCGAACGGCGCCGCACGATCGCGGCGGAGTCCTCGTCCTGGGTCAGATCGACGATGAGCATCGAAGCCTCCGCCGCGCGGATGACTGCGATTTACGACGAGTACTTGATTGGCAAAGGCGTGATCAAGGGCTAGTGGGAAGAGCCGGCAACGCAAACGCCACATAGGCGCCCTTGACCGGAACCTGCGACGCCGAGTTGATTCCCACCTGTGCCGCCGCGCAGAACACGACGTACTGGCGGCCGCCTACTTCGTACACCGCCGGAATTCCCTCGAGCGCGGACGGAACTTCCGCTTCCCACAAGACCTTTCCGTCTCTCGAATCGAGCGCCCGCACCTGACGGTCGCGAGTCCCGGTGAAGATCAACCCGCCCGCGGTGACCACAGGACCCACCTTCGGAAAATGCGAGCCCGTGTCCTTGATGCCGCGCGCCGCTAATTGCGGAACCTCGCCCAACGGAATGCGCCAGCGGATCGTCCCTGTGTTCAAGTCGTACGCCGTCAGCGAGGACCATGGCGGTTTGATCGGCGACAATCCATTGGACGCGATCATGAAATTGAAGCCCGAAAAATAACGCGTCTCGGGTCCCGCCTCGTGCGGAGCTTCCGCTCCCGCCGCGCGATACGGATTCAACAGGTACTGCACGAGCATGAAAACTTCATCAGCCGACAGCTTCGAAAACGCAGGCATCCCGCGACGCCCATGTTCAATGACGGCCGACATCTGTTCCGGCATCAACCGCGATCCGATATCGTCGAGCGCCGCCACTTGCGGAGGATTCCCGCGCCGATCCGCCTGATGGCAACCCTGACAGTTCGCGCGATACAACACCTTTCCCCGATCCTCAGGCGAATCAGGACCGCTCGTTTTCTGCCGCCCCTCAGGTTCGAGCTTCAACATCGCCGGCAAATCCTTCGAGACGACATAGAGAAATCCGGCATCCGGATCGACCGCCGCGCCGCCCCAATTCGCGCCGCCATTGTTGCCTGGCATCTCGACCGTATTGCGGCGGCTCGGAGGCGTAAACAATCCCTCGTTGCGCGCCGACAACAGATCGTCGCGGAACTTCGCCCGATCCTCCGGACTCAAGTACGGACTCAAATCATCCACAGTAAACTTCTGCCGCGCAAACGGCGCCAACTGCGTTGGAAACGGTTGCGTCGGCGAACTCTGCTCACCCGGCATGTCGGACTTCGGAACCGGCCGCTCCTCGACCGGCCACAATGGCTGGCCAGTCACGCGATCAAACACAAACAGGAAGCCCTGCTTGGTCACCTGCGCCACCGCGTCAACGGTCTTGCCGTTGTGTTGAACGGTCAGCAGCTTCGGCGCGGTCGCATCGTCGTAATCCCAAATGTCGTGGTGGACCATCTGGAAATGCCACAGCCGCTTGCCCGTCCGCGCGTCGAGCGCCAGCAGACAATTAGCGAAGACGTTGGCGCCCGCGCGGTCGACGCCGTGAAAGTTATACTTCGCACTCGCGGTCGGCGCGTAGAGGATCCCGCGTTTGACGTCGAGCGACATCTCGCCCCACACGTTCGCTCCGCCGATTTTCTTCCACGCGTCCTTCGGCCATGTGTCGTAACCGAACTCGCCAGGGCGGGGAATCGTGTGGAACGTCCACGCCAGATGACCATTGCGCACATCGTAAGCGCGTATGTCGCCCGGGGCCGATCCGTAGCCTTGATTGGTCGCCGATCCGACGATGATGAGATTCTCAAACACACGTCCAGGAGTCGTCGACTGCACGAGCGAGATCGACGCCGGATCGCGATCGAGTCCTTCGCGCAGATCGACGCGCCCCGCTTTGCCGAACGTCAGGATCGGCTTCCCTGTCGATGCATCGATTTCCCGCAGCGTGTGATTGGAACTGTAGAGGATCCGCCGGTCGCCCCCATCCGCGCTCTGCCAATAGTTGAACCCGCGGTTCGTGATGATCTTCAAATTCGCTTCCGGTGCGAACTCCCACAATTCCTTCCCCGTTGCCGCATTGATCGCGACGATCGAATTGTTCTTCGCCAGCACATACATCGTCGAACCGATGACGAGAGGATTGAACGAATACCGCCTGTCGTCGCCCGTCTCAAACGTCCACGCGACTCCCAGCCGCGCAACGTTCTCGCGATTGATTTGCGTCAACGCCGAGAACTGCGCAGAATCTGGCGCGCCGGAATAATCACTCCAGCCGAGATGGTCAGTTTGGCCGGAGACCTGAAGCCCGAAGGCGGCAAGAAGAAGGGAAGCGATCGGGAAAAAACGTAAAGTCATGGGGGCGGCGTTTACCAATATACAATCAACCTTGTGAACTACGATCAGATGTTCCGCCTCGATGGCCAGGTCGCACTCGTTGTCGGAGCCGCTTCCGGCATCGGCGCCGCTGCCGCTGAAGGACTTTCCGCCGCCGGCGCCTTCGTCATCTGCGCCGATTCGAATTCCGCCGGCGCATCGGCCACGGCCGCGCGGCTCCCGAATGCGGCGAGCATTCCTCTGGACGTCACCGATCCCGAAGCCGTGAAGGCCGCCGTCGACTACATCGCGCAGAAGCACAAGCGCATCGATGTCCTCGTCAGCACGCCCGCGATCAATGTCCGCAAGCCGCTGCTGCAATACACGAACGCGGAGTTCCAAAAGGTCCTGCGCGTCAATCTCGAAGGAAATTTCAACGTCGCTCAAGCCGTCGGACGCCTCATGCAGACGCAAGGCTCGGGCAGCATCATTCTGCTCTCCTCAATCCGCTCGCTCACTGTCGAACCGGGACAATCGGTGTACGCCGCGACTAAAGCGGGCATCGTTCAACTCGCCCGCGGACTCGCTTCGGAACTCGGCCCACACGGCGTGCGCGTCAACTGCATCGCTCCCGGAGTGGTCGAAACTCCGCTCACTTTGCCGATCAAGAGCAAGCCGGAATGGTATGAAGCGTACGCGAACAAGAACGCTCTGCGCCGCTGGGCTCAGCCTTCCGAAATGGCGGGCCCGGTCGTCTTCCTCGCCTCGAGCGCGAGCAGCTACATGACCGGAGCGGTCCTCTTCGTCGACGGCGGATGGACGGCCGTTGACGGACGCTTCGAACCGCCCGTGTAACGCCCCGCAACTTGACGCGGAACTTCGCCAACTGGGACACTGACCTCTAAACACTCATGGCTCTGACAAAAGAAAAAGCCCAATTGATGAGCGCCTCGGAAATCGACCGCACGCTGGTGCGGCTGGCGCATGAAATCCTCGAACGCACTGAGGATCTCGATCGTCTCGCCTTCATCGGCATCCGCCGCCGCGGAGTTCCGCTCGCCCAGCGCCTGGCAAAAAAGATCAAGGATCTCGAGCAGCGTGCGATCCCCGTTGGCGAGCTCGACATCAATCTGTATCGCGACGATCTGTCGACGGTCGGCGAACGTCCCGTCTTGAATTCGACGACCATCGACTTCGATGTCGCGGGCATGGACATCATCCTCATGGATGACGTTCTCTACACCGGCCGTACGATTCGCGCGGCTCTCGACGCACTGTTCGAACGCGGCCGTCCGGCACGCGTACAACTGCTGGTGCTGATCGACCGCGGCCATCGCGAACTTCCTATCGAAGCCAAGTACGTCGGCCGTATGGTGCAGACCACGGGCATCGAAATTATCGAAGTGAAATTCCATGAGATCGACGGGATGGAAAAAGTCCTGCTCGTCGAGAAGGTGGTCTGAGTCTCGAACATGCTGCGGCGAGGCCTGCTTGGCATCGAAGGAATGGATCGCGCGGAAATTCAGGCGATTCTCGATCGCGCTCTCGATTTTCAACCCTCCCCTTCCGGTGACTTCAAACGTCTCGACGTTCTCAAAGGCAAGACCGTCGTCAATCTGTTCTTCGAGGCATCGACCCGCACGCGCACGTCTTTCGAAATCGCCGCGAAGCGCCTCGGCTGCGATACGATTTCGATCACGGCGCAGGCGTCGAGCGTCTCAAAAGGCGAGAGCCTCGTCGACACGCTGAACACGCTCGCCGCCATGCATCCGAGTGCGATCGTCATGCGCCACTCCGCTTCGGGTGCGCCGCACTTTCTCTCACGCCACCTCGAAACGCCGATCATCAATGCCGGCGATGGATTGCATGAGCACCCGACGCAAGCCCTGCTCGACGCGCGTACGATTCTCGACCGCCGCAAGACGCTCGCCGGATTGCGCGTCGCCATCATCGGCGACATCGCCCACAGCCGCGTCGCACGGTCGAACATCCATCTGCTATCGAAGTTCGGCGCCCACGTCGTCCTCTGCGGACCCGCACCCTTGCTGCCGCGCGAATTGGCGCAACTCGCACCCGGCGTCAAACTCTCGACGGATATGCGTGAAGCGATCCACCTCGCGGATGTCATCATGATGCTGCGCGTCCAGCTCGAGCGCCAATCGGAAGCAGCTTTCCCCGCCGGCGAATATTTCCGCTTCTACGGGCTCAGCGCCGAACATCTGCACCTCGCCGCGCCGGACGTTCTCGTCATGCATCCAGGCCCTATTAATCGCGGACGCGAAATATCTTCGGAGGTCGCGGACTCGAAGAGCTCCCTCATTTTGAATCAGGTCGCAAACGGAATCGCCGTGCGTATGGCCGTCCTTGAAAGGATCCTGTCCTAACATGTCCCGGCTCCTCATCCGCAACGGACGCGTCATGGACCCGGCGTCAAATCACGACGCCATTTCGGATGTCCTCATCGACAAAGGCGTCATCGCCTCCATCGGCGAAAACCTCGACGCGCCCGCGGGCGTGGAAGTCTTCGACGCCACCGGCATGATCGTCGCGCCCGGCTTCATCGACATGCACGTCCACTTGCGCGAGCCCGGCTTCGAGCACTCGGAAACCATCGAGACCGGAACCAACGCCGCCGCCGCGGGAGGATTTACGTCCGTCTGCTGCATGCCGAACACGAATCCGGTGAACGACTCCGCGATGGTCACGAGCTACATCCTCGATCGCGCCCGCCGCCTGAACTCCGTTAACGTCTTCCCTATCGGAGCCATCACCAAAGGCAGCCTCGGCGAAGAACTCGCGAGCATCGGAGCGATGAAACAGGCCGGAATTGTGGCCATTTCCGACGATGGCAAACCTGTCATGAACGCCCGCGTGATGCGCCGCGCGATGGAATATGCAAAGGCATTCCACCTTCCCGTCATCAACCACTGCGAGGATCTGCACCTCAGTTCCGGCGGCGACATGCATGAAGGACTCGAGTCCGTTCGCCTCGGCCTGCGCGGCATTCCCGCCTGTTCAGAGGATGTCATGGTCGCCCGCGACATCCTGCTGTCGGAGGTCACCGGCGCGCGATATCACGTCGCGCATCTGTCAACGAAGCACTCCGTCGAAATGGCTGCCTTCGCGAAAACCAAAGGCCTACACGTCACGTGCGAAGTCACGCCGCATCATTTCGTCCTCGCTGATTCGGACATCGCGCCCTACGACAGCAACTACAAAATGAAGCCCCCGCTGCGCGCCGGCGAGCACGTGCAGGCTTGCCTCGACGGCATCGCGAACGGAGTCGTCGACGCCCTTGCAACCGATCACGCTCCTCATGCCGGATCGGAAAAGATGCAGGAGTTCGAACGCTGCCCCTTCGGTATCCTCGGCCTCGAAACCGCCATCGGACTCTCACTAGAACAGTTGGTCCACACAGGACGCATCTCGCTGATGCGTCTGATCGAGCTATATACGACGGGCCCCGCGGGCATCCTACGGCTCCATCGCGGACGTCTGACCGCCGGCTGGCCCGCCGACGTCACCATCTTCTCCGGCTGCCACAAGTGGACGTATCGCAATCACAAATCCCGTTCGAAAAGCCGCAATTCGCCTTTCGATGGGCGTGAATTTGTGGGCGGCCCCATCGCCACCATCGTTCATGGAACGATTCAATGGCGCTGCGACGTATAAAACAATAGCAACTGATCTGGACTATGATCGTTCAGGTGGGCGACCCCCGCCGGTTCGAAAGAAGGATCTCCCTCCGCCATGCCCCGCATCGCTTATGTAGCCGCAACTGTAGCGCTCCTGTTCATTCTGGCTCTGACCTGCGCATCGACCGTAATCGAATATTCGTGGTGGCACGAAATGGGCCAAGTGGATACCTGGCTCTCGATGGCCACCTATCGCTATCTGCCGCGCTTCGCCGGAGCTGTGCTGTTATTCGCTCTGCTGCGTTTCGCCTACGCCCAAGGCCGCCGCATCGCCCGCTCACTTGAGGATGTCGTGGACATCATCCCCGCCGGCAACATGCTTGCGAACCTCGGTATCGCGATCCTCTCGCTGATCGTCGCCTGGGCCACCATTGATGCCTGGATCGTCGCGCAATTTTTCGGAGGACGCAACACCGCGGCCGTTACCGCGTGGTCCGACCCGATCTTCGGCAAGCCGCTCTCGTTCTACTTCTTCGAACTTCCCTTCTATCGCGACTCGATCTCGTTCCTGCTGACCGCGGGGATCCTCACGATCCTCGTCTATTACGCCTCGTCGATCCCCTTCGGCGCGCGAACCTTCCGATTCGAATTCAGTAAGCTCGCCCGCATCGTGGGAGCGTTCGTCCTCGTCGTCTATGCCGCCGACCTGTACTTCGAACGTTATCAACTCGTGCTGGCCGAACATTCGTTCCTCACCGGCGCCGATTACGTCGACGAACACATACGCCTGCCGCTCGCCTGGCTCGCGATTGGAACGTTCATCGTGATGGCGATCCTGCTCGTGGCCAATCGCTATATGATCGCCGGCGCGCTGATCGTAGTCGCTCTTGTGCCCAAGTGGATCGTACCGCCCATCGTCTCGACGTTCTATGTGAAGCCCAACGAAATCTCGCTCGAACGCCCGTACATCGAGCGCCACATTACCGCCACACGCACCGCGTATGGAATTGAAGGCCATTCGAAGGAAAGCGAATTTCCCACCAAACCGGACGCGAAAATCGACTTCGCGCGTAATCGCACGACCTTCGACAACGTGCGCCTGTGGGACCGCCGCGCGTTCATCGACACTATCACTCAGATCCAACCGCTGCGGCCGTATATCTACGACAGCATCGACGTCGACCGCTATAACATTGATGGAACCATCCGTCAGGTGTTGGTCTCGCCACGCAATCTCGAGCTCGAACAACTCGGCGACGCCGGACGTCAATGGATCAACAAGCGATTCACGTACACGCACGGCTACGGCCTGGTTCTCGCCGAAGCCAATCGCATCACTTCCTCCGGCCTGCCCGTTCTCTTCATCCAAAACGCTCCGCCCGAGGTCAAGACCTCGAGCCTCAAAGTCACCCAGCCCGACATCTATTACGCCGAGCACTCGCACGAGCCCGTCTTCGTCGACACCGCGCAGCCCGAGTTCGACTATCCATCCGGCAACCAGAACGTCCACACGCACTACAAAGGCACTGGCGGATTTCCCATGTCCTCGCTGTTCATGCGCCTGATGGCCTCGA
This sequence comes from Bryobacteraceae bacterium, assembly GCA_036502165.1. Lineage (GTDB taxonomy): Bacteria > Acidobacteriota > Terriglobia > Bryobacterales > Bryobacteraceae > F-183. The sequence goes on from DASXZC010000174.1 coordinate 11,015, forward strand.
TCACCTACGGCGAATGGAACATCCTGCTCACCGACTATCTGACGCACGACAGCCGCATGATGATCCACCGCAACATCACCGATCGTCTCGACACGCTCGCCGGCTTCATCACATGGGATTCCGACCCTTACATGGTCGTCTCGAAAGAAGGCCGCCTGATATACATCATCGACGGCTACATGACGTCCTCGAGCCATCCGTACTCCGCCGAGACCAGCCTGCAAAATGGCGCATTCAATTACATACGGAACTCAGTGAAGGCGACCGTCGATGCCTACGACGGCAAGGTCCACATCTATATCAACGACGAAAAAGATCCTCTGATCGGCGCCTATCGTCATCTGTTCCCGAATCTCTTCGAGCCCCTCTCGGCGATGCCGGATGATTTGCAGGCGCACCTTCGTTGCCCGGAATTGATGTTCCAGGTACAGGCCGAAATCTACCGCATTTATCACATGCGTGACTCGGACAACTTCTACAACAAGGCCGACACGTGGGACATCGCTCGTTACCTACGCGCACAAGGGACGCAAGGGGAACAGATGCCGCCGACGTATATCATCGCGCGGTTGCCAGGTGAAACTGACGCTGAGTATCTGCTCGTGCAATCCTTCACGCCTCACGGCAAGGACAATCTCATCGGATATATGGCCGCTCGTTGCGATCGGGCTCATCGCGGAGATCTCGTCTTTCTACAGCTCTCGAAACAGGATGTCGTGCTGGGTCCGATGCAGATCGAAGCACGAATCGATCAGGATCAGACGATCTCGAAGGATCTCTCGCTTTGGAACCAACAAGGCTCGCAAGTCGTCCGCGGGCAGATGATGGTGCTGCCGGTCGATGACACGTTCGTCTTCGTGAAGCCGTTCTATCTGCAGGCATCGAACGCGCGCATGCCGCAGTTGAAGAAGATCGTCATCGCCGCTGGAAGCCGTCTCGTTTATGAGGATACTTACGATCAGGCGCTAGCCTCACTGTCAGGCTCCGCTGTCGAAACCCGTGCGTTGCCGGGCGAAGCTGCAAGCACGCAGCCCGCCGCGGGGACGACTCCCGCAGCTCAAACGTCGACGTCCGCGCCGCTCTCACCGCGCGACGCGCTAATTCTCGAGCATCTCGAGAAGTTGCGCAAGGACATCGACTCGCTCGAGACCGAACTCAAGAAGTCGCAGCCAAAAAAATAGGCCTCCGGGAACAACACACAACTCCCAGAGGCCGCTTGATTCGGAGGAAAAATTGATTCGAAAGTCTTAGACGGCTTTGGCGATATTCACCCGCCGCGATTGGCGCGTCTCCTGCATTTGTTCGATGGCCGTCGCGACCGCTTCGCCGATCCGCTCGCCACGGGCCTCCGAGCTTCCCCAGCTAAACTGGACGCTTAGCCCGCCGATCGACCGCAACTGGAAGTCCCACAACTTCTCGGCAATCTCGCTCAGCCGCCGTTGCGCCGACGCGTTCTGCTCGCCGGGGCAGATCAGCACATATTCATCGGATCCGGACTGACAGAAGAAATCCTGCGGCCCGGCCAGTACTTTCAGGAAATCCGCCACTGCAACTGCGCTCGCCTGATCGAGCGCGTTCGTCCCGATCGACAGGATCAGGCCCGACACCATGCGTCCCGATTCGACCGCCCGCTGCAAAACCGATGCATCGTGGACGCCCGCCGGCACAGCATCGCGGATGCTCTCGAACGGAATGACTGAGCCCTGGCGCGACCGCGTATTCTTGAGGATCGTATCCCAGTTCTTGCGTCCCGGATTGCCGACGCCCGTCTCGAGGGAACTCGTTGAGGACGCCATCGCCACCGGTTCACTTGCCTGAGCAAACGCGGCCGTTTGTTGATGATCTTTGTTGTTGACGATCGCCGCCGCCGCTTGCGCCACCGCCGCGACTGCAGGCGACATCGTCCGCTTACGCCGCTCCGGACGCGACCGCTCCGAGCCTTGCTGCTGCGACGAAGCTGCCGCCGCCGCAACCCTCGGTTCCTGCTGCGGAGCCGCCCTCGGAACTTCGACCGGTTCCGGAGCCGCTTCCCTGCGCGTCACCGGCATTTCTTCACCCGCCGCTTGCCCAGACGCGATCTGACTCGTCCGCGCCGCGATCGGCTCAAGAGTCCTGCCGCCGGGCTTCCGCTCGGCCGCCTGCACTCGCCGTTCCGCTTCCTCGTTGCGGATCTTGAGCTCCACGGCCAGCTCGCGCAAATGCTCGTTGTTGCCCTTCAGCAGATCGCAAACGAGCGCCACGCCCGCCGCCGCCAACACCACGATGAGGCTAATGAAGATATGAACGGTGTGAGGACCGAAATCCATAACACACCAAGTGTAAGAAATAGGAGAGAGTCCCAGAAATAGGACCACAGGCACAATTCGATTAGTATCTTCGCCCCGCGAGTCCCCGTACCGGAGTACTATGCGATCAGTAACATCGCCATCCTCGGTCGAGGTCTTAGTACTACAGGTGCGAAGGGACCCGGCTTCCCGTGCCTGGAAGTCCCAATCCGTTGTTCGCGCGCCGGCTCGGCAAGGGTCCGCCGCCATTCGAATTCGATGGCCGCGGCATGGAATTGGTGAAGTCCAACTCCGGCTCTTCAAACTGCAGCGGACGTTCCAGCACCATCTCGAGCGTCGTACCTTTCGCGAGCACCGCATCGGGCCCCCGCGTCAAGAGGACCATCGCGAGTCCTGCAGCCGCACCCGCGCCGGCGCCGATGAGGGATCCCTTGGCCAACGACCCCGCGGCCTGACCCGCAAGGGATCCGATACCGGTACCGATCATGGTCACTTCGCCGACCTTCACCGCGTCGCCGGTTTTGTCGCCCTCGCTCTTGATCTTGCCTTCCGTCTTATCGAGCTCCTCGGATGCGCGCCCATCCAGGCTCCCCACGTTCGCCCGAAAATCGCGCGTGACGCCATTCGGCAGCGTAATCGCATCGAATCGCAGATAGAATTCGCCGCGTCCTTTGACGCGTCCCGGACGCTTAATATTCGTCACCGTGCCTGACACATAGCTGCCCGGAGGAATCACCACTTTGCCTGCCGAAAGGATCGGAAAGACCGTTTCGAGGTAGACCTTCTCGCCATCCTGCGCAGTCTTGGTGCTGATCGAATTGATCATGCTCACAGGGATCTTCGTACCGCGATCGACGTGGAACATTTTCGGCGGACCAGCCGGCACAGGGGGCGTCGTAGCGACGGGGACAACAACGGCAGGCGCGGCCGCCGCCGCCGGAGGAGTCGCACCCGGCTTCGGCAATGCAACCGACTCCTGCCCCTGCATCGCGAGAGCAGCGAACGCAAACATGGGCGCCAGCCAACGGAGTTTCATATTGGTCGATCGAACCGCCACATTCCGATTGTAGCTCGCGAAGCGCGTGCCTGGACCCGAGCTACAATGGTGCGAACTATGCGCCGAATCCCCATTCTGGTTCTGTTCGCTTCGGCTATGCTTTCCTCACAGCAACTCACCGCCCAGAAGCGGCCCTTCGACGTTGACGCACTTCTGCGAATCAAACGGATCTCCGAACCGCAACTCTCGCCGGATGGCAGATGGGTCGCCTTCACCGTCCAGACCGTGGATCTCGCGCAGAATACCAAGCCCAAACATATCTGGATCGTCCCGCTCGAAGGCGACGGTATCGCCCGCCAGATCACCCGCGATGGCAACAATGAACGTCCTCGCTGGACCCCCGACTGCAAGCGCATCATCTTTGTCTCCACCCGTTCGAGCGACTCTCAAGTCTGGAGCATGGATCCTGACGGCGGCACCCCCCAACAGCTCACCCATCTTTCGACTGAAGCCTCCGGCGTAACGGTGGCGCCCGATGGAAAGCACATCATCTTTTTGAGCAGCGTCTATCCCGACTGCGCCGATGACGCCTGCAACAAGACGCGAATCGATGCGGAAAACGCCAACAAGATGAAGGCGCGCGTCTACACCGCGCTCCTCTATCGCCATTGGACGGAGTTCCAGGGTAAGCGCCGTTCGCACCTCATGTCAGCCAACATCGACGGCAGCGGTGTGAAAGATCTGACACCTGGCACGCGCGATGTTCCACCGTTCTCACTCGGCGGCCCCGACGACTACGCCATCTCGCCTGACTCAGCCGAAGTGGCCTTCGTCGTCAACAATGACGAGGTTCCCGCGATGAGCACGAACTCCGATATCTGGGTCGTGCCGATCATCGGCGGCGATTCGAAGCGCGTCACGACCAATCCCGCGGGCGACAACGCTCCGTCCTATTCGCCCGATGGAAAGTACCTCGCGTTCCGTTCCCAGCAGCGCCCCGGATATGAAAGCGATCGTTGGCGCCTCGTTGTCCTCGACCGTGCCACTGGCCGCAACGAGGCCATCACTGAGAACGTCGACCGCAACGTCGACTCCTTCACTTGGACTCCTGATGGCAAGAGCCTCTTCATCGTCACCGAAGATCGCGGACGTCACAATGTCCAGCAGATTTCGACCAGCGGCGGCGGGTTGCGCCCGATCATCACCGGCCCGACCTCGCTCGACGACGTCCAATTCACTCCGGACGCGAAGACGATCGTCTACACCGAAATGAGTGGATCGAAGCCGGCCGAGATCTACAAGGCCTCATCGGGTGGCCGCGGCTCCGCGCTGACGCATTTGAATGATGATCTGTTGAGCGGTTACACGCTCAATCCGCTTGAGGAAATTTCAGTCGAGGGAGCTGAGCAGGCCAGAGTCTCGGGCTTCCTCGCCAAGCCCCCGGATTTCGATCCCAAGAAGAAATACCCGATCCTCTTCCTCATCCACGGCGGACCTCAAGGCGCCTGGGGCGAGAGCTGGAGCTATCGCTGGAACCACAATGTTTTCGCGGCCGCCGGCTTCGTCGTCGTTATGCCCAATCCCCGCGGATCGACCGGCTACGGGCAAAAATTCACTGACGGCATCAATCAGGATTGGGGCGGCAAAGCTTACGACGACATCATGGCGATGGTCGACCACGTGGCTGCGCAACCCTGGGCGGACTCCGATCGCATGGCCGCCGCCGGTGGATCCTATGGCGGCTACATGGTCAACTGGATGCTCGGCCACACCAACCGCTTCAAGGCCTTCGTCTCCCACGCCGGCGTCTATGATCTGCGCAGCATGGCCGGGTCGACCGACGAGCTCTGGTTTCCCGCCTGGGAATTCAAAGGAATGCCCTGGGAAAATCCGGATCTCTACGACAAATGGTCGCCCAGTATGTTCGTCAAGGACTTCAAAACTCCGACCCTCGTCATGCACGGCGAGCTCGACTATCGCGTGCCGCTAGGGCAGGGAATGCAACTGTTCACCGCTTTGCAACTGCAAAAAGTACCGTCGAAGCTGGTCCTGTTCCCGGACGAAGGACATTGGGTGTTAAAGCCGCAAAATACCGTTTTCTGGTACCAGACTTTCCTCGACTGGGTCGGCGAATGGACCAAGAAGCCCACCATTTCCCAATAATTCGGAGGTTCCGCTGATGCCGCATTTCGATCGCCGCGATGTCCTTCGGATGGGCGCGCTGCCGTTTCTGCCGCTGAGTCACGCACGCGCGTCTAGCGACGTGAGCTGCATTTTTCTGATGCTCGTCGGCGGTCCTTCGCAGCTTGATACGTGGGATCCGAAACCGGACGCCCCCTCGCACATCCGCAGCCCATTTCGTCCGATTCGAACGAACGTGCCCGGCGTGGAGATCTCGGAACTTTTTCCGCGTATGGCGCGCCAGGCCGATAAATACGCGCTCATCCGCGGCTGTTATCACACCGCCGAGCCGATTCACGAAGCCGGCCATCAACTGATGCAAACCGGCCGCCTATGCGAAGACCAAGACGTTGAACATCCGCATATCGGATCTGTTGTCGCAAGCCTGTCGGCCTCGAAGCACGTGCTGTTGCCGGGTCCGATTGGCCACACCGGAGGCAGTCCGCGGCACGGTCAAACCGCCGGATCCCTCGGCAGTGATCACGACCCTCGCGCAACGTCCCCGGACCTCCGCGCCGAATCCCAATCCACGCGCGAGCGCTATGGACGCAATGCTTTCGGCCAAAGCTGCCTTGCCGCCCGGCGTCTCGTCGAATCCAAGAGCGCCCGCTTCGTCACCATCAACATGTTCGACACGGTCTTCCATCAGACGACCTGGGACATGCACGGTTCCGCGCCATTCAGTTCCATGGATGGATACCGCGATCACGTCGGGCCCATGTTCGATCGCGCCTACTCCGCGCTCCTCGAAGACCTGCACCATCGCGGACTCCTCTCGTGCACCCTCGTCGTCGCGACCGGCGAATTCGGCCGCTCGCCGAAGATCAATCCCGCCGGTGGGCGCGATCATTGGCCGGAGTGCTGGACGATGCTGATGGCCGGTGGAGGCGTCAAAGGCGGCCAAATCATCGGTGCGTCCGACAAGATCGCCGCCGAGCCCCGCGACCGTCCCGTGTCGCCTCAGGAAGTCGCCGCGACCATTTACCACGCGCTCGGTGTTCCGCTGTCGACGCAGCTATCAGCACGCGGAATCCCGATCGTCGACCCCGGCATCCGCCCCGTGTCGGAGCTCTTTGGATGACCGTGGCCCTCGCCTGGTGGATGCTGCTGCTTGCAGCCGCGCCCGCCGCGCACAAAGCCGCCAATCCGGACTTCGACCGCGACATTCTCCCCATCTTTGAAGACTACTGCCTCGGCTGCCACGCCACCGGCATTCGCATGGGCAGCTTCGAATGCGACACCTACGAAGGTGTGATGCGCGGCGCCACCTTCGGCGCAGTCGTCGTCCCCGGCAAGAGCGCGGAGAGCCGCCTCTACATGGCGCTCACGGGCAAGATCACGCCCGCCATGCCGATGAGCAATCGATCGCTGACGAAGTCCGAACTCGAAATCATCCGCCGCTGGATCGATTTAGGCGCAAAGCCTCCGGCCAAGAAGGAATAAAAATGAAATTGGGCATCAATACCCTGTTATGGACCGCCGGATTTAATGAAACTCACCTGCCGCTTTTCCCTCGCATCAAGGCCTGGGGCTTCGACGGAGTGGAAGTCGCGACCTTCGCATTCGACAATTTCCCAGCTCGTCAAATCGCGAATGCCGCCCGCGATGCCGGACTCGATTGCACGCTTTGCTCCGCGCTGACAGGCTCGCTCAGCCTGGTCGGAGAGGATCCCGCACCTGCGCGCGACTTCCTGAAACGCGGCATCGAAACCGCCGCTGAAATGGGCACGTCCGTGTTCGTCGGCCCGTTCTGCGCCCCCGTCGGCCAGCTCCTCGGCCGCCGCCGCAACGCTGATGAATGGAAGCGCGCCGTCGACGAACTCTCCTCGCTCGCCCCTCTTCTTGAGTCGCATAACGTCACCATGGCGATCGAGCCATTGAACCGGTTCGAGACGTATTTCCTCAATACAATCTCGGATGGCGTGGATCTCTGCCGCCAAATCGGATCCCCGCGCATCGCCCTTCTCTACGACACGTTCCACGCGAACATCGAAGAGAAAGAGCCGGCCGCGGCCTACACTGCCGCAGCCTCTCACATCGCACACGTTCACACCTGTGAGAACGACCGCGGCATCCCCGGCTCCGGCCACGTGGACTGGCCGCGCCTGTTCGCCGCGATCGCCCAATCGAAGTACGACGCATGGCTCGTGATCGAAAGCTTCGGATTCTCGATCCCCGAAATCGCCACCGCCGCCTGCATCTGGCGCGATCTCGCTCCGAATGCCGAGGACATTGCGTCTGAAGGCGTCCGCTTTCTCCGCCAATTCGTGTAGAAATATCGGCGAGCCGCAGGCCGACAGTCTCAGACAGGTCCGGTATTGACACCAACCTCAGTGCGGCGCATACTTTCCATATGAAGCGCACAACGTTTATGGTTGATGAAGCCTTGCTCGAAGAGGCCAAGACGGTTCTAGGCGCCAAGAACTATTCGGAAACGCTTGCGATAGCATTGCGTGAATCGATCAGCGCATTCCGAGTGAGAAACCTGACCACCTACTTCGGCACCGGCATATGGAAGGGCGACCTCGATGAAATGCGGGGTCGGCCCAAAAGCGCCATGACTCGTAAGGCACAGGTTGGTAAGTGAACCATGGCCGTTCTGGTTGACACATCGATTTGGATCCGCTGGTTTCGCGGCGTCTCCATCAAGAAGCCCGATCCACGGATGATGGACGGTGTGGTTACTTGCTCCCCGATTCTGCAGGAGTTGTTTCAAGGCTTCGAGGATCTGCCCGCCCATAGCCAGCTACGCCTCAGCCTGTTAGCTGTGCCGAGGCTGACCGATCCCGTTCCGGTTGACGTTTTCCTGGCTGCCGCGGACATTTATCGGCTTGCTCGTCGAAAGGGCCATCCGATCCAATCGTCCATCGATTGTCTAATTGCCGCGATCGCGATTCGCAATGACGTTCCCGTCGCGCACGCCGATCAGGACTTCAACACCATCGCGCGCTTTACTTCACTACGAATCGCCAAGCTCTGACAGCACCCGCGCCGCAGCCTCGCCCGGACTCATCTCACCAGCCTCAACCGCCGCGCGCAACGCCTTCCGCTTCGGCGCAATCAGCCGTTCGATGCCCTCGCGCAACTCTTCATCGAGCCACTGCGTCAACTGGCTTCGCCTGCGCCGCGCGAAATGGCCGTTCGCCGAAGTCGCGTCGCGATACTCTAATACGCGCGTCCAAATCTCCGCCACGTTTTCGCCCGTCAGCGCCGAACACAGCATCACGGGAGTCGCCCATCCACTCTCCGGTGCAGGCAGCAACGAGACCGCGGCCTCGTAGGCTCGCTTCGCAAGCCCCGCCTTCGATCGCTGAGAATCGGCTTTGTTCACCGCGATCAGGTCCGCGACTTCCACGATTCCGCGCTTGATCCCCTGCAGTTCGTCGCCCGCATCCGGCAGCAGCAGCAACAGCAGAAAATCCGTCATCGCCGTGACTGCGAACTCGCTCTGGCCCACGCCGACGGTCTCAACCAGAACGACGTTAAACCCCGCCGCCTCGCACACCAGGATCGTCTCGCGCGTATTTCGATGCACGCCTCCCAGCCCGCCTCCCGCCGGCGTAGGCCGTACGAACGCTCGGCTATCAGCACTCAGAGCGGGCATCCGCGTCTTGTCTCCGAGAATGCTTCCTCCCGACACCGGACTGCTCGGATCGATCGCCAGCACCGCCACACGATCCCCACGCTCCGCGGTCAGATGCGTACCGAGCTGCTCGATGAACGTGCTTTTGCCGACTCCAGGCACGCCCGTAATCGCAACCCGCAAACTGTGGCCGGTGTGCGGAAGCAGCCGCTCGATCAACAAGCGCGCCTGTTCCTGATGATCGCCGCGAGTGCTCTCGACCAACGTGATCGCGCGTGCCAGCGCCGCCCGATCGCCCGCGAGCACAAGTGCCGCGAGATCCTCAGCCATGGATCTTCTCGAGAATGTTGCGCGCCGCCACGGGAATCTTCGTCCCCGGCCCAAACACCTCCGCGACGCCGTGATCGTAGAGGAATTGATAGTCGGATTCCGGAATCACTCCTCCAGCAACGACCAGAATGTCCGATCGCCCCAAGCGTTTCAGCTCCAGCACAAGTTCCGGCAACAGCGCCTTATGTCCGCCCGCCAACGACGAGATCCCGCACACGTGGACGTCGTTCTCGACCGCATGCCGCGCCACCTCATCCGGAGTCTGGAACAGCGGCCCGATATCGACGTCGAACCCCAGATCGGCGAACGCCGTTGCGATCACCTTCGCGCCGCGATCGTGACCGTCCTGCCCCATTTTCGCAACGAGGATCCGCGGACGCCTTCCCTCTGCTTCGCCGAAATCCCGAACCGCCGCACGCGCCTCCGCGAAGCTCAAGTCGCCGATCGTCGTCTCCGCTGCGTACACGCCACTCACCGTCCGGATCGGCGCCGTATAACGTCCCCACACGCGTTCGAGCGCGGTGGAAATCTCGCCCAAGGTCGCGCGGTCGCGAGCCGCTTCGACGGCGAGTGCGACCAGATTCCCTTCGCCCGTGGACGCACATCGTTCGAGCGCCGCAAGGCTCGTTGAAACCTTCGCCGAATCCCTCGTTTCGCGCACCCGCTTCAGCCGCGCGATCTGATTTTCCCGCACCGCCTTGTTGTCGACCTCGAGCAATTCGAGCGAAGTCTCGGACTGCGAAACGTACTTGTTCACACCCACAATCACTTCGCGCCCCGAGTCGATGCGCGCCTGCTTCCGCGCCGCGGCTTCCTCGATGCGCATCTTCGGCAGCCCCATTTCGACGGCCTTCGCCATGCCGCCGTGCGCTTCGACCTCCTCGATCAACTCCCACGCCCGATGCGCCAGTTCATGCGTCAACGACTCGACGTAGTACGATCCACCCCACGGATCGACAACCTTGGTAATGCCAGTCTCCTCCTGCAAAAATAGCTGCGTGTTGCGCGCGATCCGCGCGGAGAAATCGGTGGGCAGAGCCAAGGCCTCATCAAGCGCATTCGTATGCAGCGACTGCGTCCCGCCGAGCGCAGCAGCCATGGCCTCAATCGTCGTTCGCATGACGTTATTGAAAGGATCCTGCGCCGTGAGGCTCCATCCGGACGTCTGACAATGCACCCGCAGCGCCATCGATTTCGGATTCTTCGGCGCGAACCGTTTCACGATCTTCGCCCACAAAAGCCGCGCCGCACGCAGCTTTGCGATCTCCATGAAATGGTTCATGCCCATGCAGAAAAAGAACGACACACGCGGAGCGAAATCGTCGATCGCGAGCCCCTCCGCAACACCGCAGCGCAAATATTCGAGTCCATCGGCAAGCGTGTACGCCAGCTCCTGCACGAGCGTCGCCCCCGCCTCTTGCATGTGATAACCGCTCACGCTGATCGAGTTGAACAGAGGCATCCGCTCAGCCGTATAGCGGAACAAATCCGCGACGATTCGCATGGAATGCGAGGGTCCGTAGATGTACGTATTGCGGACCATGAACTCTTTCAAAATGTCGTTCTGAATGGTCCCGCTCAGCTTCTCCGCCGCAACGCCCTGCTCCTCTGCGGCGACAATGTAGAACGCCATAATCGGCAGCACCGCGCCGTTCATGGTCATCGACACCGAGATCCTGTCGAGTGGAATTTGGTCGAAGAGGATCTTCATATCCTCGACCGAATCAATCGCCACCCCCGCCTTGCCGACATCGCCCGCGACGCGCGGAGAGTCGGAATCGTAGCCGCGATGCGTCGCCAGATCGAATGCGACCGATACGCCTTGCTGACCCGCGGCCAGATTGCGACGATAAAACGCGTTCGAATCCTCTGCGGTCGAGAACCCCGCGTACTGCCGGATCGTCCAAGGCCGCGTCGCATACATCGTCGTGTACGGTCCGCGCAAATAGGGAGGAAGTCCAGCGGCATACTGCAGATGTTCGAACTCTGCGACGTCCGCAGCCGTGTATCGCGGCTTGATCGTGATTCCTTCGGGAGTCACCATGATCTAAATCCCCAACCGCTCTTGCCACGAAGCGATGTGCGAGGCTTGATCGCTCGCACGATTGAAGTCCGGGCCAGCAGCAATCACCGGTCCATCGAATTTCGTCAGCTCCCGCATTGCCGCATAGTTCGCGTCCGCATCACACAACACCGCCAAATCCGCCACTCCGGAGTCGACCACAGCAAACCCGCCAGCGGCAAAGAACTCCCGTGCGAAGGCCGCCCGCGGACGGCTCATCTTCTCATCGGACCCTCTAATCAAGAGGACCACCGGCCTCTTCGCCGCCCGCTCCGACCGCGCGCGGCATTGCTCGAGCGCACTCATCGCACGCCCTGCCGTAATCATCGAGGGCGTCTCTTCACTCGGATTCGGATGCCGGTTGACTCCCACAAATACCGTCGCTAACTCGTCCGTTCTCGCTTCTCCGTTCAACAGTTGCTCAGTCAATGATTCGATATACCAACTTCCCGCTGCAGGATCCGCCACCGCTCCGAAATATGACTCATCGCGCAACAACAATTGCGTATTCAACGCCAACCGCTCGGCGAATTCATCAGTCGAGCCGCGCGCCTCCGTGAATGGCCGGACGATCAACGCATCGCATCCGCCAATGATCGCCGCCATGGCTTCCGTGGTTCCTCGCACCAAATTCATGTGCGGATCGTAAGCAGTGGCGTGCCATCGCGACGTCCGCGCAATCAAGCGCATCGCCGGGTTCAATCGCCGCAGTGCGCGGAACTTCGCGATTTCCTCAAAATACGAGGGACCAACCGGAACGACTAAGTCGACTCCCAACGAAATCGCCCGCGCCTCGTTGATCTGTTGCGCAATCGACGTCCCATCCGTCAATGCTGTTTCCGACGCGGCCGCGTGCAGATGAACTCCCTCGAACGACGATGCCCACTCCGGGATCGCGCCCGCAAATACCAGCCCTTCAGCGCCGCACTCGATTGCACGCTTCGCCTGTGCAGCGTTCGAGACCTCAGCCCACATCTGCCACGTCCGCGCCGGCCAAGGCTGCTCTGCTGCGCCGCCGCCGGACCAATCCTCCGCCCGATATAGGATCTTCGCCAACGCCTTCCCCTTCAAATCCAACCGCGCCGCCGCTTCCCATTCTTCCGTGGAAATGGGCGGAAATTCGATGAATAGGGCGTCAGGCATGGGGATCTTCCACCACTTCAATTAAATACCCAAACGGCGATGCCGCGCGCGATTTCGGATGCACGAAGAACACCGTCGTCCCTCGCGATCCCGCTCGAGGAGCGGCGTCGATAATCTCAAAGCCCTGCGCCTTCATAAAGTCGAACGCCACCTGCGCACTCTTCACGCGGAACGCCGTATGTGCGAAGCCGCCCTTGCCTCCGTTGCGCTCGATGAGCTTCTGAACCGGCGATAAATCCGACAACGGCTCGAGCAATTGAATCAGATTCGGGCCGCTTCCGATTTCGAGCAGCACCTCTCGCACTTGGTCGCTCCCGAGCATGTCTTCGCGATGGATTTCACGAAACCCCAGTAATTGATACGCCGCAACCTGTCCCTCCAGTTCGCCTCGCGGAACCGCGATCGCAATGTGATCGATGAACAGAAAGCCAGGAATTTCCGACGCCGTTTCCATCGGCACCATTGTCCCATCGAATGTCTAGCGGCAACTCGCGTTGTTCGCCTTCGGCATCGCGAGGAACGTAATCGTCGCCGGCGCCAGCTTCACCGCGCCCGCGCGGCTGCGCACTCCCGCCAACTCGGGCATCGCACCACCCGGAGCCAATTGCAGCGTTTTCCCATTCAACTCCACCTTGGCACCGAGCAGATCCGCCGCCGACAAGGTGTATCGCTCGGATGCAATAGGAACCGTCAACTCGTGAGCCTCCGCACGGTCTGTATTAACGGCCAATACAGTGACTCCGCCCGGATGACCGGCCATGCAATGCGCGAATACATCCACTCCCGCCGTCGGCGAAGCACCAACATCCAGCACCGTCCGTCCCATCAATCGATGCCACAGCAGGGCGGCCCAATAGTCCGGCCGCGGATCGAGCGACGTCTCATCAAGCAGCGCATAGTCGGACGCTGCCAGCGTATTGTGCGCCACCACCTGCACTCCGTGCTTGGCCAAACGCCCAAGCTGCTCGACGTACCGGAAGGTGTCGATATAACTCGACGCCCAAGGATCCCCACCGCACGCCGTCTCGGCAGTCTCCGTCAGCCACATCGGCTTCCCCGGTTCGAACCGGTCGCGCAAAGCCCCGTAGAATGCCTCATCGCGCTCCGTGCGCCCGAGCCAATCCTGAGTGAGCGCCTGCTCAGGACTTGCTTGCGCAGGGCCGCCCATGGCTCCGCACCGCTTCGACACGCCGCCGTAGAAGTGATACGAGAACGCGTCGATCGCACTCGCCTTCGACTCCTCCATCGCTTTCAGCATGTCCTCACTCTTTACGATGGGCATGCCACTACCGGCGATCAATCCTCCTTCACCCACCGACCCTGGACCCAGCACGATCATCCCCGGCGCTGCCTTTCGAGCGAACGGAAGGAACACCGCCATGTCGCGCCCATACGCCGCCGCGTTGTACCCTTTCGGAGCGCCGCCCATCGCAGCGAATGACGGCTCATTGAAGTACTCGGCCGCCGCAATCGACCCGCCCGCCGCATGTGTGAACTCGATGAACTTGCGCGCCTGTCCCGGCGTCCACAATCCGTTTGCATCGCGCACGCCTGAGCTGATCGCGAACGAAGTTACGATCTTCGCGTCCACGGCTTTTGCGAAGTCGATGACGCCTTTCCATTCCTTGCGAGTCAATACTGCTCCGAATCCCTCAGGTGGCGAGGACGGAGCCGGATCATCGGAATCCTGAAAGTACGTCGAGTTCGCCCATGTTCCGCTCACGCGCACATACGCCGGGCCCAATGCCGCCGCCAGCATGCGCAGCCGTGCATTTGCGAGGTCCGTCGGAGGACGCATGCGGAACATTGATGGATCGATCGCCGGTCCCGCAAGCGGCGATGCCTTCGGCGCCTCAGTGGCCGCTTTGGCCGCCGAGTACGGAGCCCAGAATCGTCCTCCGGTCACCTCAACCATCTCGACGTTGTACGACTGAAACCGTTCGTCGACGGTCCCAATCTTCGCCATTTTTCCCGGCGCAAGATCCGCGCCGAACAACGTGCCTGCACCCAGGACGCACAACAGAAATCGCATGATTCACTCTACTCCACGCAGCAGAGTGGCTAGAGGAAGGAAGGCGATTCGGGCCACGACCGTTAAGCCATGGCCCGATTCCAAACTCTCAGGATTGCGAACGGGCTGGCTTGAGCTTGCGCAGCACAAGCGCCTCGGGGTGACACCCTCGGCAACCTCACAGCTTTCGCTGTGACGTCCGCTCAACAGAGAGCAAGCTGAAAATAGTATGCAGGAAAAATGGCGGCGGCAGTGTTGGCGTTTGCAAGTCTTTGTTAAGGAATTCGTTCGATTGTCGCGAATCAGTTCTGCACTTGCTCGACTGGGAACCAGCCCTTATTCGCGAGCTTTTCCCACTTCACGCCGTCTTTGCTTCGATAGTGTCCACCGCTGGTGTTGCCGCCTCCGGCACCTAACGCACGGTTCTCGAGGTCGACCATTACGAATCCGTTTTCAGTCCAGATCTTCTGACCCATGCACGGTGTGAACCACAGGTTAAACCCGGTTCGCAGCACTTGTGTTCGTTCAATCTTCTCGCCGCTCGTGTCGAGTAAATAGACCTTGCAACTCAACAACAGAAACGTCAGGTGCTTGCTTGCGATGTCTGTCTCGAACACCACGCCGCCATCCTGTCTGACCTCTTTGCGCAACGCCTCGAGCTTCTCCGCCGGAGTCCGTTTGCGGAAGAACGAGTAGGTTGCGAATACGACGATCGCCGCGAGCGCCACAGCCACCACAATCAGAATGTTCCGCAGCATCGTTTATTGCTTCACGTATCGCATCTCGAATGGATGACCGTTGAACTGATGCATCACGACGGCGTTCCCGTCGATAGTCAGCTTCTCGTCTTTGAATTCCATTTCAGTGATCGCTTCCCCATTGATCTCGAACGTGTAGTCGTGATGCGCTGGATTCACCGTGTACGGCCCTGCCTCGAACTGCATCTCGGGGATCTGGAACTCCACGGCGGTGACGCTAGTAGCATCTTCGAACGAGGCAATCCCCTCGGAATCTGTACGGCCAGCCACCGGCCCTTTCGCACCGGTAACCCTGACTTCGATGTTCGGAACCTTCGCTCCCCTCGGACCGACCACATGCACTCGCACGCCGTCCGGCCGAACCGCGCTGCTGCTCAACAAACGAAATGGAGCCGCCCGCGTGCCAGGTTTGCTCGTGAGGATGACGGAGTCCTTCTCGGCCCGCCACGTTCCTTTTCCCCAATAATCCGACGCGCCGTAGGCGAACATGAACTCGAAGGATCCATCGGGCTTGAGCGACAGCTCGGAGCCGACCTCGCGCACGCCTTGCAATACATAAAGTCCCGCGAGATCCGCAGCTTGCATGGTGACTCCAATCATCAAACAGAGTGAAAACAGCTTGCCCATTCGTGAATTGCTCCTCGGGCCGACAACTTAAAGTGGCTGCTCACGAACGATCGTGACGGCCGATGAGATACTAAGACAGTGAAGAGGATCGCCCCTGCCGCGGCGCTCGCCGGACTGGTGCAGTTATTGGCCGCGGATCCATCCCCGATCCGCTTCGCCGCCCACGATTCCGCATTCCGCCTAGAGACTTCCGAGACCCCCGAACACCATCCTCCCGAAACCATGGCCGGCGGAGTCGCCGTCTTCGACTATAACAACGACGGCAACCTCGACCTTTTCTTCGTAAACGGCGCCGATATCAAGACGTTGAACAAGGGGTCGTCGCCGAAATATTCGAATCGCCTGTATCGCAACGACGGCAAAGGCAACTTCACTGATGTAACCACTCAAGCGGGTTTAGCCGGTTACGGCTACGACATCGGAGTGGCCATCGGCGACTACGACAACGACGGTTTCAACGACATATTCGTCGCCGGAGTTCACCGCAACACGCTCTACCACAACAACGGCAACGGAACGTTCACGGACGTCACTGCGAAGTCCGGCCTCGCGAGTCCGCACGCCGACCCCGACTACGGACCTCTCTGGTCGGTCGGCGCCGTCTGGTTCGACGCCAATAACGACGGGCTGCTCGACCTCTTCATCGTGAACTATGTGGCATGGGACATCAAGAACGAACCAGTCTGCGAGGCGCAGGGGCATCGTGAATACTGCCATCCGAAGTTTTTCAAGAAGCTTCCGAATCAGCTCTTCCTCAACCGCGGCAACGGCGTCTTCGAGGATGTGTCGGCCCAGTCAGGCATCCGCGCTCATCCCGGCAAAGGCATGAGTGCCGTCGTCGCCGACTACGATAACGACGGACTCATGGACATCTTCGTCGCGAACGACAAAGTCTACAATTCGCTGTTCCACAATCTCGGCGGCGGCAAGTTCGAGGAGCGTGCCTTCGACGCGAACGTCGCCCTGCGCGACAACGGCGAATTCATCTCGAGCATGGGTGCGGACTTCCGCGATCTCAATAACGACGGCTATCCGGACATCCACGTCGTCGCCCTCGATGATGAGACGTTTCCGGTCTTTCTCAACACCGGCAAAGGCGAGTTCACCGACGCGACTCGCGGCACGAAGATGGGGCCACTCAGCTTGCCCATGGCCGGATTTTCAACCAACATCGCGGATTTCGACAACGATGGTTGGAAGGACATGTTCGTCACCCGCGGACACGTGCAGTCGCCGCAAGCAGCCCCGAGGATCACGGTCGATCAGCCGAACTCAGTGTTCCGCAATCTGGGTGGCAACACCTTCGCCGCCTACACCGCCGAAGCCGGATTGACGACGCGCCCGGCCGGCCGCCACCGCGGTTCCGCCATCGGCGATTTGAATGGCGACGGCAAACTGGACGTCGTCGCCACCGCCATCGGACGCACTGCCGAGATCTGGATGAATAAAAGCCTGGCCGCGAATCACTGGCTCGAAATTATGCTCGAAGGAACGAAGAGTAACCGCAATGGAATCGGTGCGCGCGTGAAGCTCACGACCAAATCCGGCACGCAGTACGATCACATGTCGACCGCTTCAGGCTATGCATCATCGAGCGCCGGTCCGCTGCACTTCGGCCTCGGTGCCGATGCACGCGCGGAGTCGATCGAGATCCGTTGGCCATCAGGCGTCGTGCAAGTGTTGCACGGCGTTGCCGCGGATCGGATCCTCAAAGTCCGCGAGCAGTGACGCCTACTTCGAGCACTGCGAAACCTGCACGGTGCACTTCCTGCCACCGGCCTTCGCGCATTCGTCCAAAGCTCGCTGATTAGCGTTTTTTCTCGTCGAGGATGTCCCCCACGTCACGATGCGTCCGTCGACGGCTAAGGCTCCGCAGCTATCGGCGTACCAGATCCACAGCTTGCATGTCTTGCCGGTATCCGAGCATCTGTCGAGCGCGACTTTCTTCGCTTTCGCAAGTTCAGCGTAACCGTGCGACCACCCTACGCCTTTGTCCTTCTGGCTGTACGCGATCGCTCCCCAGGACTTTCCCATCACCCATGGATGCGCGTTCTCGAGGTCTCCGCCGGGACCGCACCGCACGGCGCAATCACCCGTGCCGCCGGCTCTCAGGCAGTAGTCAAAGCAGTTCTCCTGGGTTTGCGCAGGCAACGCCGAAATGAGCAATCCGCCCAGGGCCGGAACAAGCAACAATCGAAGGTTCATGAGATCCCCCCGCAGGAATTCTGCCACAGGGGACTGCCGAACTCAACCACCCGTCGCCCGTCAGGACTTGACGATCACCGCCATCGCCTCGATCTCGACGAGCAACTCCGGGCGGCACAAAATGGCCTGAATGCCAATCGAAGCCGGCAGCGGTTCGAGCCCTTGCCGCTTGTAAAACGCCGTCCGTTCCTCGTTGAATGCGTCGTAGTCCCGCTCGATGTCGCGCAGGAAACAACTCGTCTTCACGACATCCTTCCACGTCGCGCCCTCCGCCTCGAGCAGCGCTTCGATGTTCGAAAAAACGCGCCTGCACTGCGCCCGGAAGTCTCCGATGTGGATCGACACGCCTCGCTCATCAATGCTCGCCGTACCCGAAATCAAGATCACCACGACGTTCCCGAATTCAAGCCGCAACCCGCGTGAAAACGAACTGGGCTTCGAGTACTCGAACGCCTCATTCAGTACTGCCGGATTCGATACCGCCCGCTTCTCGATCGATGATGCCTTCGCCAATTCCGTCAACATTTCCTGCATTTCCATTAGAGGACCTAATTATAACGCGGGCTCGATCCACTTCATCAAAACCGCCTCGAACTCTCCCGCTTTCATCGATCCCCGCAGCCCGTCTGGCAGCCGCTCGCCCAACACCAGCACGCGGTTATGCCCGGCGAGCGCCATCAATCCAACGGTTCCCGTCTGATAAACGGGTGTGCGCCCCGCGGCGAGATACACGTACTCGGCGAGGATCTGGTCGTCGACCAGCGTTCCCGCCGGATCGTCCGCATCCGGAGCCGGATTGTTGCGATGCTGATCCTCGAACAGCACCGTGCTCGAGAATGGCTTCAACTTCTGCCGCATGCCGAACAGCGCGATGAGCACTTGCGGCTGCGCCCGCCGCAGCGTCTCGGCCGCGCCCCATTGCACGAACGAACTCGGAAACACGAGCGATCCGTTGCCGCTCAACATCAGGTCTCGCACGAACTCCCGCACGCGCGGACGCTCCGCCAGTGCCTGCGGCAAGAGCTTCGACAAATCAGTCCGCTTCAATTCACCGTTGGTTGCATCGACCGACTTCAAATCGCGCTTGATGACGTTCAATTTTTCGAGGAACTCGCGGCGCGCCGGTTCCATCGACTTCCAGTCGAGGATCACCGACGCCGATGATCGCGCCCGCTCTTCGAATTCACGATCGCACTCGTAAATCCAGGTGCTTTCGACGTCCTCGACATCCGCGCGGCGCCTGCGCTTCACGAGCGCCGGAACCAACGCCGGCAGCATTCCCGAGACCGGCCCATCGAGTTCGATCCACGTCCCACGCTTGCTCAACTCCGGCCACAGCGGACTCTTCGGATCCGGCAAACCCTGCGGCAACACGCAGGCGACGAGCCTTGGAAGAGGAGGCAGCGCCGCCGCCGCTCCCGCACCCGCGTCGATTTTGATGAAGACGTTCCCGACTTCCTCTCGCCACTTCGGATACAAAGGGGAACGCGCAATGACGCCCGAATCCTCGACCGACAATCCTTTGGTAGCCCCATTCCACTTGGGCAGCTCCATGTGGTCTTCGAGCTCGACGATCGGTGCGAATAGCGCCTTCAGCTCCGGCTCAGGCCGTTGCGCGAGCCAGTTTAACTCGCCTTGCAGCCGCCGTTTTTCGGCCGGAAATAGCAGATCCCAACCCGCGAGCTGATCGTTCAGCGATGGCCCGAACGTGCGCGGCAGACGCCGCAACAGTTCGCGATATTCGGCGATGGGGACTTTCTCAGCCATGAAAATCGGGGAGCACCGAACCCTTCGCACGCTCGCAATCGATCCCCATCCAGCTTGCAATCGAAGGAGCGAAGTCGATCTGACGCACGACCTTTTCAACGACCTGCGGACGCTTCACGCCCGCGCCCAACACCATCGCCCAAGCCATGCGGCAGCACTCCGTGTCGGTGCGGTGATTGAAGAATCCGTTCGTGCCCGAACCATCCGGATCGCGTCCGAATTCGTTCATGATGATGAGCGTGGTGTTCGACTTCAGCTCCTCGCTCGACTGTATGAATTCCCACATGCGATGGCACAAATCGTCTGAGCGATGTATGCCGCTCAAGTGCAGCGAGAACGATCCGGAATGCGCGACTTCCATCTCCGAAAAATTCATCATGAGCATCGCCGGCGCCATGCGCTTGAGCACTTCTTTGCCGACCAGAAACGTCAACTCATCACCGCTCGCGGGGATGCCCGGCCCATGCATGAAGTTCGTCAGCGCGTCGATGAATGTCTGCTTCACCGCCGGATCCTGGAACGACGAAGTCGATGGCACGCCCCAGCCGATGCGTTCGTAGTCTGTCTCGAGAACATCCTTCATCTCTTGCAAAAGCTGCTCGCGTTCCAGTTTCTTGCGCGAGCTCTGGCTATTGATGATCCGCTCGACGGCCTCGACCATCAGTTGCTTTGAAAGGATGACGTTGACTCCCGGCGAGATATTCGCCGTCAACTGCTTGTTGCTCGTCACGACCCACGTATCGTTGGGGCCGGTCTTCTGCTGCGTCTGCAGATAGTGGAACAGCGTCGGATCCATGGGCTTTTGCGATCCCCAATCGTCGACGTGCTGCCACGTCCCAGTGAGGATGCTCGAGATCGTATTGAAGTGCGACGTTACGCCTTCATTGACGACGTATGGATAGAAGAGGGATTGCGGCAGCATGTCGCCGTACAGCTTTGGGATGTGCTGAATTCCGCCCGTCGAAAAGCTCTCCTGCCGGCGGATGCCGCCGATCGTCATCAGCACCACTCGCTTCGCAGGCCTGGTGGGTTTCGTACCGGCCGCGGCCAAATGCCGCGCCACCGCCATCGAAAGAAAATTGAGAAACGCTCTGCGGGAAGCGATCACGGCTGAACCCTCCTGTTGTGCACTTGAACCTACCATAACAACATTTCCTCGCCGATTTGTGAAGATAGGAAGGACTGAATGCTTCTTCCGTTCCTGCTCCTGCTGATGCTCGACGATCCCGCCAAACTCATCGGGCTCGGCGTGGCGGCTCTTCACGCAAACGACCTCGCGCTTGCCCAAACGGACTTCGAACAGGCCGTGAAACAAGCCCCGTCGAACGCGACTGCGTGGATGTTGCTGGCTCAAACGCGGGCGAAGCTCGGCAATTTAAAAACCGCTGAGGACGCCGCGGCCCAAGCCGAAAAATTCGGATCGAAAGATCCCGCGGTGTTGCAAGCTCTCGCGAACTTTTATGGATCCGCCATGCGCGATCTCCCCCGCGCCGCAGCGACTGGCGCACGCTATGCGCAGATCGCTCCGGCGCAAGACACGACCGCATGGCAGCGCGTCGCCACGCTCTATCTGGCCATCGGCAAACCCGATCAGGCGATCGACGCAGGCTTGCGCGGCAAGGCGCGCGACTCGAGCGGTGACCTTCGGCTTGTACTCGCGAAAGCGTACATGGAGCGCAAGGATTGGCCGAACGCCAACGCCGAATTCGCCGAAGCGATCAACCGGAATCCCTACGACGAGGCCACTCGATTCGCCGCCGCGCAAGCTCATCTGCTCCATCAGGATTTCATCGGCGCTGAGCATGTATTGCTCGACGCGCGCAAAGTTTTTGACAAGAGTCCACAACTCGAACTGACGCTTGGCGTCGCTTACTATGGCGAGCGGAACTTTCCGAAAGCAGTCGATCAATTCCTGCACGTGATGCGCCTCGCGCCCGATCTGCCGCAGGCGTATGCGTTCCTCGGCCGGATCCTCGAACACGCTGGTCCGCGGCTGCCCGAGGTCACAGAACGCTTCGCCGGCTTCGAACAACGGAACCCGTCGAATCCGCTGGGATACCTGCTGCACGCGAAGGCGATCGTCGCTCAACTTCCGAACTCAGCGGGATTCTCGTCGGAAGCGCAACAAGCCTTGACGCTCGTCGAAAAATCGATCTCGCTCAACGAGGCGGATGCGGATGCTCAATTCGAGGCCGGAGTGCTGCTCTATCGCAAAGGCGATCTCGCCGCGGCTGCCACTCATCTCGAACACAGTGCGCAGCTGAACGCGAAGGACTCAGCCGTTCACTTCCAACTCGCCCGTGTCTACTCTGCACTCGGCCGCAAAGAGGATGCCGCGCGTGAGCGGGAACTCCACGAGAAGCTCGCCGAGCAGGAGAACGCACCGCCTCCGCAATCGCAGGAGCATAAGAAGTGACTGGGAAGTTCGAGTGGAGCCGGCGCGATTTCCTGATCGCCGCCGGACTCGCGTCAGCGCTGCGTCCATTGCGGGCAGCAGCGGACGAGTCCGTTGTCTTTCCAGTAGAATTCCGCAAGCCGGGACCCTACGAATCGTTACGACGATTCATTCAGCCGGGCTCCGACGGGTTCGCATGTGAACGCGAAGCGGCTGAAATCGAGAACGTTCTCTCGAAGCTGCTAGCTACGCGCGCGATCCCGCTGGCTGCCGATTTCGAAGGTGCTTCGCCGGTTGCCGCGCGGATGAAGGCGCTCGACGGCGGTGAGATCGCGATCGCCGAATTCGACGCCGCGGCCGGCGACTTCACGAGCGGATTGCAGCGCTGGCTCACAGGTCTGAAAACGCTGAGGTGCATCGCCCTGCCCGATCACCGCGTCCGCTTCGAGGCCTCCGGATCGCACGAAGGGAAGCTCGAATACCGCACTGGCCATTGGCACATGGAATGGACGGAAGGGCGCCTCAGCCGCTTCCATCCGCTGGACGAAACCCGCGCCACTCGCCTCGCGCCGCGCTTCGTTGATTGCTCGAATGAACTTCTCGGACGCTCCTCCGCTTGGCGCAACCAACTGCTGCGCGGAACTCCGTATTGGCGCGCGAGGCTCGACTCCGCTTCAGGCATAGATATCTATGGAAGCAACGGGATCTCCGTCGGCGATATCGACAACGACGGTTGGGACGAAATTTACGTCTGCCAACCCGGCGGACTTCCCAATCGCCTCTTCAAACGCAATCCGGACGGCACTTGGGATGACATCGCCGCCCAAGCCGGCATCGATCTACTCGACGATTCGACCTGCGCCCTATTCGTCGACTTCCGCAATTCCGGATCGCAGGACTTGGTCGTACTGCGCGGCAGCAGTCCTTTGTATTTCAAGAACGACGGCCACGGCCGCTTCGAACTCGTGCCGGACGTCTTTCACTTCGCGACTCCCGTGCAAGGCACGTTCACTGGCATGTCCGCCGTCGATTACGACAACGACGGGCTCGTCGATCTCTACTTCTGCACCTACGTTTACTTCCAGAGCGAAGACCGCTATCGCTATCCTGTCCCCTATCACGACGCGCAGAATGGACCGCCCAATTTCCTGATGCGCAACCGCGGCGGGTACTTCGAAGACGTCACGCAATCCTCAGGAATTAATCAAAACAACAACCGCTACAGCTTCTCGGCGGTCTGGTGCGACTACGACAATAGCGGCTCGCAGAGTCTCTACGTCGCCAACGATTTCGGACGCAACAACCTCTATCGCAACCGCGGCGGCAAGTTCGAAGACGTCGCGAAACAAGCCGGAGTCGAGGACCTTGGCCCCGGCATGTGCGCGTCGTGGTTCGACTACGATGGCGATGGCCGCGCCGATCTATACGTCGCCAACATGTGGACCCCCGCGGGCCAGCGCGTCGTCGCCGATCCCGGATTTCCCAATGCCTCGACGCCCGAGTTGAAGGACGCCTATCGCCGCCACACGAAGGGCAATTCGCTCTATCGCAATCGCGGCGACGGCACGTTCGAAGAGCGTCCTGAAGCTGATGGCGCCGCCGTCGGACGTTGGGCCTGGGGCCACGAAGGCATCGATTTCGACAACGACGGAGTTCCAGAAATCCTCGGCGCTTGCGGCATGTTGACGAATTCGAAGCCAGAAGATCTGATGAGTTTCTTCTGGCGGCAAGTGGTCGCGAAGTCGCCGGTTACGCTAGCGGTTGCGCCCGAATACGAAGCTGGATGGAATTCGATCAACCAATACATCCGCGAAGAATACAGTTGGAACGGCGCGGAGCGAAATCTCTTCTACGTCAATAAAGACGGGCGTTTCCGCGACTGCTCAGGCGTCTCCGGACTCGATTGGCCAAACGACTCCCGCACGTTTGCGGTGACGGATCTCGATGGCGATGGCAACCTCGATTTGTTCTTGAAAAGCCGCCTCGGTCCGCAAGTTCGAGCGATCCGCAACGTTGCTGGACGCGATCGTACTAGCATCGCTTTTCAACTCCGCGGCACGAAGAGCAACCGTGACGCGATTGGAGCGTCGATCGAAAACGAAACCTCGAACGGCAACCGCCAACGCAAATTCGTTCAAGCGGGCAGCGGCTATCTGTCGCAACATACGAAACGCATTTACTTCGGCCTCGATCACGATTCGCAAGCCGCCCGCGTGCACATCAATTGGCCTTCCGGACTTCGACAAAGCTTCGAGAAACTAGCCGCCGGGCATGTCCACGAAATCACGGAAGGTACTCAGGAAATACATCAGACGCCCTTCCTCAAGAGCCCCGATCCGCACGCTGCAGAGGCCCACGGCGACAACTCCGTCGCGCTCACGGCGACGTGGCTCCTCGAGCCCGTTCCGCTTCCCGAACGCCTCGAAGGTCCTGGATTCGTACTGCTCACCGACGGGCGCCACCACGCGCCCGCCGGCGTGAAAGTGCAAACGATCAATCTCAAAACGGCGCCGCCGGACACCGCTGCGGCGTACGCACTTTTCCGACGCTACCTTTTCGACTGGCGCGCGCCGCTTACTACGCCATTGATGATTCTGATCGACTCCGATTCTCGCGCTCACAAGATCTATCCGGACATTCC
This sequence comes from Bryobacteraceae bacterium, assembly GCA_036502165.1. Taxonomy (GTDB): domain Bacteria; phylum Acidobacteriota; class Terriglobia; order Bryobacterales; family Bryobacteraceae; genus F-183. The sequence goes on from DASXZC010000174.1 coordinate 36,000, forward strand.
CACGGCCGCGGAACTTCGCGCGGATCTCGCAGCGCTCAACGCGCCCGATCGCCTCAAACTTGCGCTCCCCTTTGCCGGACGCTACATCGACAAGCCCGCGCGAAATTACTACAAGCTCGGCGCGGCGTTCGCCTCCGCCGGTTATGACGATCAGGCTCTTCCGTACCTCGACGCAGCCGTCGCCCAATCGCCCGGCAACTTCAAAGCATGGCTCGCGATCGGCCAGGTTCATCTCGAATCGAATCGGATCCCCGAAGCTCGCAAGGGCCTCGAAAAGGCTCTCGCGTTGAACGCCAACTCGCCCGAAGTCTGGAACAATTTGGGAGGAGTCGCAATCGCTGAAGGTCACAACGACGAAGCTCTGCGCTGCTTCGAAAAGATGCTCAGCCTCGCGCCCGATTCCGTCTACGGACTCACCAACGCCGCCCTCGCCTTGACGCGGATCGGCCGCAAGGAGGACGCCGAGAAGCTCTATCGCAAAGCTCTCGACCTGCAGCCCAACGACTCCGAAACCGCCGACCGCCTCGGACTTCTTATCGGCCAACAAGGCCGCCTGCCGGAAGCGATCGCGCTGTTCAAACGCGCCCTGACCTCCGACCCGCACAACGCCTCGGCGATCAACAATCTCGGTGTCGCGTATGTCGAATCCGGCCAGGTTCCGGACGCCATCGCCGCCTTCGAATATGGAATTAAAACTGCGCCCACGAATGCTATGATGTTCATGAATCTGGCCCGCCTCTACGTTGCGCAAAATCAACGGGAGAAGGCCCGGGAAGTGCTCCGCGCGTTGCTCGAGCGGGATCCGAATCACGCGGCCGCGCGGCGGGCGCTCGAGCAATTGAAAGAACCATGAACTCCGCGCTCTTGATTTTGACTTTATGGGCGCAGCAAGCGGGCACGGCTCAAAAGCCCCTCGACGCTCTGATCGCATCCATCGCCCGCAGTGGACGTGTCGTCGAAGCAATGCCGGCATCTGATCGCCTCCGCGATCCTTTGAAAGAAGTCGCGCCAGGGCAACCACCGCTGCTCGCCTTCCGGTATTTCGACGGCGCCGATCGCCATCGCTTCGGCAAGCTCGATCTCATGGTTGACGATGCGGGCCATTAGCATTCTCGTGATGATCGCGTTCTGCGCTCACGCGCAAAGCGATCCCGTCACTGCCGGACTCGAAGCCTTCGCGAAAGGCGACTACCCCGCGGCCGAACGCCAGCTTCGCCAAGCCCCAACGAATCCGCAAGCGAAAGCGTTCCTCGCGATGACCCTCGCGGCGACCAAC
>DASXZC010000175.1:0-7239 GCA_036502165.1 Bryobacteraceae bacterium
AGGAGCCGCAATAACCCGTATGCTGCTGACAGGCGGTGTCGAACTGCTGCGGCGACAAGCTTGCGGGGATGGTGTTCCGCAGGACGCGCCCATCGGCGAGGAACCACCAATAGACCTCCGCAAAACCTCGCATGTTATCGAGGCCGAAGTAGAGTCCGTTGAGTGGAGCGGCGGAAAGCGACGCGGCGCCGAGCATGAGTGAAATCAGGATCGATACGGTTCGCATGGGATGTTCACAGCAAATAGCGTGAACAGGTGCGAGCGACCCTCATTTATTCTTGGCAAACGCTCAAAACAGGTCGCCGATGGGCGGAAACGTCAGCAGCAGACTGAGCAAAAGCAATGCGAGGGCAACGGTGTTGATGCGTCGAGCGGCAACTGTCTTGTTCCGCCAGCGCCACTCCAGGATTCCCCAAGTGAAAAGCCAGATCAGGATCGCACCCGTGGATACTCCTGACAGGGGTCCCGTCGGTTTATAGAAAATCAGGCTGCTCTTGATGGCGGCCGACTTGTCACCCAGGAGGGCGAGGATCGCCAAAGCGAAGCAGCCGACCGACGCGGACAGAATGGCGGCCGCGCCGGGGCCGTTTGTTAGAGCCGCCGTTTTCATCGTGCATCCTCATGGCTCAGTTGGATTGTGGGGCCGCCCTGCACAGGTGCGTACTTGTCGATCATTGCGCCGAAGAACCCTGCGACGGCCGCAGCGACAAACGAAATTAAGGTAAACGTGAGCACCGCTGTCCGAAGCTGAGGGTGGTTCCGAAGATCGCGGCCATAGCGGATGAAGACTGCCGCGGCCATGGTGATCGAAATCGGAGCGAACCAGGCAATATGCTCTTTCCACTCCATCCCAATTGAGTGCCAGCCGATCGTGGCGGGGCTCGACATCAGCAGGCGTTGCGGAAATCCTGACAGATCACTCATTCCCGCGGGAGGCACCGCTCGATACCAGGGATAAATCACATAAGCTCCAGACAATACCGCCGCCCAGGCAAGCACGACCATCGTGATCAGATAAATTCGTACGAATCGCTCACGGCCGGGTGTGGATTCTAGCGGCGCCAACGATGTCGTGAATTGATAAAGCGCCATCATCCCGCCGGAGCATGCCAGCAGGTAGAGTGCACCGAATCCCATGCCATGAATCAGTGTCCAGAGGGCGCGTTCCGTGATTTCCATCTGTCGTCCTTACCAGCGGGCCATTCGAAATCCCGGTGTGTTCCCCGGCTCTTGTAACCAGGTGTGATCCGCGCCGGGCTTCTTCTTGTCGCCTCCCCACGTCCAGTACATTCCGAGGTAGGCGTAAGTTTCGGTCTGGCCAGCTACGGAGTGGCCGTAGCAAAACAAAAACTGCTGGCCTGGGCGACTCTTGAAGTGGTAGTAGCCGCCGATGTCGATCATGGTTGAAGATTCGATCTGCGGCGCGGCGGATCCCTCGCGTCCATGGGAAAAGATCTCGCCTCCCAATTCCAGCCGCTCGCCGAAAGAGTATTTCAGCAGAAATCCGCCATAGGGGAAGTTGCGGTACTGACTTTGCGGATTGATCGTTTCCCCAGCGCCGCCGTCGAGGAGCCAGTGTCCGATATTCTTTTGCAGCCAAAGAGGGACTTTGTACCAAACCTTCCCAACGCTGAGCCCCCTGTCGTAGTCACCCGTCGGAATCTCGAACATCGGAAACGTACCGATCTGCGGAACGTACTTCGATTCTTTGATGAAGGCAATCTTGACACCGAGCTCCATGTCGGTGAAGCCGAACGCGGAGGGTCCCATGCCGCTCGGGGCATAAATCGGATTGTTCAAGGGGTTGATGGATCCGAAGGGCGCGACGACGTGTAGCTGCACCCTGGGAAGGGCGCCCCAGTTGAATTCGAACGCGGGGCCCACGGAATCGATCTCTACCGGCGTCCCGTCCATGCTTCCGAAAATGTAGAACTCGTAGTGGTGCAGGTCGACCGGAACGGGATCATCAATTTGGAAGGGAGGGCCCTGCGCCCATAGCCCGGAAGCCGCGATAATAAGGAGCACGAACGGCATGAGCGAAAAGGATTTATTCCTCATCATCATGTCGATACTACCATCGATCGTAGTTGGTGGCTCAGGCCGGAAAGAAGCGGCGGAACAGACGCCGCGTGCGTTGCTGGATCAGCTCGAGTTGATCCTCGAGAGGACGGTCGTGCAGACGCTCGGGGGTCCATCGGCGGACCAGTTCCGTCAGTGCCTCGAGCTTCGCCTCGGACTTCGGCAATTGCCCTTCGGCATGCCCCGAGTACAGCCGCAGCCCGTGATCGATCGCGCGGTAGAAGGTCGCCGCATCGCTGAGGAACGAGACGTCCTCGCGGTCGAGCAGCAGCATCTCCTCGAGGACGCTCAACCGTTCGGGAGTGTTCAACACGCGGAAGAAAATGCCGCCGCCTTTCAGGCGCAGGAACATCAAAATGAAATCGATATCGTAATAGCCACCCGGTCCGGCCTTGAGAGGATTACCCGCGCCTTGCTCCTTCTCGATCCGCGTCCTCATCTCGCCGAGCATGCCGCGCGAACGTCCGGATTGTCCCCAACGCAACCAGTCCGTTTCCTGGAGCCGGCCGAGGAAATCGGTCCCCAGTTCGATGTCGCCCGCGACCGCGCGAGCCTTCATGTACGCGATGCCTTCCCAGGCGTCGGAGTGATTTTCGAAGTAACGCAGGTAAGCGATATCGGTCTGCGCGAGAGCGCCGACGCGGCCCGCTGGACGCAGCCTGGTGTCGACGGCGAACATCGCTCCTTCGCCCGTGTACGCGGAAAGGATGTCGATCATCCGCTCGGCGACGCGCGTCCAATAAATGATCTCGCCCGCATCGGATTCCGGGATCACGAAATTCAAATCGGCATCGGATGCGAGGTCGAACTCCCGCATGCCGAGGCGGCCCAAGGCGATCACCATCATCTGATCTTTGGGGATGTAGGCGGGATTCTTCGGCGGATGCTCGGCGGCGACCTGCGCGATCGCCATCGCGTAGGCTTTCGCAACAACCGCCTCGGCCAGTTCCGACGTGCGCTCGAGAGTTTCAAAGATCTGGCTCGTGCCGCAAATGCTGGCGGCCTGAATCCGCACCATGTGCCGAAGGAAGTACCGCCGCAGTCCGGCGGGATCCGCGGGCGGCGGCTCGGGCAGTTCCGCTGCCTCGGCGTCGCTGAGATCCTCGATCAGATCCGGAATGCGGATGAGTTGCTCGGCGAAGTACGGACTACGTTCGAAGATTTCGATGACCGACCTCGCGAGCGTGACGTTGTGGTTGAGCGCATCAATCCGTTCGGGGATCGTCAACAATTTTTCGAGGAACTGCTCGAAGGTCAGATGCCCGCGACGCAAGCGCGACTGGCGCAATTCCGCAGCCAGCGTTGGTGCGCGCTGATCGAGGAACAGCATCAGATTGTTCGGCTCGTGCCGCAGGATTTCCGATTTCGGCTGTGCCGGTGCCGGCGCGGTTTGCGCGTGCACGACGCGTTCATAGATCTCGCGCACGCGGTCGAAGTGATTGTTCACCTGCCGCATCAGTTCGACCGCATTCTGGTCGGCTCCGGGAACAACGGGCATACGCGCGGCGAGGTTTTCGAGCTCTTCTGAATCCGTGGGCAGCGCATGCGTCTGCCGGTCGTCGAGCAGTTGGAGCCTGTGTTCGACCGTCCGCAGGAACTGATACGCATTGACGAGGCGCGCGTATTCGGCATCCGAAATCAATCCCTTGTGCTGCAGGCGCGAGAGCGCGAGCAACGATCCGCCGCGCCGCAGCCACGTGAAACGTCCACCGTGCAAACGCTGCAGGCACTGCACCAGGAATTCGATATCGCGGATCCCTCCGGGCGCGAGCTTGACGTCGATGCCGCCCTTGCCGATCCGCTTCGCCGAGAGCTTCTCATTGAGCCGTTCGCGCGTGTCCGACATGACTTCGACGGCCGTGAAATCGAGCGTCGTCGAATACGTGAGGGGCTCCACGAAATCGAGCAGCGCCGCACCGGTCGCCTTATCGCCAGCGGCCACGCGGGACTTGATCATCATCTGCAGTTCCCAATCGCGCGCCCGCTTTTCGTAGTAATGCTTCGCGCCATCGAGCGAGACGCACACTTCACCGAGCCGCCCTTCGGGCCGCAGCCGCAGGTCGACGCGATAACAGAGTCCCTCCGGCGTGTACGTCGACAGCATCTCAGTCAACTCGGTGGCGGCCTTCTTGAAGAACTCCTTGTAGGTGAGCGGACGCTCGCTCTCGGTTTCGCCGTTCTTCTCGTACACGAACAGCAAATCGATGTCGGAGGAATAATTCAGTTCGAGTCCGCCCAGCTTGCCGAGGGCGATCACGCTGAAGCCGCTCGCCGGCGCACCGTGCGTCGCGGCGAGCTTCTCATGAATGGCCATCCACGCCGCTTCGATGATCGTGTCGGCGAGGTGCGATAGTTCCTCGGTGATCTCGCCGAGCGTGCCGAATCCCAGCACGTCGCGCAGCATGATGCGCAAAATCTGCCGCCTGCGGAATCGCGCGAGCAGCAGCGGCGTCACCGGCTCGCTCTGCAACTCCGCGTGAAGCAGCAGGTCGAAATCAGCCGGCGAATACGTGCGGAACATCGCTTCCGAATCCGCCAATTCCTCGATCCACTCGGGATGGCGCAGAATCGCGTCGGTGAGAAACCGGCTATGGATCAGAACCTGGTTCGCATACTGCCTCGCGGCGGGAGAAGCGACGATGCGCCGGTACGCGTCCGGTTGCCGCTCGGCCAGCGCCGCCTCGAGAGTCGCAAAAACCTGCTGCATGTCGAACGGTCAGGCTACTTCGCCGACCAGCGTGATCGCATCGCCCGGCCAGATCATTCCTGGCCGCACGATGCTCGCATACATCCCGCTCATCGCCCAACGCGGCGACGAAGGATCCCCGGCCTTGACCTGCTTATCGTAAATCGCACTTTGGATCCGGCCTTTGCCATACACGTCGAGCTGGCTGCACGGCTGCCGGATTTTCGTGAGTTCGATCCACACCTGCGCGCCGATGCGGAACTGCTGGCCGATGCGGAGATCCCTGTGGTCGAGGCCGCTCGTCGTGATGTTTTCGCCGAGCGCGCTATAGTAGAGCGGAAATCCTTCGTCCTTCAATTTGTCGATCACCTCCGCGCAGAGCAGGAGCAGCGCCATCTGCGGACCTCCGTGGAACTGCGGATGCGCTTGTTCATCGCCCTCGATTCCGAGCTTGAGGACGTTCGCTTGCGGCACCGGATATTTGGGAACTCCGCCAGGAGATGTGTTGATTTGGACGATCTTGCCGTTCACGAGTCCAGTGTAGCTTTATGAAAGACTGGAAGGACTTCGCGCGGAGCCCTCATCTATGCCGCAGCCACAGCCTGACGCCGCCATCCCTTCGAGCCTGCAACATCCAGCGGCGGTGAAATTCTGGCTTTCGATCGTCGGAACCGGGATCCTCGTGGGACTCGGCGCGGGCTTGCTGACGCAGCTTCTCGAAGTCGTGCAGCGATTCGTATGGGGCGGATCCGGAACTGACCTGCTGGCCGCGGCCACACAAGCACCGCTGAAGACGCACATCCTCGCGCTGCTAGCGGCCGGCGCTCTTACGGGAGTCGGCCAGATCGTCCTGCGGCGGCTCTCGAGCGGAAACAGCATTGATACGAGCGCTGCAATCTGGTTCCACGCCGGCCGCTTGCCTTCTCTGCGCACCTTGGGCAGCGCGGTGCTGTCGGTGATCATCGTTGGCATGGGCGCATCGCTCGGCCGTGAAGGCGCGCCCAAACAGTTTGGAGCCGTCTTCGCCAACTTCTTCGCAGACCGAACGCGTCTGTCCGACGAACAGCGCCGCCTGCTGGTCGCGTGCGGAGCAGGCGCCGGAATGGCAGCCGCTTATGGCGTGCCCCTCGGCGGCGCCCTGTTTTCCATGGAGGTCCTGCGCGGAGCACTGGCCTTGCGATTTGTTCTGCCCGCACTCGTGACGTCGGTCGTTGCGACGGCCGTTGCATGGACCATGCTTCCCGACGCGCGGACGTACGTCATTCCTTCCTATACGAGTTCTGCCTCAGTCATCGCGTGGGCACTCTGCGTGGGGCCGCTCGCAGGCCTGTTCTCGGTCGGCTACGTGAGAGTCGTCACGTGGGCCGAACGGAACAAGCCTCAGAACTGGGCGCGGATTATCATTCCAATCACCGGCCTCGGACTCCTCGGCCTCGTGTCGATCCGTTTTCCGCAGATTCTCGGGAACGGAAAGGACATTTCTCAATTGGCATTCAACGACCAAGTGCCGATTTCATTGCTGCTGGCGATGGTCGTACTGAAGCCGCTCGCGACGGTCATCTGCGTACGCTGCGGCGCGCCGGGAGGATTGTTCACTCCATCGCTGACGGCGGGCGCGATGTTCGGAGGAGTCCTCGGCTACGCATGGGCATGGCTCTGGCCCGGCACTCCCGTGGGACTTTGTGCCGTGCTCGGAGCGGGGGCGGTGCTGGCGGCGACGACGCAGGGTCCGATTTCGACGGTCGTGCTGCTCATGGAAATGACGGGCCGCGATCGATCGTTCATTCTTCCGCTGCTGCTGGCGGTGAGCACGGCGACGCTGGTAGCGCGCTCGATCGAGCCTCGTTCCATTTATGATGCGCGGCTGACGGATGAGGAGATCCGCACGCGCCAGAAACTCCGCGAGATGGTAACCCTCCCCACGCTCGAACCTTAGCTCAACGCCTCGAGCAACCGGTCGACGTCCGCGGCATCGTTGTAAACCGATGGCGAGATGCGTATGCGGTGCTCATACACCGCGATGTCTACGCGGGCGTCCTTAAGCTTGCGGACCAGTCGCGCACGGTCGATCTTGTCTCCGAAAGCGAATGCCACGATCGGCGAAGTACTGTCGGCCGGAGTCATCGGCTCGAATCCAAGACGAGGGATCTCCTGCTGCAGCTTCCGCATCAGAGGCTTGCGATGCGCTGCGATATTCTCGATGCCCACGCGCCCGATCCAGTCGAGCGAATAACTCAGGCAGGCGACGGTCGTATTCGAAATCGTCCCGACTTCGAAGTGGCCGCCGGCGTCCTCGGACGCTTTCCAGTCCATCACGCGATCGCCTGGAGAATCGTAAGGAAAGGCGTGATACTCGACGCGCTCGAGCTGCCGGAATCCATATTGGACGCGCCGCATGCGTTCGAGCAGATCCTCACGCACGTACAAAAATCCGAGTCCCATATCGCCCATCAGCCACTTATAGCTCGAGCACG
>DASXZC010000176.1:0-5747 GCA_036502165.1 Bryobacteraceae bacterium
GTTTTTCCTTCTACGATAACCCGGCATCCGCAAGTCTGTTCCACGATCTGCCGCGCAGCTATGTGCAGACCAACAAGGATTTGTTCGATCCGCGTCTGGGATTCGCATGGTCGCCGGCGCGCGCTACTGTCATTCGAGGCGGAGCGGGCGTCTTTCACAACCGGGACGTATTCTATACATTCAATAGCCAGGGCACTAATTATCCGCTGGTGCCCATGACGCAAATCAATTACGGCAACGTGGACAATCCGATCGGCGGATCGGCCGCCACGACTTTTCCGGTGGCTGTGAATCAGATCAACCCCAACCTGAAGACTCCCGTGCTCTATCAGTTCAGTCTCGGAGTGCAGCGCACACTGCCGGGCGACGTCCTGCTCGACGCGGCTTTTGTTGGCCAACGAGCGCGGAACCTGTACTACAACGCACCGCTGGGAGCTTTGCCGTACGACTTTTGCTATAACAATCGCGCGACCAACTGCAATGTCTTTCAGACTTATCGCGGTTACTCGTCGGTGACCCAGACGGGGAACCAGCAATTCACCGATTTCAATTCGCTGCAACTGAGTGCACGCCGGCAGTATGCGAATGGAGTTTTTGTCGCCGCGAATTACACGTTTTCGAAGAATATGGAGCGCGGGCAAGTGCGCGATCCGTTGAATCTGGATTTGGACATCGGTCCTTCGGCGCTGACCCGGACTCATGTGGTGAACATTACGTTCCTTTATGAGCTGCCCTTCTGGAAGCAAAACCGCATGTTCGCCGCCAGGATGCTGGCCGGCTGGAGCGTCTCGGGCATTACCGCCTTTTCAACGGGACTGCCAATGAACGTGACGCTGATTGGAAATCTGGCCAGCCTGGCTGGTACGGCGACGCGCCCGGACCTGATCGCCAATCCGAACCTGCCGCACGGCGATAAGACGTTTACGAACTATTTCAACACCGCGGCCTTCGCTCAACCGGCCGTCGGCACGCTGGGCAATGCGGGTTATGACACGCTGCTGGGACCGGGGGACAATAACTGGGACCTGGCGATCCTGAAGAATTTCCGGATCCGCGAGTCGTTCAAAGTTCAATACCGCTGCGAGATGTTCAACGCCTTCAATCATCCGGAGGTTGCTTATAACGGCGTGAACACACAATGGGGATCGCCGCTGTTCGGCCATGTAACGGCGATGAATGCCTCCCGCGTCATTCAGATGAGTTTGAAAGCCACATTCTAGATATGCGCCCGTGGAATCGTTTGTCTGGCGGTTCGGCTGATACCCCCTCCCCGCCGCGCCGCCAGCAACGATTTCAACTCATCGGCAAGCAGCGGTCAAGGATGCCGAGGCGCTCATTCAGCATGGACGCGGCATTTATGGCCGTGTTTATGCGCCGCTGTTTGTCGAGACGATCGCATTCGAAGGTAAGCCTGGCGCACCCTGATAAAGATTCCCATGACTAAACGAAGAATTGTTCTCATCCTGATCGCTTCGGTGGCGATTCCTATTGCTTATTCCGCGGATCCCGGAGTTACGATTTACCGGGATGCGGCTCACAAGTATGCGGACGCGCTGCTGGCGCACGGACTCGATCACTACGGACCGGTTCATACGCCGATGTTCGTTCAGAACATTGACCTGCGGACGCTCGCCATTCCCACGCAGCGAACGGCGGCGGAGTGGCGCGCGGAGATGTCCACGTGGAAAGAGGATCGCAACTACATCATGTGGGGCAAGGATCGCAGTAGCGTTCTTTGGGCGCAGGACTCGAACCTACTGTGGGATACCGAGAACATCCGCCTGCTGGATGCGCTGACGAAGGATACCGGCGATGCGCACTACGCGGCCGCGGCAGAGCTCTACATGCGGTTTTTCCTGAAGCACTGCGTGAGTCCGACGACGGGTTTGTTTGCGTGGGGCGAACACATTGCTTATAACGTGCAAGACGATGCGATCCACGGGCAGAGGCACGAATTGCAGCATCTGGCGCCGCTTTGGGATGAATTGTGGCGGCTTGATCCGGACGCGGTGCGCAATGAGATCGAGGGTGTTTACAAATACCACATATCCGATAAGACCACGATGTCGTATGATCGCCATGCGAATTTCTGGAATGGAATTCAGGAGCGGGATCAGGCGACGATCATCGGATATTTCCCCACGTATGCGAATGCCTTTGCGTTCCTATATAAGAAGACCCACGATCCTAAATATCTGGACTGGGCCGAGAAGCTGCTGCTGGCGTTTCAATCGAAGAGCAACCCCGATGGTTTGTATTCCGACAATTGGACCGACCGGCAGGCGCGTGAAATGCCGGATATGTATCCAGTGCGCCCGAGCCTCGCGGATGGAATGTATTCGGTATTCGAAACGAGCGGCATCGCGACTTGGCTTGACGATGCGAACCGGTATCTGGAGGCCTGCGATCGGCTGCTGCAATCCGGCAAGGCGACCGGGGACGACAAGGTGTATGGGCCGGTGCGCATGGCGGAGACCGCTATGCATGGGTACAAACTCACGGGCCGCCCCGGCTATTTAGATATGGCGCGGCGCGCGGGGGACAACGTGTTGAACACGCCTATTCCACATGCGCAAATGGCCTCGACGCTCGCGGAAAAGATCGACACCATCCGCCATCTTTACGAAGTCACGGGCGAGCAGAAATGGCTCGACGGCGCGAAGATGCTGGCGGATTATGCGCTCAAAAACTTTGTTCATTCGAGCGGACTGATTCGCGGCACGGCGATCATTGATCGTCCTGATTATTACGACGCGATTCAAGGGCCTGGAGCTTTGGCGCTGGCGCTTTATAAATTGGGGACTGTGCAGGTGCCGGCGACCGCGCTACATCCGGTGCAAAAGACGGGCGACGTCGAGCCGCCTCAGATTTCGCAACTCCAATATCCCAAGGTTGCTTCCAATCAAGAGGCTGTGCCGGTTTCCGTGCGAATCAGCGATGCTTCCGGAATCAAGTCGGCGAAGCTGATGTACACGTATGGGAACGAAGTGGGGCTGTCCGATGTGGCGCCGGACATTCATGACGGGCGCTACATATTTCATATACGGCCGCCGGGATTGTCGTTCATGGATCGCGTGCTGTTTGCTGTTGAAGCGGTGGATGCGAGCCCTAACAGCAATCGGGCGATGTCGCAATGGAATCATTTGGAACTGGGCGGATTTGAGGATGCGAAAGCGGATCGAGGGACTGCCCACTTCCCGGAACTGGGTGTGACTTTGGCCGGAGTTGCGTCGAATGATGCGGTTCATGCGCGTCTCACGCACGTGATACCGTCGAGTGCCGGCGCTCTGCAACGGGGATGGGTTTCGACTGGCCACTACGTCTGTTTCGATGGAGTCACGGCGGCGAAGAACGTGACCGTCGCTTATTCATCCGAAGATACGTGGCGCCTGATCGATTCCACACTTACATTGGCGTATTGGGATGGGAGTGCGTGGCAGCGGACCCGTTCCACACAGAATCCACGGGCGCGCATTGTGTCGGGCGCATATACGAAAGCGTCCTGCTGGACGATCGTGGGCGAGGATCGTGTTCTATGGCGGGCTCCGGGGCGGCAGGGCGGAGTGGCGCTGGCGGCTTTTGGCGGAGAGCATACGCTCGACGTTGCGACTGTAGCGTGGCAGCCGGGCGAGTTGCTGTCTCCGCAAGGAAAGCCGCTGCAAGGATTTCCGATCGATCCGCCGCATCATCCGCTGCATAATCCTTCGCCTCCGATCGTGGCGGAGTTGCGCAAGGGTCAGGAGCCGCTGCTGCTGTATGGCGCTCCGGCGGGTTATGTTTATGCGTACGACCGCAAGGGGAAATTGCACTGGCGGACTGAAGTCGGCGGAGAGATCCTCGATGGTGTTGCGGTGGGCAAGGTGACCGATGGTCCGGATCTGTCGGTCGTCGCCACGTGGGACGGCGGAGCGGCGCTGATCGACGCGGACGGCCGCAGAATCTGGCAAAAAGAATTGGCCACGCCTTCCGGCTCGGTTCCGGTTTTAGTGGATTTGAACGGTGATGGCAAGCTCGACATCGTCGTCCACGCAGGCGACCAGATCGTGGCTCTTGAAGGCGAGACGGGCAACGTGCTTTGGTCGTTTTCCGCGCCCGGTGCGCACTTCGTTACACCGGCGGCGGGAGCCTTTGTCGAGGGAGGCAAGCCGCGGATTGTCACGGGAGATGACCACGGCGTCATCTATGCGCTGGACGAAAAAGGCAAGCTGCTGTGGCGGCAAACGAAGATTTACGGTCCTCGAGGAGTGCCCGAACAGGTGGCTCAATACGCTATGATCTCCGAAGTCGGTATGGCGGATCTCGAGCAGACCGGTGAACGCCAGGTGATCGCGTCCACAAAGTCCGGAGAGACGGTGGCGCTCGATGCTCGCGGCGAACGCCTCTGGCAATTCGACAGTTATGAACGGAAGGTTGGCACCAGTCTGTCGCGCGGCGCGCATCTCGCGTTCGCGGACCTGGATGGCGACGGCAAACTGGAGATCGTGCTTGCGCAGCAGGATTCCTTTATATATGTGCTCGACTCGTCGGGGCGGCCCAAGTGGACGTATCTCGGCTACTTCTGGTACCACAATGCTCCCGCGATAGGCGATTTACAGAATAACGGCGAGCTGAATATTGTTTTCACCGCTCCGGAAGAGAATGGGACATATGCGTTGCGGAGCGGATTTAAGGGGAAGCCGGGGCGTGCTCCGTGGCCGACGGATCGGGGGAATTTGGAGAGGACGAATTGTGCTCCGTGGGCGGGGCGGTGAGGTGATTCGGATTGATCGGCGGAGCAGGTCGTCGCGGTCTTGCGATTGCTGCTACGCGTGCCGCCGATGCGCCTTACTCTAAGCCTAGCCGTCTCAGGCTCGTCGTCGAGAGGCGCGTCGCGTAACACGGCCGACACGGGTCAATGATCGTTTCCAAAAGCTGAACCCGACCAGTCGACTGCGTTTCAGGCATCCGGTCAATTAGCTGTCGGTGTCGCCCATTGGCCAGGAGCCTGCACTCCTGGCGCGATGGCCGGGGAGCCGATCACGTAGGGCTCGCGATCCGGCTTCCGAAGGTGTAATGTCGAGACCTCAAGCCGGAAGGTTCAGAACGTCCAGCGTGTCCCAAACGTTGATTACTGCAATGTCCTCGGCCTTGTCGGTGGCCTCCACAAATGTGCGGAACTGCTCTCCAGTCGAGGTGATGATGTCGACACCGGTATCCTAAGAGCGTTGCGTGTGTGTAAACATTGCCAGCAGCAGGACCGATTTTCTGCTCGCGAACCTAGTGGTTGTGCTGATATGCGGCGGAGTTCGGATCGCTGGAGCAACCGGGGTTCAGGCTCCTGTAGCATCCGGGCGTGTTCGGCATGGGACCGTGTGACGAAGTAATGCTGGTGATGCGGCCCGTTCGGCGTCCGATGTAGGTTCCGAGTTGATCGGCGTTCTGGAAATGTGGCGTATCAGGGCGCTGCAGCCAATCGGCGGCCAACGCTGCTTGTCCCCAGTGCGGAGCGGCGGTGCGCAGCCAATAGAGCGCCCGTTGCCGATCGCGGGGAACGCCTCTTCCAAATTCATAGTTCAGCCCCAACTCGACTTGGGCGTCGATGTTCCCGCATTGGGCGCCAGCCAAGAAATACCGGTCGGCTTTGGGCAGGTCAATGATCACTTGCGAATAATAGAAGCCGAGATCGGTAATGGCTCCGCGATGACCCTGGGCTGCCGCGGCACTGAAATAGCGGAGCCCGATCGTAGCATCCGGACGGACGCCGTAAC
>DASXZC010000177.1:0-4744 GCA_036502165.1 Bryobacteraceae bacterium
TGGTCTCGATATCGCCGCGATAGACACGGCTGACCCCGCTCAACCGCGCGGCGTCCTGTTCCCTGATGGCCCGCACCGCTTCGTGCAACTGTGGGCTCATCACATACGGCAGCTTACCCGCCAGCAACTGATACAGGATCACGCCCAGGGCGTACACGTCACTGCGCGCATCCACCGCCGACGGATCGCCCAGCACCTGCTCGGGGCTCATGTAAGCCAGCGTCCCGAGCAGTTGGCCGATGTCCGTTTGCCGCGTCGCTTGGACGTCGCTATCGGTTACGCGGGCGAGGCCGAAATCCAGGATCTTGGGTTGACCGTTTTCGTCCACCAGGATATTGCCGGGCTTCAGGTCGCGGTGGATGACACCGCGGCGATGCGCGTGCTCCGCCGCCTCGCATACCTGAATCATCAGCGCAAGCCGTTGGCGCGTGTCCAATTCATGGCGGGCGGCGTACCGGTCGAGCGGTACCCCCTTTATGAATTCCATGGCGAAGTACGGCTGCACCCCCCAGCCATGGTCATCTACTCCGGCTTCATAGACTTGGGCAATTCCGGGGTGCTGCAGGCGAGCGAGGGCCTGCGATTCGCGGTCAAACCGCTGAATGATTCCGGCGGTCAAAAGGCCGGGCCGGATGACTTTGAGGGCGACCGTCCGGCGCGGCTGTTCCTGCTCCGCCTCGAATACGGAACCCATTCCGCCTTCGCCCAGCAATCGTAGGATGCGATAGCGCCCGATTTTCTCCGGCAACTCCGGTCCGGACTCGATTCCGCTGGTCAGCAGACATACTCCGCACAACTCGCCTTCCCCGAGGGGCTCGCCGCAAGTGGAGCATCGTTCCACCTATCTGACCTCAAGCTCCTGCGAGCTGATCGCGCGTAGCAGGAACTGCAGCTCATCGTCTACTTCGGCCGGATCGGCAACCGTCGCGATCACCTCCGCACGAAGCATGTCGCGATAGCGTTGCCGCAGCCGGCGTATAGCGCTCTTGACTCCCGACTCCGTCAGATTCAACTCGATGCCCAATTCGGCGTACTTGAGGTTGCCGTCGCCGGTCAGATAGCCCTTCAAGCGGTTGAAAAGATCGAGCTTCCCATCGGCGAGGAACTCACCGGAAAGGCTGCCCATCACCCGGTCGAGAAGAGCCCGGGCCCATTTACGCTGAAAGATTCGCTCCGGGGTCTCCGTATGGCGAGGTTCCCGCGCGTAGTTCGATTCGCCAGTCACGAAATCGAGCGAAAATGGGAGCACTCCTCCGCCCCGCTTCTGCGATCTCTCGCGATCGCTGGCGTCGGATAGGAAGTTTTGGACCGCCCCGAGCAGGAAGCTTCGGAAACGGCCCTTTTCAGGGTTCGCCCGTTCGAAGAAGGCGCCATCCAAAATGCCCAGAAAGAATTGCTGGGTGAGATCCTGGGCCTGCTCAGGCGAGGAGCCTCGGCGGCGAATGAAGGCGTACACCGGGTACCAGTAACCGTTGCACAAGTGCTCCAGGGCGTCGGCGCGATCCAGGTTCGAGCGGTTGCCCCCGGCGGCAATTATGAGCGTCCAATGCGTCGTCGGAAACGCATAACGTCCTGCTGCCGGATCGCCCATCTGTTTTCAGAGTATAGCTTACTTCACAAAATTCGACGCCGCCGCGAAACTTTCCCGGATGAACGCCTAAGTACTCACCGAAGCAAGGCAAACAGCAACGAAGTTCTTGTTCAACACCAGCAAAATACGTTCGAAATGAAAGGTGGCCACACATGAGCGGTTCCGTACCGATGATTTACCCGAACGCCATCACCGACATCAAGGGGTTGGAGGATCGGCCAGTCTATTTTGTGAAAATGGATCGTTCGCCAGAATGGAATCTGGTCGTAAAGATGGATGCGAAAAATCGCGAAGCCGACACCTCGGACGACGTGGCTGTCTCCATCAAATGGGGCAGTAAGCTAATGAAGCATGTGAACAGCCGGGAGGTGAATGTGAAGGTCATGACCCCGGTCGAGGTCGAGGCATTCAAGGCCGCCGCGCGCCAGAAGTTTCCACCCCATTCGATTCAATACATGAATCTTTCAAACATAGGCCCCGTCTTCGTCAAGATGCCCTTCGTGAGGGGTCTGACTGACGCGGACATGTGGGACTCCAAGACACAGTCCGCCGATCCCCAGTTGATCAAAGCCAACATCCCGAAATTCATGGACGATACGGTATGGACGGAACTCGGCAAAGTGGTGGCCGTGGACCTCTTCATTGGCAACAATGATCGATTTGACAGCGCCGGCAAATGGATCAATCACGGCAACGTCATGTTCGTGGGGCCTACCAATAGGGTCATCGGATTGGATACGTTCGACTATAACTCTCACGACAAGTCCAATCTCAAAACGGGTGGCGGCTTTGACGAACTGCGGATCCTGATCGACGCGGGCAGGCGGAATACGTTCGCCAGAGCTTGCGTGGAATCGGTTGGCAAGGGTTTCGAGGGACGCATGGCAAAGAATGGCCTCGGCCACATCACGCTCAGGAGCGACGGACCGAACGGAATGGTGCTGACACAGCTCAAGGCGACGGAAATGCCCACGCTATATATGGAGTATGTTCCCAATTTTGAAGAAGGCCTGCGGGTGGGGGCCGACGAACTGAGACGAACCCTCCAAGACAAGGTCCGGAAGTACGCGGCAGCGCAGGTGCAACAGCCCAAGACTCCGTGGGTATCGCCATATGTTGGCCAAGGGCAGCAGCTCGCACAAGGACGCCCAGGACTGCTCGGCCAGGCTCGCCAACAGGCGCCACGCCAAGGATACATGCCGCTCGCGCCGGTGGAGGTCCCGCAACGGGCTACCAAAACCATTCCACAAGGGATTCTTGATCGGATGGCCTATCTTGGGTGGAACGTTTAGGACAACAACCTCGCAGCCTTCGCGCGGCAAGTCTGAGCGATTCTAATATGATCCTCGGGAGTGGCCTCCCATCGCCACTTGCCTTTGATCGACAGATACCCAACGAGCTCGGTCCGAGTGGCGCGCGTCACCCGGCCGGGCTCGTTCTCGGGCTTCCGTTGATGTGAATACCTCTTTAAAAGGTGCACAGAACGTTTTTCAGAGCCGCGACCGCAGGGAGCGGTCCGCAGCATGATTTTCAAAAAAGAATAAGGTCACGTCTCAAAATTGCGTTGCGGTCCGAGTCGCCTCCGATCGATTTCGCCGAACTCGACGGCGAGTTTCTTGTGGCTTTCGCCATTTCTGGAATTCCACTTAATACCGAACGACGCCGTGCTTCTCGTGGCCCGGATGACTGTACACCTCGGCTTGGATCACGCGGCCCCAGCCGCGCTTTTCCTCGGTTGCAATCTGTTTTACACCCTCAACTCAAGCCCTCCGATAAGTTGCCAAGCCAATAATCCCGCAAAAACTTACCTGATAGAATCAAAACCAGTCCACAATGCCAATGGTTTTTATCAGCCATTCCTCAAAAGACAAGGCCGCCGCCGAACAGCTCAGTGCCGCGCTCGCCTCCCGAGGCATCGAAACCTGGCTCGACAAATGGGAGATCGATACCGCTGACGACATCGTCGCCCGCCTCAATCAAGGACTCGACACCTCCACCGCCGGCATCGTCCTCTTCTCCGAGCACACCGCCAACAGCCGCTGGACGCAAAAAGAAATCAGCTACCTCATCTGGGCCCACGTCGAAGAATCGAAGCCTCTCATCCCCGTCGCCATTGACGAACGCGCGCAAATCCCGCCGCTTCTCCGCCCTTACCTCCTCCGCAACATCACCGAAGTGGATGCCATTGCCGACGCCGTCCTCAATCGCAAGGCAGCCAGGCCTCAGCTCACCAACCCCAATTGGGGCGAAGTCAAGCACGTCCTCATCGCCCTCCACCGCGACGCCCCGAACGGTCCCATCAAAACGACGGTCACCATCGGCGGAAAACAATATGCGTTTGAAACCTGCGCCAAGATCCCAACCTCCGTCAGCGAAAACCTCGCCACCTTCCGTCGCGGCTTCCGCCACTCCGCACTCCGTAGTCCCGTCGACGCCGAACGCAAGACCGCCGAAAACCAACTGAAGTCCCTCGGCGATGCCCTCGCGAACCTCTGCCTGCCCGGCGACTCCGCCCTCGCCATCGAAGCCCTCGTCGACGGCGCCGCGCAGCAAGTCGGAACCACGGTCGAAGTCTGCATCGAAGCCTCCGACGCCGAGCTCCTCGCCCTCCCCTTCGAAGCCCTCCGTCTTCGCAACGACAACCTCCTCGCGACCCGCCCTACCGTCGTCATGCTCCGCCGGCCCGCCGGACTCGCCAGCCATTCGGAAACCCGCGTTCCCCTCCCAGGGCCTCTCAAAGTCCTGGTTGCCGTGGCTGCTCCCGACGAGGGTAACAGCGACGGGGCCGTTCTCGACCAGGAACGCGAACTCCAAAACATCCTGAACGCCGTCGACAAGGCCCACGATCAAGGCAGCATCGACGTGCGGATCCTCGAAGTCGGCCACCCCGGCGTCATTGCCGAAGCCCTCAAAGCCGACGCCTATCACGTCTTGCACATCTCCTGCCACGGCCTCCCCGGAGCGCTCGAAATGGAGGACGAGGATGGCCACGCCGTCCGCATCGATGCTCAACACCTGCTCGAGCCCCTGCAAAACGCAGGCCGTCCGCTTCCGCTCGTCTTCCTCAGTTCCTGCCACGGCGGAGTCCACGAATTAAACGCCACGGCCAGCTTCGCCGAAGCACTGCTCCGCGGCGGCATCCCCAGCGTCCTC
>DASXZC010000178.1:0-8690 GCA_036502165.1 Bryobacteraceae bacterium
CGCCTGAGAAGAGACAATTGCAGTGGCTCGTTCGCGATGTTACTTCTTCTGCAGCGACTCGCTGATTTTGACCCTGTATTCGCGAGCCTGATTGAGAACTTCCGTCCTCCGGATCGTCTGCACTTCCCGCTCGTTTACGACAATCTTGCCGTTCACCATCACGTCGCGGACATCCGAATCTTCAAGCGAATATGCGACCGTCGATATGATGTCGTACACAGGCGTCGCGTGCGGCTCATCCAAACTCAGCGTGATCATGTCGGCGCGCTTGCCGGCTTCGAGGGATCCGATTTCCTTGTCCATCCCAAGAGCGCGCGCGCCAATGATCGTCGCCATCTCGAGCGACTGGTCGGCGGGAAGCGCGGTCGGATCATTGCGGGTCACCTTCTGCAGCTTCGATGCAAGCGCGACTTCGGCCAGCAGACTCGCACGGTTGTTCGAGCCGGCGAATCCGTCGGAGCCGATGCCCATCGGGATGCCGGCTTTCAAAATGTCCACGACGCGGGCGACTCCGGCGGCCATTTTCATGTTGCTCGAGGGGCAGTGAGCCAGGCCCACCGAGTGATGCGCCGCGAGGATCTTGATGTCGTGATCGGTGAGCCAGATGCCGTGCGCTCCGACAGTGCGGCCGGTGTTGAACATGCCGAGGGCGTTCAAGGCTTCAACAGGAGTCTTGCCGTTGCGCTGAGCTTTTGAATCCTCGAATTCCTTTTTCGTTTCGGCGATGTGCATGACGAGCGGGACTCCGTACTTGTCAGCCAGCGCGCGCGATTTCTTGAGGAGCTCGTCGGGCACCGTGTAGATCGCGTGCGGCGCCACGGCGGGCGTGATGAGCGGATCGCCGCGGAAGCGTTGAATGTATTTCTCGGTGAACGCAAGAGCCTCGGCTTCGGTCTTGTTGTCGGGCGCGGGAAAGCCGAGCAGGGTCTCGCCGAGCACGCCGCGCATGCCGGCGGCGCGGGTCTCTTCGGCGACGACGTCCTCGTGATAATACATGTCCGTGTAGGTCGTCGTTCCGGCAAGCAGCATCTCGAGACAGGCGAGGCGCGTGCCCCAGCGGACGAAATCCGAACTGACGTTCTTCGCTTCCGCGGGGAAGATGAAGTTGTGCAGCCAGTCGTCGAGCTTCATGTCGTTCGCAATGCCGCGGAGCAGAGCCATCGGCGCGTGCTGGTGCGTGTCGATGAGGCCGGGCATCAGAACGGAATTCGGATGATCCTTGCGGCGCCTCGGCAGGTACTGCTTGTCAATGTCCGCGCGGGTTCCGACAGCGACGATCCGGTCGGCGCGCACGGCGACGGCGCCATGCTCGATGACGCGATGCGCGGGATCCATGGTAATGACGTAGCGGGCGCTCCAAATAATGTCGACGGGTTGGGCGGCGTACGACAGCGCGCCACACGCCATCACGAGCGAAACGAATCTACAGGAAAGATGCATCGAATGGCCTCGGGAAAATTTCGGATAGCTGGAAGGTCTCGGTCTGCCCTTCCAAGTTCACGAGCGTGACCGGCACGTCGCCGAGGAACTCCCACAGGATCTGGCGGCAGGCTCCGCAGGGAGGGGTTAATACTTTCGAGTCGGCCGACACGGCGATCGCCTTGAACTTGCGGATGCCTTCGGATATGGCTTTGAACACGGCGACACGCTCGGCACAGACCGTCAGGCCGTACGTCGCGTTCTCGACATTGCAGCCGGTGACGATGCGGCCGTCATCGGTTTCGATTGCGGCTCCGACGAGGAAGTGCGAGTAGGGGGCGTGAGCGTGCAAGCGCGCGGCGAGAGCCGCTTCGATCAATGGATTGCTCATAGACTCCGCGAACTTCTATTGTAAATACAAGTCGGCGATGTCGAGCGATAACTTCTTCGCATCGAGTGCGCCGCGGTTCGATAGAACAATGATGGTCAGCTTCTGATCCGGGAAGCGCTGGATCGCCGTGCGGAAGCCGATCGTCTCGCCCGTGTGCCAATGACGGCGATGGCCGTGATACGGGTCGACGAACCATCCGTAGCCGTAGTTGAGCGGCTCGCCCGTCGTCAACTTCCCCGCCGTTGTCGCTTCGTCAAGCACGGCGCGCGGCAACAGGCGACCGCTGTCGAGCGCGGCGTTCCACTTGATCAGATCGTCGATTGAAGTGTAGATGCCGCCGTCGCCGAGAACGGAGCTCGTAATGTTCTGATCGGTGCGCGTGCGTCCTGTGTATCCGTAGGCGCGGTTGCGGACGGTGTCGAGTCCTTCCTCATGCGCGACTGTGCCGGTCATGCCAAGCGGATCAAAGATGCGCGTCTTGAGGAACGTGGCGAAACGCATGCCGGACGTGATGCGAACGATCTCCGCGAGCGCGGCGTAGCCCGTGTTCGAGTATTGGAACTTCGACCCCGGCGGGAAGTACGGCGTCGCGTGCGTCGAAGAAAACTGCACTGCCTCGGCATCTTTGAACGCGATTTTTTGCGAGGGTGGGATGAGTTCCTCGTAGTCCCACAATCCGCCTGTGTGGGTCAACAACTGGCGGATCGTGATCGACTTTGCATACGCGGGGAACTGCGGGAAGAGCTGGTCGAGGGTCTGATCGAGCCGCAGCTTGCCATCCTGCGCGAGCAATAGAATCGCGGTCGCGGTGAACTCCTTGGTCATCGACGCGAGGCGGTAGTTCGTCGCGGAGGTTGCCTGGGTGTGCGTCTCGAGATTAGAGAGTCCGCGAGAGATGACGAGAGGTTTGCCATCCTGGATCACCGCGATGCTGACACTCGGATCACTGCTTCCGAACGGAGCGAGCAAGGCCTCGAGTTGAGCGGTACGATCCGCGCCGCATGCGAGTCCGCACAGGGTCACGGCCAATAAGCCAGATTGATACCTCATATAAGAACTCCTCTTGAGCGTACCAGCTACACTGAAAGAAACACCATGGCAAAAAAGCGCATTGGCATCCTCACAGGCGGCGGCGATGTCCCTGGCCTGAACTCCGTCATTAAGAGCGTCGTGTACCGCGCGGACGAAAACGATTGCGAAGTGATCGGCATCCGCCGCGGCTGGGAGGGTCTCACTCATCTCAATCTCGAAGATCCGCCGAGCAAGGCCCGCTACGTACTGCCGCTCAATCGCGAGAACACGCGCACCATCGATCGCACGGGCGGCACGTTCCTGCATTCATCGCGCACTAATCCGGCCAAGATGAAAGTCATTCCGGACAACCTGAAAGGCCAGACGTTCACGAGCGCGCAAGTCACGAAGCGCGGCGTGACGGATACGGTGTACGACATCAGTCCGGCAGTGCTGAAGAATCTGGAACTGCTCAACATCGAATATCTGATCGCGATCGGCGGAGACGACACGCTCAGCTACGCGGCGCATCTTGATCGTCTGGGATTCAAGGTCGTTGCGATTCCGAAGACGATGGACAACGACGTCCGCAACACCGAGTATTGCATCGGCTTTTCGACCGCGATCACGCGCGCGACTGATGCGATCAACCGGCAGCGGACGACCATCGGATCGCACGAGCGCATCGGTATTTTCCGCATCTTCGGCCGCGATGCCGGCTACACGGCGTTGTACACCTCGTACGTCACGTCGGTGCGCTGCGTGATTCCCGAATACAAAGTGAATCTCGAAAAGCTCGTGGACCTGCTGATCACGGAGAAGAAGGGCAACCCTAGTAATTACGCGCTCGTCGTGTTGTCGGAAGGCGCGCAATGGGAAGGCTACACGGTTACCGAGTACGGCGACCCCGATGCGTTCGGTCATCGCAAGAAGGCGAATGTCGGCGAGTCGTTGGCGGATGAGATCAAGCGGATCACGAAGGAAGAGACCGTCGTCAGCGACCTGACGTACGACTTGCGCAGCGGCGATCCGGATTTCGTCGACAAGCTGGTGGCGTCGACGTTTGGCGCGATGGCGCTCGACACCGTGCTCGAGGGCAAGAGCGGATTGATGTCGGCTCTCGTCGACGGTTGTTACCAGATGGTGCAGATTCCTGATCCGAATCTGGGGCCGCGGCATGTCGACATTAAGACGATGTACAACACCGACCGGTATCGTCCGAACTACGGCAACAAGCAAGGGCTGCCGATTTTCCTGAACCGGGCGAACTAGCTTTAGACATCGATGAACTGGCTGAAGAAAATATTGCGGCCAGAGATTCCAGACAATAAGGCCGCGCCCTCGCCCGTCGAGATCGCGGCCTTTTTCAATGCGGCCTCGCGCGACGAGGAACATTTTCCATCGACAATCGACGAGCGGATTTTGCATGTGCGCGCGGTGCTCGACTGGTGCGGCGATCTGAACGGCAAGACTGTCGCCGATGTCGGCTGCGGCAAAGGGCGCTTCGCGCGGATCGTGAAGGAACACAATCCGCACGCGCTGGTGGTGGGCATCGACATCGCCGAGGCGATGCTGCATTGCGTGCCTTCAACGGTTGCGCCTTGTGCCGGCAGCTTGACGGGGATTCCTCTTGCGACCGGATCATGCGACGCGGCGTATGCGACGGAATCGCTCGAGCATGCGGTCGATATCGAAGCCGCGATCGCTGAGTTGTGCCGGATTTTGAAACCCGGCGGACGTCTGGTGATCATCGACAAGAACAAAGATCATTGGGGCAGGTTTGAGACTCCGCAGTGGGAGAAATGGTTCGGGCAGCGGGAGCTCGAGGGGATGCTTCGGCGTCATTGCCGTCACGTCGAGAGCCGTCCGATTTCGTATTGGGAAGAAGAGACGCCGGACGGCTTGTTCCTCGCGTGGTTGGCGGAGAGATGACGTGCTTCAGTGTTGGTATTTCGTGTACTCGAAGACGTCGCCCTTCACAGGGATGATGTTCTGATTCCAATCCGTGGGATCGATCCACTCGACTTTGCGCGGTTGAATCAGATCGATCAGGTCGCGCGTGTCCCAGTGCAGTGAGAAGTCCGGCATCGCAACCTGATACAACGCGCGTGTGAGCGGAGCGGAGAATGCGGCGTTGATGCTCCACGGGGTCTCGGTCAAGCGGACGCTTTGGATCCGATGATCGACGGCGGCTGCTGCGAGTACCCAGTAACCCGCGACGTCGCGAGCCTCGGCGCGGACCTCTTTCACACCTGCAATTCCAGCCAGTTTGTCCACGCCGCGGAGAACATCGTGAGTCCTCAGCAGGGGCAGATTGAGACCGACCAGAGCCGCGCGAATGTTGGGCACAGGATCTCCGATATTGACGCTCTTCGGATTTGAAAGCGGGAATCCGCGGGGGTGCAGGATCAGCACGACGTCGCCCTTCGCGGCCAGTTCTTTCGCGTCGGCATCGAGTTCCCACTGGCGCTCGACGAGAAGCACGCCGCGACCGGATGGGGTTCCTTGGGCGGGAACAATCTCCATTTGGAGTTCGGGTTCAGGCTCGGGCGTGTGTGCCAGCCAAGTCTTCAAATACGACGAGAGATCCGCGGGAGTCTGGCGTGCCTTCCGACGTTCGGCGATTACCTCGTAGAGCTCGCGCGTCTCGGCGCCAAGCTGCCCATTCTCTGTGACCCAGAGCTCATGCTCGGCGAACATGGGAACGTCCTCATCCTTCGCGGTCGCGTGCGGATCGCCTCCGAGCCACTTGAGCATCCATGCATAGATTGTTTCGCGAACGATCTCAGGGGTGCCGTGGCCGCCGGGGCCGACTACCCATTTGATGCGGTCGCTCGCGTCGTAGAGACTGTACCAGCGGCGGGCCTCCTCGTAGACGGGCTTGGCGCCGGCGGGCGTGAAGAAATCGTGTTCCGTCGATGAAATCAGCCATGGCTTCGGAGCGAATAATTCGACGAGGTCCGTCTGGTCGAGGCCGAGCGCGATGAAGTTCGGATTGCTTTGTTCGGAATCGCCAGTGGGACCGTTGATTAGTGCCCGGAAGGTCTGCATGTAGCAGGCGGGCGCGGCGACTTTCACTCGCGGATCGAGCGCCGACAGGAACGTCGTCACCGTGCCGCCGCCTGAACAGCCCGTCACGCCGATCCGCTCAGCGTCCACATCAGAACGCGAGGTGAGATAGTCGATGCCTCGCATGCCATCGAAGACGAAGTAGCGCATGACGCCGTCGCCGATGAGGAGGCTGAGGGCTCCGTCCATCATGTGCTCGTCGGTGCTGCCGCCGATGAGCGAGCGGCCATAGCGTGAGTCGAATGCTTGTTCGCGCTCGCCTTGTCCCACGGGATCGTAGGCGAGGACGACGAATCCTTTGCGCGCGAGATTGCCGGCGATCCGCTGAGCGTACGGCTTGCCAGGCTGCCAATGTCCGAGAGGAAACAGGACCGCGGGATGCTTGCCTCCGGATTTCGGAACGTACAGGTTCGCGCTGACGACATAACGAGGCAAACTTTCGTACGACATCTTCTCGATCGTGTAGGCGCCGGCGTCGAGCGTTCCGCGCATGCGGGCGTTCAATGGACCTTTGTAATCGGGGAGTCCATTCAGCGATTGCAAGAGCGCCTCGCGCGTGTGGATCTTGCGAGCTTCGGCCTGGGCTCTCGTTTGAATGGCCTTGATTTCCGCTTCACGCTTGTCGAGTTGATGCGCCGCGATGTTTGCGAACCATTCCGTCAACGCCGTCGCCGGGTCAGCCGCCACGAGCGTCGCCGCAAGCAGGATGGATGTCAGCATGAAAGCCTCCTCAAAACGCTATTGGCTATTGTGACGCGCCAGGATCTTCTCGAGAATCTCGGGGATCTCGTACACCGCGCGATTGTGAATGGCCGCGACATTTGCCTGGTAACGCTTTAGTGTCTCGGGCTCAATCAGCTTGCGCGCGGCCTCGCCGATCGCGCGGAAGTTCTTGAGCACCACGCCGACCTCGCGCTCCTCCACCCATTCGGCGTTGTAGCGTTCCTGCGGAAGCGTGAAGGCATTGCGTTCGACGATTACGGGGAGTTTCATCGCGATCGCTTCACTGATGCTTCCGGGGCCGGGCTTGCCGATGAGGAAATCCGAGAGGTGCATGAACGTTGGGACTTCGCTTGTGAAGCCTTCGACGTGTATCGGGATCGGGAGTTGCAGCGACCGCAGACGTTCGGCGAGTTTAGTGTTGCGTCCGCAAATCATGATCAATTGCAGGCGTAGTCCTGAGCGGCCGAGGCGCTCGGCGATCTCGACCATGACGCTCGAACCTTGGCCACCGAAGAGTACGATTCCTGTTGGCAGATCCGGATCGAGGCCGAGCTTCTTCCGGCCTTCCTCGCGCGACTGCGTGATGGGCTCGTAGAATTTGGGACGCAGGATCATTCCGGATGTCGCGAAGATATGATCCTCATCGAAACCGATCGCGCGCGCCTGTTCGATGGCTTTCGGGGTGCCACAGACGATGTATTGTTTCGGCTGCTTTTCCATCCAGAAGTGCGGCGGCCAGTCCGCCATGTCGGTGAGCACCGTGACGTATGGGATCGCAGGATTCACTTTCTGAATTGCTTGGAACATCGACCGATTGAAGTTCGGGACGAGCGAGACGACCATGTCCGGCTTGGTCTGAGTCCAATGCTTAATGAGCGTCTTGACTTGCGGACGATGGTAGAGCTTGATGATGCCGTGCATCGCGACGAGGCCCTGGGCCGAGCCGAGCGTCCAGCCTTTTGCGAGCATCAAATTATAGACGTCCTCGAGGCGCAGACCCAGGTACTTGCGAAAGATGTCGAGGACATCGAGCGCTTCCTGCAGGTTCACGAGACGCACAGTCCACGGCCGATTTTGTTCTTCGATTGCGGCTTTCAAAGCATTCGCCGCGCTGCGGTGTCCACCGCCGGCGTCGAAGAAAACGAAGTCGATTACGGGCATGTCAGCTTCAATTCCATGAACACCGTGCCTTCAATCGGATTGTGCCGGTAGGGGTCGATCTTCTGGAATCCGAGCCTCTCGTACAGTTGAACCGCCTTCTCCATGAACGGAAGTGAGTCGAGCCGCATAGCTTCGTAACCGAGCCTGCGGGCTTCGTCGATCACCGCGCGCGCAAGGGCTTCGCCGATCCCGGTTCCACGCGCTTCGGGCCGCACATAGAGCCGCTTCATCTCGCACGTCGCGCCTTGAAACGGCCGGCAGCCGACGCAGCCGACGGGCTTGCCGTGATCGAGTCCGATGAGCAGGCAGCCTTTGCCGAGCGCCCAGTTATAGTCGCCGGGCAGGCTCGCGAGTTCGCGGTCGAAATCCTGAAAGCCTAAATCAATTCCGAGCGAATGCGCATATTCGACGAACAGCGCGCGGATCTCGGGAATCCAATCCTCATCGTGCGCGTGGCGAATCGATACGCCGCCTGTTGTGAGGAGTTGCGCCATACGCGACGGAGCCAGCTTCCAGTACATCGGCCCGCGCAATTCCTCATAGCAATTGCCGCACACCCAATCGTATTCGGTGTATGTCGAATAGCCTTCATTCAGAACGTCAGGGCGACCTTCCTCCATGAATTTCGCCCAGCAACCGCTGCAGTTTTCATGATCCTGCTTGTGCTCGTAAGGATGGAAGGCGTGGCGAATGAGCGACGCTCCTTTCAAGGCGCGCGCGTTGTTGATGCGCCAGTCGGCGGCTTCACTTTCGACCGGTTCCGGCGGCTCGCTGCCGGCGGGCGCGGAAAAGTCCAATTGCTGCTGTTGTGTTTCTTCGCGGTCTTCCAAACCTCCTATGCTAACCTGAAAGCTCCCCGCTCTCAGCAATATGGAAGATCCTGGACACGCTCAAGCCGGAGCGAAATTCAGCCGTT
>DASXZC010000179.1:0-17075 GCA_036502165.1 Bryobacteraceae bacterium
GATGGCACGAGGAAGCCGGGCATCCGCGCGCCTTCGCCGGCGAAATAGCGGAAGATGTTGATCGCCCGGCGCGTCTCGCCTTTTGCCTCGGGAAGCGTCTTGCCTTCTTCCCGCGTCATCTCTTCCGCAATCTGGTTGAACCGGCTGTCGAGAATGTCGGCGACCTTGAACAACAGTGCTCCGCGCGCCGGCGCCGTCATGCTCGACCAGCCCGGAAATGCGGCTGCCGCGGCTGCAGCCGCCGCGTCGACATCGGCGGCGGAGCCCTTCACATGCAGTCCAACAAGTTCGTCCGTGTTGGCCGGATTTCGATTTTCAAACGTAGGTCCGTCGACCCACTCACCGTTGATGTAGTTCTTGAATACAGTGGTCATTTTAACTTTTTAAAACTTCACTTTCGGAACTTCCTTCGCACCCGCCTCGGCGCGGAAGTAAGCGTCGTTGCGCTGGAATCCAAACAACGAGGCGGCGATGTTTTTCGGAAACAGATCGATGTCGGTGTTGTACTTCTGCAGCGTCTCGTTGTACTTGCGCCGTTCCTGCGACATGCGATTCTCGGTGCCGGCCAATTCGTCCTGCAGCTTGCTGAAATTCTCATTGGCCTTGAGCTGCGGATAGTTCTCCGTCACGACGAGCAAACGGCTGATCGCGCTCGACAGTTGATCGTTAGCGGCGATCTTATCTTGCGGAGTCCGCGCACCGCCGAGTGCAGCACGGGCACTGGTCACCGAGTCGATGACGCTCTGTTCGTGCTTCGCGACGCCCTTCACAGTCTCGACCAGATTCGGAATCAAGTCCGCGCGCCGCTGCATGACGTTCTCGACTTGCGACCAGGCTTCTGTAACCGACTCGCGTTCGCTCACCAACTGGTTGCGGGCGCTCATCAAAGGCATGAACAACAACAGGCCCAGCAGCACCAGCACACCTACGACGATCAACGCACCTTTCATAATTTCCTTGTGTCCTCGCTTGGATGATTTCTACTTCTCGAGGCCGTCGACGTAATCTGTGACGGCGTGAATCTGGTTCATGTAATTGTCGAACAGTCCGAGCGGATCGGCAACCGCGTCACGATGCGCCTTGCCCTCCCGGACATCAAGCAGTTTCTCAAATGCGCTGAAGTCCCCGCCGAGCGACGTCTTCAGGCCGGCCAGGATCTCACGGCGGCGATGGCTCACGGAATGGCCGCCGATCCGCAAGGCATGCTTCGAAAGGACGAGGAACGTCGACACGGAATCGGCGCAGAGCCTCACTAGCGCCTCGCCATTTGAAAGCAGCGGAGTCGCCTGATGACGCAGGCGCAGAAGCTTACTCCGCAGCTCGTATTCGAGCCGCGCCCGGTAGAACGAAAAGTCGATCGTCATCGTCGCGACGACGTCCTCACCATAGAGGACGCGGCGGCAATCCTTCATGTCTTCGAATTCGATCGGGAAGCAGTCGGTCGACACTGCGACATCGCGTTGATCCATCAACAGCGGAGCGCTCGCCTTCTGCTGCTTCAGCCAGTGAAAGATGGGTTCCGATAACGCCAGCCCCTTCGCGTCCACCCTGTCGAGGACGCACAGAACGTTCATATCGCTGAACTCGGCATCGGCATCGCCGGACGCGGCCGAGCCATAGAGGATCACCGAGATCAGCCGCTGCCCATAAGCGGACTTCAACCGTTCGATCAGTTCTTTCAGCTTTTGATCCATCGCCGCGTTACCAGCCTCCCGAAGCTCCGCCGCCTCCAGAATCGCCGCCGCCGAAGCCGCCAAATCCTCCGCCCGAGTCACCGCCTCCGCCGCCGCCGCCCCAGCCTCCGCCTCCTCCAAATCCACCGAAGCCGCCGCCGCCCCAGAAGATACCGGGTCCGCCACCGCGGCGATATCCGGGCGGCCCCCCAGGAGGCCCCTGCATGAATTTCGATGCTACCCAAGCGATCAAAACCAGGCCCATCATAATCAACGGGAAGGGAATGGCCGGCGCTTGGCGATAAGGACGCGGCGGAGCCCTCGAAAATCCGGCATTCGGATTCAAGGGCGAGAACGCGATGCCCTTGCCCTTGGCAATGACGTCGCCCATCTGCCGCGTCGCCTGATAGAGCGCCGCGCCATAGTTGCCGGCCTGCAACTGAGGACGCACGTCACGCAAAATGCTGCCGACGATTCCATCCGTCAGGTACTGCTCGAGCCCATAGCCGACCTCGATGCGAGACTTCTTGTCGTTGATAACCAACAACATCATCACGCCCTCGCTCGAACCCTTTTGCCCGACACCCCAGTTGTGGAACAGCTTGTTCGACCAGTCCTCGATGGCTGCGTCGCCGAGCGTTGGGATGGTAACGAGCGCAATCTGCACTTTGGTGGCGCGCTCGAATTGGCCGCAATATTGGAGGATTGCGCTGCGGCTGGCCGGGTCGACCGCGTTAGCGAAATCGTTCAAATATCCTTGCGGTTTGAGCTTGGCCGGATCGGGAGCGTCCGCCCGGAGCGAAACGGCGCTCAGGACGGCCAGCGCGAACAGGTAGAGGCGGGCTCGAGGCATTGAATCAGGACGCGGCGATCAGGTCCTGGCGAGTAATTTTGACACCTTTCAGAGGACCAAGCATCGCCAGCGCCGTCCGTTTCGGAACGAAAAATTGCTGGGCCAGATTGCGCACACTGTCAGCCGTGACTTCCTCGATCCGCTCGAGCATTTCGTCCATGGAAACGAAGCGGCCGAAGAACAGCTCCTGCCGCGCCAGATTGCTCATCCGGCTGGCAGTGGATTCCAATCCTAACATGAACGACCCTTTGATATGATCCTTGGCGCGCCGCAGTTCCTCGGCGGGGACGAGGTTCGTCGAAATCTCGTGCAGCTCATGCGCGATCGAGCGCGTCATCTTGACGGCATTCTGCGCGGAGGTCGCGCCGTAGACGGCCATCATGCCGGTGTCGCGGTACATCACGAGTTCGCTGCCGATCGCGTAGGCGAGTCCCTGACGCTCGCGGATGGTCTGGAACAGACGCGAGCTGATGCCGCCGCCCAGAACAGTATTCAGCACGTAGCACGTATAGCGGTCGGGGTGCGCGAGCGGAATCGCGGGCACACCGAGGAAGAGCTGGACCTGCTCGAGCGAATCCTTCTCGCGCAGGATGATGGGCGCAGCCGTTACGGGAGCTGCCTGGGGCTTCGCGCGCCGGCCCGCTTTCAGGCCGCCAAAATATTGATCGACGAGCTTGACGATCTCAACGTGATCGAGGCTGCCGGCGGCGGTGATCAACAGGTTCGCGGGATCATATTGCTCACGATAGAACTTCAACACCGCTTTGCGGTCGAACGATTTCACCGTAGCGCGCGTGCCGAGGATCGACCGGCCGAGGCCATGGTCTTTGAAGAAGTTATTGCACAGGATCTCGTGGACCAAGTAGTCCGGCGAGTCCGCCTCCATCTTGATTTCCTCGAGGATAACGCCGCGTTCCTTCTTGATGTCCTCTTCACGGAACATCGGGTTCAGAACCAGATCGGCGATCACGTCGAAAGCGATCGGCACGTGTTCGTCGAGGACTTTGGCGCTGAAGCAGACGAGCTCCTTGCTGGTATAAGCGTCGAGGCCGCCGCCGATCGAATCGACGGATTGCGCGATCTCCTCGGCCGAGCGGTTCTTCGTCCCCTTGAACAGCATGTGTTCAATGAAGTGAGAGAGTCCGTTGGTTTCAGGTGTCTCGACGCGCGATCCGGAGGCGACCCAGATTCCCATCGACACTGACCGGACGTGGGACATCCGTTCCGTGATGATGCGAACGCCATTAGGCAACTGGGCGCGTTCGATACCGCGCTTCTCGGTCGGAACGTTCTTGACCGTGTGCGAATTTGCCGACGATGTAACCGGCTTAAAAGTCTTCATGTACTCGATTCCCAGTGTACACTGGGGACGTATGCGCAGCGTATTGGCCGGTATGGAACTCGCTGAAATTCGGGAACTTTTAGGTCCTGATCAGCCCGCGTTCCGGGCCCGCCAATTATATGATGCCGTGTACCGCCAAAAGGCGTCCGGATTCGACGCTATCACTACATTTCCCAAGGCTTTCCGGGAAGAATTGGCTTCAGAAGTCGAGTTTGGCCTGCCAGAAGTAGCCGCCCGCTTCGACTCGGTCGACGGCACCCAGCGCTACCTGCTGAAGCTCGCGGATGGCAAGACGGTCGAGACGGTCCTGATGCCGGAAGGCGAGCGTTATACGTTCTGCATTTCGAGCCAGGTCGGCTGCCCGGTCAATTGTCAGTTTTGTCTGACGGCCAAAATGGGTCTCGAGCGGAATCTGACGGCGGGCGAAATCGTCGGGCAGATTCTGTTGATTGCCGGATTGAACGGACTTTCCGCCTCGATCGAGCGCCTGAACATCGTCATGATGGGCCAAGGCGAGCCGCTGTTGAATCTCCCGAACGTCCTCAAGGCGACGCGGCTGTTGACCGATCCTGAGGGTGTCGGATTCTCGCCCCGACGCATCACTGTGTCGACCGCCGGGATCACTCCGAAGATCATCGAACTTGGCCGCGAGCCGGTGCGTCCGAAATTGGCGATCTCGTTGAATGCGTCCTTCGAGGAACAACGCCAGCGTCTGATGCCCATTACTCGCAAATATCATTTGAAAGATTTGATGGAAGCGTGCCGGTATTATCCGCTGCGCTCGTGGGAGAAGCTGACCTTCGAATATGTTCTATTGAAGGGCGTCAACGACACCGACGCCGATGCCCGCCGCGTCGCCGGACTCGTCGGCAACCTCAACTGCAAGGTGAATCTGATCGCGCTGAATCCCGCGCCGGGGATCGATTTCGAGACTCCCGAAGACTCGCGCGTCGAGAGCTTCCAAACGATCGTCCGGAGGAGCGTGCCCTGCTTCATCCGCAAGCCGCGTGGACGCGACGTCTACGCCGCGTGCGGACAGTTGAAGCGCATGGAACTGGTGGGAATTCGGCAGTGATCGTTCAGATCTTCGGCTACAAAGAGCTTCAGCCCTACGGGAGTTTTCAACGATTGGGATATCGTTGGGAAAAGAACGGGCATGATGATGTGGCCCTTGTCGGAGAGAGCGCGACGCTGGTCGGATGGATTCCGTTTTATCAAGCCCCGGATCAACTGCCAGAAGGGTTCCTGAAGGGGGCGTGGGGCATGGGCGTTCCGTCGATCCCGATTCTATTGAATTCTGGAAATAATGCGCCGCCCGAGAAGTTCGACGGCCCGGGTGGGCTCAAGCGATTCATGGGCCTCCACGAGTTCCGCGCGGCGGTATCGCTTGACGTACCCACCTTGTGGCTGAATGCCCGAGGTGAGCCGACGTCGCTCGAGTTTCTGGCAATGGCGCAGGTCGGTACAACCCCATTTCGCGCTGAGCATTTGATATCCCCGAAGATGTGGTACACGCATCACAGCGGAGGCGACGCGCGGGCCGCCGGCGATATTTCCGAGCAGGCCGGTTGCATCACGATCCGGTTGTTTTTGCGCATGAGATTGGGTTGGCTGAGCCGGCAAGTCGGGAAAGCCCTGGAAGGCGACGAGCCACCGTGGGCGAACATGATGATCGAATACACATTTGACTTTCGGGACGGGTTTGGCCGGGCGTCGTTTTGGGGCACTGCCGTTCCTTCGCAGCATCATTACTCAAACTGGAAGAAGGTCTCGACCTACGAGATTGAGTCTCAGATGAGCGGTGCCGCGTATCATGGATTTGTGAGGGCCGGCGGCGGCATGGACGCGCTACCTGAGAGATACAGCACAGTACTGCGTGGCCTAAAGGCTGTTCCTATTTCCTCCGATCACTCTAAGAGGAACCGTTTCCGGTCCGATGAGGGCATCAGGGGCAAATGAGATGAACTTCGAAACCAGGGTTCTTGCCGGACTATCTGATCTGCTGAGCGATCAACAGACGAGCGTCGTCGTCGATTCCATCGAGCCTGTTTCCGGCGCGGACGCGAACGTTATTTCGGTTCGATTCCACCTTGAAGGCAACTGGGAGAGCCCGAGTGGCTTTATGTTCCCCTTCGCCGAATCGGTACCGCTGCAAGAGAGTCTCGCGGCCTTGAAAGAGTCCATATCCAAAAGCTGGCGGATGGCGCATCGGGCTCCAGGGGAGTCTGAGAGTCAAATGGCTGCTGGCAGATCTGGCGATTGATCGGGGCAGGAGCGTATCCAGGATGCGTTTGATGGTTCCCTCGCCGGGAAGTCCGCGGATCATTTTCACCACGATCCCCTTTTGATCGATGACGAAGAGGCGCGGAACCAGATCGATCCCGTAGGCTTTGCTGACTTTCGAATCCGCATCGATCGCGGTCCGGAAGTCGAAATGTTCGTCCTCGAGATAACTGGCGACGTCCGCGCGAGGCTCCGTGCTGATGCCGAGGACGACCAAGTCCTTGTAGTTCCCTTCCGCATGCAGCAACCGCGGGATCTCGCGGCGGCAGGGTTCGCACCACGTTGCCCAGAAGGCGAGGAAGACGACCTTTCCCTTGTGATCTGCGAGGTCGAAGGGCGCACCGCTCAGGAGGTCTAGCCGTATCGGCGGCGCGGGCTTGCCAACGAGGGATTCACTGACGGCCGCGATAGGCGGCGCCACGTCCTGAGCGGCGATTAAAGTGAGCAAAAGGAGGAACACTCGTAATCAGGATAAGCTGTATAGGAATGAAAATCACGTTCTATGGCGCGGCCCGCACGGTCACGGGGTCGATGCATCACCTCCATGTCAACGGTGAGAACTACCTGATGGACTGCGGATTGTTTCAGGGTCACCGCAAGGAGGCGGCGGAACGAAATACTAATTTCCCTTTTCCTCCATCGAGCATCAAGGCCGTGCTGCTCTCGCATGCGCACATCGATCATTCGGGCAACCTGCCGCAGTTGGTGAAGCGGGGGTTTTATGGCCCCATCTATACGACTCCGGCGACGATCGACTTGTGTAAGCCGATGCTCGCCGATTCGGCGCATCTGCAGGAATCGGACGCGGACTTCCTCAATCGCCGCACCGCTCGCCGCAGACGCATCGGCGCGCCGGATCCGACTCCGTTGATCGAGCCGCTCTACACGAGTGAGGATGCCGAGAAGACGCAGCCCCTGTTCCGTCCGGTCGAACTCGGGCACGCGACCGAAGTCGGCGACGGCGTTGTCTACAAGTCGATCGAAGCCGGCCACATGCTCGGCTCGACGTCGATGACGGTCGAGCTCAATGAGAATGGGAAGAAGGTCACGCTCGGATTTTCAGGCGACGTTGGACGCAAGAATTTGCCGATCATACGCGATCCGCAATCGCTGCCTCCCGCGGATTATCTTATCATGGAAAGCACATACGGCGATCGTTTGCACGAGCCTGATCAGCCGGTGCGCCAGAAGCTCGCCGATGTGATCAATCGCACCTCCAACCGCGGCGGAAAGATCATCGTGCCATCGTTCGCGGTGGGTCGCACACAGCAGTTGGTGCTGTTGATCCATCAACTGATCGAGGCCAACGAAATCGGCAATCTGCCGGTGTTCGTGGACAGTCCGCTGGCGGTGAATACGACTGACGTGTTCAAGAAGCATCAGGAGTGTTACGACGAAGAAACCGCCCAATTCCTGGCGAGCGGAAAGGATCCGTTCGGATTCAAGCGGCTCACGTACATCCGCGACGTCGCCGATTCGAAGGCGCTCAACGATCTGCGCGGACCGATGGTGATCATTTCGGCCTCGGGCATGTGCGAAGCCGGACGCATTCTGCATCACCTCAAGAACAACATCGAAAATCCGCGAAATACGGTCTTGATCACCGGATTCCAGGCCGAGAATACGCTCGGCCGCAAGATCGTCGAGAAGCAGGCAGAAGTGAATATCTTCGGCGAGCCCTACCGTCTGCGCGCTGAAGTCGTCCAGCTCAGCGAATTGAGCGGCCACGCGGACCAGCACGAGTTGCTCGAGTGGATGAGTCCCATGATGTCGCGCGTGAAGAAGGTCTGGCTGGTGCACGGCGAGCCAAGGGCGCAGGAACCGTTGGCCGCTCTGATCCGCGAGCGGTTCAAAGTCGAGTGCACGAATCCGGCGCGCGGCGACAGCTTTGATCTTTAGCGGCCTAAGTAGTACCATGTAGTCGCGGGCCCCGTAACACGGCCGGTACTGGTACAGCTTCGGGCGTACTGAGTCGAAAACCTTAGGTTTGGGTACGGTCGAGCCATTGCGTGGTTTTTAGAGCAGAATTAGATTGGTTTTAGCTCATGGAAACGGCCGCAAATGATCGCTCTCTTGGTGTCACCCTCCTTCACTACTCGTACCTGCAGATCCTCGATTTTCTGACGACTGTCGCGTTTCTGGTGCAAGGTGTTCGTGAGGGAAATCCCTTAGTGCGGATGGCGATGAACTTCACGTCGAACCCTATGCTGGGTCTGTTGATCGTCAAGATAGCCGCGGTTGGGCTCGGCGTCTACTGCTGGCACGGCGGCCGCAGCAGAATGCTGAACCGCATCAACATGCTATTCGCGCTGATCGTCGCGTGGAACCTGGTTTCCCTGATTCTCGGCTCGATGCACTTCCAAGGCTAGTCCTCGAGCAATCCGACGGCGCGCATCAGTTCGAGCGCGTTACTTCTTT
This sequence comes from Bryobacteraceae bacterium, assembly GCA_036502165.1. Lineage (GTDB taxonomy): Bacteria > Acidobacteriota > Terriglobia > Bryobacterales > Bryobacteraceae > F-183. The sequence goes on from DASXZC010000179.1 coordinate 8,570, forward strand.
CGACCACTCCGGGCCGCATCTTGTAATCGAAGCGGATCTCGCCGTTCTCGAGGTGATCCTCGAAGTGGACGTTCACCGCGATCGCCCCGAGAGTCTTGCCGATTTCCGCGAGTGCGAGGTCGTGAGTGGTGACGAGTCCGATGGCTCCTCGCTTAAGAAGTCCTTCGACGATGCTTTGCGCGCCGATGCGGCGATCGTGGGAATTGGTGCCGCTGAGCAGCTCGTCGAGGAGGAACAGCAACGGACGCTCGCCCTTCGCGAGATCCGCAATCTGACGCAGGCGCGTGATTTCCGCATAGAAGCGAGAGCGTCCTTTTTGCAGTGAATCGACTGTGCGGAGCGAAGCTCCAAGCGCGACTGGTCCAGTCGAAAGGCTGGCCGCACGGACGCGGGCGCCGGCCCAGGCGAGGACGATGTTCAATCCGATTGAGCGAAGCAGGGTGCTCTTGCCGGACATGTTCGATCCACTGACGACGAGGAGTTTGATAGCTCCGCCGAGCGAGACGTCGTTGGTGACGCAGGATCGCTCAGGCAATAACGGATGGCCCAATCCGACGGCGGTGACGATCGGTTCGGCGATCAGTTCCGGCTCAATCGAATGAGGATTCTCGAACGCGTAACAGGCGAACGACGAGAGGGCTTCGAACTCGCCAAGAGCAGCCAGCCATTTGGCGATGTGAGGTCCGTTTTCCGCTCGCCAGGTTTCGACCGCCATTGCGAGTTGGGTGTGCCATAGAAGGACCAGGGCGATCGGAAATACGTACTGATTGCTGCCGTTTTCGTGGAGCGACAGCAGACGATCCAGTTGAGCGATCCGCGCGGAGGCAGGCTTGCCGTTGAATTGGATGGAGGCCTGGATCGACTTCAACTTCTCACTCGTGAAGGTGGCTTTCTCAACCTCGGCGAGCAGCGAAGACAGCAGGGTCAAGTCATGCGCACGCGCGTGCAAATTGCTCAGAATAAAGCGGGTCTTCTGGAAGAAGGCGACGGCGAAGAGCTGGCCGGCGAAAAACGCGATGAGGAAAACGCTCGATCCCCAACGGCCTGCCCAGTAACCACCAAAAGCCGCTACAGCGGTTACAGCGAAGAGGAACGCGACGATCGGCGCGCCTGGAAAATACGGCGTCGGCGGGGCCGCGGCCCAATCCGCAAGAGGCTTCGCCTGCACTTCCGAGCGGATCTCCTCGCCGAGCAGCATGAGGGTTTCCCGCTGGTCGACGTTCGGCATCAGTTCACGCACCGCGCCTTGCCTCAGTCGCGCTTCCTCACGCGTTGCCGGATACTTGAGCCACGACGCGAGCGTCGCTTCGCCCTCATAGGTCCGCGCGGTGGAGATGAGCTCGAAGAGGGATCCGCGGCCGAACAGATCGAGGTCGCCCGCGTAAGGATGTGTGGGATCCGCGAACGCGTCGCCGAAGTTGCCCGAGCCTGCCCATTCGTCCGACAGGCGCTTCAAACCTTGCTCGTAATAGCGCACGGCCCGGCCTGCGAACTGGCGCCGCTTGTCGATCCGCAGATGGAGAATCATCAGTCCGACGAAGAGCACCGCCGGGACGATCAGCCACAAGGCCGAGACGATCACAGGGCCGAATGCCAGATACGCCAGTACGGCCGCGGCGATGGCAACGAACAGCCGCACGTCGGATAGTCGCGTGTAGCGCTTGTTCTCGTTGGCGATTTCGGCTTGCCAGCGGGCGAGGCGCTTTTCGTATTCCTCGCGGGGAGAGGTTAGCGGGACGCTGATGATCCTGCCTCCATTTTCTTCGAGATCAACATGGCGATTTCGAGGGATTGTTCATAGTTCAACCGTGGATCGACTTCCGTCTTGTACGCGCGCTTCAGATCAAATTCCGTCAATCCGCGCGCGCCGCCGGTACATTCGGTGACGTCCTCGCCGGTGAGTTCGATATGGACTCCGCCGAGGCGCGAGCCGTTGCCCGAATGTATGTCGAACGCCTGGTCGAGCTCTCCCAGGATGTCGCGGAAGTCGCGGGTTTTGGTTCCATCGGAGGTCGATCGCGTATTGCCGTGCATCGGATCGCAACTGAACAATACCGGCTTGCCACTTTCCTTAACGAGCTCGATCAGCTTCGGAAGTGCGTCCGCGATCTTGTCTTTGCCGAACCTGTGTATGAACGTGAGGCGGCCCGGCTCGGAGTTGGGATGCAGAACGTCGAGCAGCCGCCGGACCACCTCGGGCGGCGTGTTGGCCGCGATTTTCACTCCGATGGGATTCGAAATCCCACGGAAGTATTCGATGTGCGCCCCGTCGGGCGCGAGCGTCCGGGCGCCGATCCACGGAAAGTGCGTGGACATGTTGTAATGCCGGCCGGCAGTGCCAGTGGGGCGCGTCTGCGCTTCTTCATAATGCAGCAGAAGGCCTTCATGACTCGTGAAGAATTCAACCCAGCTCATCTCGCCCGTGTGGACGCCGAGGACGTTCTCCATGAACCGTAGAGAGTCGCCGACCGACACCGCGATGCGGCGATATTCTCCGGCGAGCGGTGAGTGCTTGACGAAATCGAGATCCCAGTTTTCCGGATGATGCAGATCCGCAAATCCGCCGCGCACCAGCGCCCGCAGATAATTCAAAGTGAGCGCCGCACATTCATAGCCGCGCAGCATCAGTCCTGGATCGGGCTCGCGATCCTCGGGGGTGAAGGCCGGGCGATTGACGACGTCGCCTCGGTAACTGGGGAGTTGAGATCCGTTGCGCGTCTCGAGATCCTCGGAGCGGGGCTTGGCGTACTGGCCGGCGATGCGTCCGATGCGAGTGACCGGCACCTTGCTGCCTTGCGTCAGCACGAGGCTCATTTGCAGCAGGATTTTCAGCTTGCTGGTTATCGTCTCGGCATCGCAGTCGTCGAAGCGTTCGGCGCAGTCGCCGCCTTGCAGGATGAATCGGCGCCCCGCGGTGGCTTGCGCGAGCTGCTGTTTGAGCGCTTCGATTTCCCATGCCGTGACGAGCGGCGGCAGTTTCGCGAGCCGCGCGGAGGCTGTCGCAAGAGCGTCGGAATCCTTATAGGTGGGCTGTTGGGCGGCGGATTTGGTTCGCCAGGATTGAGGGGTCCAGGTATGCATTGTTATTCGATCGTGGAGACCAGATGGGAGCTGATGATGCGTTGATCGGATGTAACCAGGCGCAGGCCGTGCACGCGCGCAGTGGCGGCGAGGGCGCGGTCGAAGGGATCTTTCAAAGACGCCATGGCTCCTGCTTCGAAGGCGACGGCCGGTGTGAGGGGCAGCAATTGAAATGGAGTTTGATTGAGAGATTCAAGTAAAGTATCCAAGGCTCCGGTGATCTCGAGCTTGCGGTCTTCGACCAGGATCGAGATCTCGAGCAGACTGACGGAGCCCACGCCCAAAGGCTCATCGCGTTTCGTGGCGTTGTCGATGACTCGAGTCTGTTCGCGGCTCAACCGTTTCGAACCATATAGCCATCTCAGCAGAATATGGGTGTCGAGAAGAAGCCGCGGTCTCATTTCGGCCAAGGCCGGCCGTTGACCACGTCCCACATATCTGAGGTATCCACGGTGGCGAGATCGACGTTCTCTTTGATTCGGCCAGCCCAACTGCCGGCCAGCGATTTAGGCTTCCTTCTGGACGGAGGACTCACCACGCCGACCACCTTGCCTCGCTTCGTGACCGTGATTGAGATCTTTCCGGCCTCTACCTCGTCAAACAGGGACAGGCATTTGGCTTTGAACTCGGTGATGTTGATGACCTGGTTGGTTGCCACGGGTTCATTGTAGCATGTGGTCATCTGACCACATCATCAACGCTTCCGGACTACGTCCCAGAGATCAGCCGTGTCTTTATTGACGATGTCACCAATTACGCGGCCTTTCTTAGCCCAACTACCGGCCAAGGATTTGGGCCTCGATGCTTTGAAGGGACGCGCGACGATCGTCTCTACACGCTTGGCCTTGATCTTCGCCATGGCTTTGATTTTATCATCCCGGTCATATGACTACTTATGCGTACACCGACTGGATCAGCGCTTGAACGTAGCCGAAACAATAGGCGAACGCCTGCTTCCCACCTTCATCCCCTTGGATCTTCGGGACGTGGTCGGGCATCAGCATCCCGTCGTATCCGACCGCCTTGTATGTCTTGATCACTTCCGGAAAGTTGACGCTGCCGTTGTCGGGGAAGGTCTCGCGGAAGTTTAGGAATCCGCCTTCGATGTTGCGGAAGTGGACGTTGAAAATCTTCTTTCGCGTGCCGAAGTAGCGGATCACGTCGTGGATCTCGCGGTTCGGATCCTTCAACATCTCGGACACTGTGCCTTGGCAGAAATTCAGGCCGTGATACGGATTCTCGGCGATCGACACGAACCGCTTCAGGCCGTCGACTGATCCGAGGACCGTCTCGCACCCTCGATATCCGCGGCCGCGCGGCATGCCTGGATCGTGCGGATGGCAGGCGATCCGCGTTTTGTATTCGGCCGCCACTGGAGCCACTCGCTTGAGGAAATGCTCGATCCGGTCCCAATAGATTTCCGCAGTCACGCGGCCGGCCTCCGTCAGCGGCGGTTCCTGGACGGCCTTGTCGTACACGAACGTCGAATACGTCGCGCCGCCGCGGCCTTTCATCGGTTCGGTGCGGACGACGCCGAGGATGCTCATGTTGTACTTCACAGCCGGGATCCCGGCTTGCGCGCAGTTCCGGATCATCTGGCAAATATCGTCGATGGCCTTCGTACGATCGGGCTCCTGGCCGAGCATGATCGATGGCATTTCGGCCTTCGTGATGTAGGCCGAACTCAAGGGCAAAGGAACCATCTCGAGCTTGATTCCGAAGGACTCGACCCGCTCGCGGAGCTTGGTCAGCGCCTCGACCGACCAGTTCTCGTCGAACCGTTTCGAGGGCAGCGTCGAGCAGATATGGTTGACTCCGAAAGCCGCCGAGAGGCGCAGGGCAGGGTCAGAGGAATCGTGCTGGTCTCCCAGTTTCATACGCGCGGCCCCGCTTGTGGTAGCGGCTTTCATGGCGGGGGCGAATCCGACGGCGGCGGGGAGTTTGAGAACGGTGCGGCGATTGAGTGAGGACATAAGAGGTGTCGCCGCAATCATACATCGATCCCGGATCGGGAGGGAAGTTCAAGTGTTACCCTGAAGAAGAACCAAGCCACCCATGCTTACCACCAAAGTAGACGCACCCGTCGATAGTAATCCTCAAGAAACCAGCGAATGGCTGGAAGCGCTCGAAGACATCCTAGCGGAAGAAGGCCCTGAGAGGGCAAGCTTTTTATTGAACCAGGTCATGGAACGCGCCGCGACGCGCGGATTGACCTCGAGCCTACGCCTCAATACCCGTTATCGCAACACGATCCCGGTCGATCAGGAAGTCCCATATCCGGGCGATCTCGAAATCGAGCGCCGCATCAAATCGCTGGTCCGCTGGAATGCGATCGCGATGGTGGTGCGCCAGAACAAGTACGACCCCAACATTGGCGGCCACATCTCGACGTTCGCCTCGCTGGCGACGCTGGCCGAGGTTGGGTCGAACCATTTCTTCCACGGATCCTACAACGGCGATCAGGCCGGCGACTTCGTTTACTTCCAGGGTCACGCTTCGCCGGGAATGTATTCACGCGCTTTCCTCGAAGGACGCCTTTCTGAGGAGCACCTCAAGAATTTTCGTCATGAGCTACGCGACCATCCGGGATTGTCGTCGTATCCGCACCCATGGCTGATGCCGGATTTCTGGCAGTTCCCGACGGTCTCGATGGGCCTCGGACCGATCAACGCGATTTATCAGGCGCGGTTCATGCGCTACCTCGAGAATCGCGGGATCATCCCGGCGACTCCGCGGCACGTGTGGGCGTTCGTCGGCGATGGCGAGACGGATGAGCCGGAGACGCTCGGAGCGTTGACGCTCGCGTCGCGCGAGAAGCTCGACAATTTGATCTTCGTCGTGAACTGCAATCTGCAGCGGCTTGACGGTCCGGTGCGCGGGAATGGCAGCATCATCCAAGAGCTCGAAGGCTCGTTCCGCGGCGCGGGCTGGAACGTGATCAAAGTCATTTGGGGACGCGATTGGGACGAGCTGTTTGCTCGCGATAAGACGGGCTTGCTACTGCGCCGTATGGAAGAGTGCGTCGACGGCGATTACCAGTCGATGAAGGCTCGAGGAGGCAAAGCGTTACGTGAAGAGTTCTTCGGCAAATATCCGGAACTAAAGCAGTTGGTGGAAGACAAAACTGACGATCAACTGATGCTGCTGAAGCGCGGCGGACACGATCCGGTGAAGGTCTACAACGGCTACAAGCGCGCTGTTGAGCATCGCGGACAGCCGACGGTGATCCTGGCGAAGACCATCAAAGGCTACGGAATGGGCGAAGCCGGCGAGGGTCGCAACATCACTCACCAGCAGAAGAAGCTCAACGAAGACGAGCTGCTCTACATTAAGAACCGGTTCAATATTCCGATTACCGACGAGGCGGTTCACGCCATCGGATTCTACAAGCCTGCGGAGGAGTCGGCCGAAATTCGGTACATGAAGGAACGTCGCAAGGCTATGGGCGGTCCGGTTCCGGCGCGGAATGTGAAGCCGACTGGAATCGTTGCGCCGAAGCTCGAGGTATTCGCGGAGGCGCTTGGCGGTTCGCGCGGACGCGAGGCGTCGACGACGTCGGCGTTCGTGGGCGTGCTGAAGAATCTGATGAAGGTCCACGAGCTGAGCAAGTACGTGGTGCCGATCATCCCCGACGAGGCGCGCACATTCGGCATGGAGTCGATGTTCCGCGAATACGGCATCTATGCGAGCGCCGGCCAGTTGTATAAGCCGGTCGACAGCAATGTCCTGCTGTATTACAAAGAAGCCAAGGACGGGCAGATCCTCGAAGAAGGCATCAACGAAGCCGGTTCGATGTCGACGTTCACGGCGGCTGGCACGGCTTACGCGAACTACGGCGTGCCGATGATTCCGTTCTTCATCTATTACTCGATGTTCGGATTCCAGCGGATCGGCGACTTGATCTGGGCCTTCGCGGACTCCCGCGGCAAGGGTTTCCTGATGGGCGGCACGGCCGGACGAACGACGCTGCTTGGCGAAGGTTTGCAGCATCAGGACGGCCATAGTCTGGTGCTGTCGAGTACGGTTCCGACTCTGGCCAGTTACGATCCGGCGTACGCTTACGAAATCGCGGTCATCGTCCAGGATGGCATCAAGCGGATGTATCAGGATATGGAAGACAAGTTCTACTATCTGACTGTTTGCAACGAGAATTACGTGCAGCCTCCGATGCCTACGGCTCAAGGAGTTGCGGATGGAATCCTCAAGGGATTGTATAAGGTTAAGCCTGCCGCGAACGGGACGCCGGCGCTGCAGTTGTTCGGCAGCGGTCCGATTCTGAATGAGGCGATTCGAGCGCAAGCGATTTTGGCCGAGAAGTACGGCGTGGCGACGGACGTTTGGAGCGTGACCAGCTACAACGAACTGCGCCGTGAGGCCCTCGCTGCGGACCGTTGGAACCGGTTGCATCCGGACCAGCCGGCGAAGACTCCCTACATCGTGGAAGTCCTGAAGAATGAGACGGGTCCGATCATTGCTGCAACGGATTACATGAAGATTGTTCCTGACCAGCTTGCACCTTGGCTGCCGGGACGTCTGGTGTCGCTTGGAACCGACGGATTCGGGCGCAGCGACAATCGTCAGCACCTGCGGCGGTTCTTCGAAGTGGATGCGGAATCGATCGCGGCGGCGGCGCTCGCGCGCTTGGCTCGCGACGGCCAGTTCGACGGAGGCCGTGCGGCAGCGGCGATTGCGGAGCTCGGAATTAACCCCGAGAAATCCGATCCGGCGCACACCTAGTTCCAGCATGATACGACTGGTCGCGGTCGCCTGTCTCGTGGCGGTCTTCGCCCACGGTCAGGACGCGCGCCAGATCGTCGAGGAAGTCCAGCGGCGGAACACGTCGAAATCGCAAAAGTACGAGGGATCGCTCGAGGTGATCGATGCGAAATCCCGCGTCTCAACCAAGCGATGGGAGTACCTGCGGATCGGCAGCTTCGGCGCCAGCAAGGCGGTGCTGCGGTTCACCTCGCCTCCCGAAGTGAAGGGAGTCGCGCTGCTGGTCCACAGCCATCCGGACCGTGCGTCCGACCAATGGATGTGGCGTCCTGCGATCGAGCGCGACCAGCGGATCGCCCTGCAGGACCGTTCGACGCGGTTTTTCGGAACCGATTTCAGCTACGAAGATCTTGAAGAACGCGACGTCAACCAGTTCGATTTTTCTTTAGCCGGCGAAGGCGTTCTCGATGGTATCGCGTGCTGGAAGGTCGAGGCGATCCCCCGTGAGAAGAAGGCATCGCAGTACGTGAAGACGATCCTGTGGGTGTCGAAGGATCACTACGTATACCTGCTCGCCGAGTCGTACAACAAGGCGGGATTGGCGCGGCGGATACGGTATTCAGACGTCCAGAATGTCCAAGGCATTTGGACGGCCCGCACGCTCGAAGTGACCGACCTCAAGACCAAAAGCCGCACCGTGATGAAGCTC
>DASXZC010000180.1:0-1924 GCA_036502165.1 Bryobacteraceae bacterium
TCGAGGAAGAGTTTGGAGTCACGCACTTCTGGGTTTATATGGATTTGGGCGGCCTTGAACAGCGCGCAGTGCTGAACTCAATGGAACGCTTCGCAAGTCGTGTCATCCCGCAGTTCCGTGCGCGAGGCACGTAGCTTGGACTCGGAAGTACCCTTATCGGACCGCTTGGACCTTGGAGGAAGATGCCGGTGCGGCACCGCGATAGGCATGGCTCGCTGAAGCCGACGAAAGCCTTCAGCCAGGGTGCCACTTCCGATCATTCTCCTCTTTGATCCGGGCGCGCTCCAGGATCGTGTGAGCGCGCTTCAGGTTGGGGACATCGACCATCTGGCCCTTGAAGCGGAAGGCCCATTTACCCAACTTCCGATTTTCCTCGAAGGCCGCGACCAGTTCCCGACTCTCCGCAATCTCTGCGGTTGTCGGAAAGCACGCCGCGTGCACCACATCGATCTGACTCGGATGGATCGTTATCCATCCGGTGCAGCCCATCTCGGCACTTTCGCGGCACTCGCGATGCATCCGCTCCAGATCGCCGAGCAGCAGCACCGAGTCGATCGGCTGGATGCCGGCGGCAGTCGCGGCGAGGAGACAGAGCATACCGGTTAGCCGGAATATTTCGAGCAGGTCACCGTGATCGTCGCGGACGCGCCATGCGCCGAGCGCCGCCGCCATATCGAGTCCGCCACGGCCGCCGCAAATTGCGACGACGCGCGGGCATTGCGCGATTTCGCGGACGTTCAGGACTCCGTTGGGGGTCTCAATAATCGGTAATAGCCTGACCGTGCCGGCAGGATATCCGTGGCGCTGCTCGAGGACGCTGATCCTTTTATCGAGTTCACGCAATTCCTCGACGTCACCCGCCTTGGGAACAAGATAGCCGTCGGGGCGTCCCGCCATGGTGGCTTCGACATCAGCGATGCCCGATTCGCAGTCCAGCGCGTTGATCCGGACGATACGCTCGCGCGGGCCGAAATCGATGCGCTTGAGCCAGTCGACAATCGTCGTGCGCGCCGAATCCTTGTTGTCGGGCGTAACCGAATCTTCGAGATCGAGCACCAGAGCGTCGGCCTTGAGCAAAAGCGCCTTGCGCAGCATCTCCGCGCTCGCATACGGAACGAAATGGAGTACGGTTCGCATCGATCTGCCTCATGGGCTCACGATCCCGCGGCGGACCGTTCGGGCTGCATCTCGCTCGCGATAAATTCCCGCGCCTGTTTTTCGACGGCGGTGCCCTTAAAGAAGTCCGGATTGAGACTCGCCCACAACCGAACGGCGTTGCCGAAGCTGAAAGCGTGGAAATCCTCCTCGGACATCCCTTTCTCTTCGACCAGCTCCCAAGCCTCCTCGAGCACTTCGGTCATATCAGGCACATCGAAGTGGCTGATATCGGAGCTCAGGATCGCCCCCAACTTGGCGCCAAAGGGGTTAGCCGGAGAAAAGGCGTAGGTGACGGTGGGATCGTCCGATTCGCAGCCGAAAAAGAATTGGGGGACGAATAGGTCGCGGATGTCGCTTTTGCGCTCGATCCGCGCGGCGGCAAAATCATCGACTTCGTCGGGGGTCGCTTTGCCCATCCCCCCTTTCATCATCATCTCGTCGAACTCAGCGAATTTCGCATTCATCTTTTCGCTGGCGTATTGTTTGAAGAACGCTAAGAGTCCTTCGCGATCGAGATTGGCGGGATTCAGCTGCTGGATCGATTCCTTGCCGCGCTTTTCCCAATGTGAGACCAGCGCGGCAAGCAGGCTGCATCCCCAAGCTACGCCGCCTTCAAGGAACGCGAACTTAAGGCGTGGAAAACGCCGCGTTACTCCGCCGATGAAGAGGGCCTTAGCCACCGCGTCGCCTGCTTCGCCGAAATGGCCGATATGGTTGTAGACGAAGTTAGTGATCGAGTTGCGCAGACCGAAGTTCGAGGCGGCCG
>DASXZC010000181.1:0-6538 GCA_036502165.1 Bryobacteraceae bacterium
CTGCCAGCCACCGAATTCCTCATTCAGATAATTGCGAATCGAATTCAGTTCGTCCTGCGACACAGCGCGGTCGAGAACAACCACCCGGTTGCGCACCATTTGATCGCGCGTGGCGACGATCATCAACACGCGCGCTCCACCAAGCGAAGCGAGCTCGACGTGATCGAGCGTCTGCGAAGCGGCGGGGATCGCGGCCGCGATGGCCATGCCGCGCGTCAATTCGGTCAACAGGGAAGACGATCGCTCGACGCGCTCCTCGAGCGTATTGGCCTGATTCAATTTGACGCGCATCTGCTGCACTTCAAAAAACGAAGCTTTGCGGAACGGCAGCGCCTGCACATAACTCGAAAAGGCTTTTGCAGTGGGAATGCGGCCGGCCGATGCGTGCGGCTGCTCGAGAAATCCTTCATCCGCCAAGTCCATCATCACGTTGCGGATGGTGGCGGCGCTGAGCGTATCGGGATGCTGTCGGGACACGCTTCGGCTCGCCACCGGTTCGCCCGTCTCGATAAACGAGCGCACGATGGAATGGAGAACTTCCATCCGTCTGCGGTCTGCCGAGTGCCCTGTCATTACAACCCCTACAACTCCATCTTACAACGGCGGTTTACTTTTGCGCCGGTTTCACGCCGGTCACGTAATTCTCGGTCTCGCCGAAGCATGTGGTGGGAACGCCTTTGTGCTGCTCGTAATACAGAATGACTTGCCGTCCGCTGGTCTGCTCGATCGCTTCCGCGACCTTCGGATCCGGCACCGTGAACTGAAAGAGCTGAGCCGCCGCGCCGGGCACAGGAGTGACATTCATCTCCCCTTCCCAGGTCTTGCACACCCAGCCCTTCTTTGAAATCTTCTGCACGTAACCGACGCGCTGGCCTTCAGAATATGAAAGATGAAGCACGGCCCAGATCCATCCGCCGATGAGGATCACCGGCAGAACGACCAGCACCAGCAGAGAGATCACAATCAGACGGGGCCGCCTCAGCTTCATATCCTAATGGCCCATCTTGTCCTTGGCCTTATCGGCGGCGTCGGAGATCGAGTCGATAGCGGTGTGCGCGAATTCAGTTGCCTTATCCGCGGCGGCATGAGCGTAAGGCGCGGCCTTGTCGATCGCGGCCTGCACATGCGGAGTCGCCTCATCAATCGCGTGCTGCGCGAAATCACTCACCTTCTCGGCAAACGGCCCCGCGGCGTCCACGGCGTCGTGCGCCAACTCGCCCAGCACCTCGGCTGCTTCCGTTGCCAGTTCCTTCGCCTTATCGAATGCGTCCATCAGTGTAGTTCTCCTTTTTTTATTTTTCCCGCATCGCTATTATAGAGCGGATTTACTGTCTCAATCGCCTGTAGAGTTCCGCATAACGCTCGGCGGAGAGCGCCCATGAGAAGTCCTGCATCATGCCGAGGCGCATGCGTTGTTCCCACGATTCGCGCGCTGCGAATTGGGTGGTGGCGTAGCGGATGCAATTGTATAAATCGTGCGCCGTGGAGTTGAAGAATTTGAAGCCGGTGCTCGCAGTGACAGCGTCATCGAGTCCGCCGGTCGCGCGCACCACCGGGATGGTTCCGTATTTCAAACTGTAAATCTGATTCAATCCGCAAGGCTCGTAGCGGCTGGGCATGAGGAACATATCGGAACCGGCTTCGATGCGATGCGCGAGCCCTTCGTTGTAGCCGCCTCGATATCCGAACTGCTCCGGACGTGCCTGGGCGAAGGATCCAAACGTGCGCTCCAGAGCCGCATCTCCGGAGCCCAGCACGACCATCTGCACGCCCAAATCGGCGATCCCCTGGATACAATCGGCGACGAGATCGAGTCCTTTTTGATGAGCGAAGCGCGAAACAATCCCCAACAGCGGACGCGTCTCGAGTTTGTCCGTCGGCATGTAGAACTCTTCGAGCAGCGCTTTCTTACAAGTCAGTTTTCCTGCGAGCGATGCCTCGTCATACCACGCCGGCAAGTAGCGATCCGTTTGCGGATTCCACTCCGCATAGTCGACGCCATTGAGGATCCCGGCGATAAAGAAACGCCGCGCACGCAGCAGCGGATCGAGTCCAAACCCGAACTCCGGCGTTTGAATTTCCTGCGCATAACGCGGGCTGACGGTCGTGATGTAGTCCGAATAAACGATGCCGCCCTTGAGGAGATTGACGTCCCCGAAGTACTCGATTCCTTCAGGATGCATGACGTCCTGCACCGGCACCGCGATATCCGGCAGCACACTCGCGCCGAAGCGTCCCTGATAGCCGAGGTTGTGGATCGTAAGCAGCGTCTTAATGCCGTAGAATACTGGATCGTGCCGAAACGTCGACTTCAAATAAACCGGAACCAGCGAAGCCTGCCAATCGTGGCAATGTATGACATCCGGCCTGAAGATGCGGCTCGAAATCGCAAGAGCCGCGCGGCACAGAACGGCAAAGCGCAGATGGTTGTCACCGAAATCGCCGTGCCGGTCGCCGTAAATTCCCGGGCGTTGATACATCGGCGGACAATTGACGAACAAGTAGTGGACGCCTTGCCGCACAATGCGCTCGACCGAACAATCATAGCGGCTGCCGCCATCCATCCAAACCGTCAGCTCGTTGTAAATCCGCTCAGCTCCCGAAAGGTCGATGGAGGCATAGGCAGGCAAAACGACGGCAACTTCCTCACCTCTCTCGACGAGCGCCGGCGGAAGCGATCCGAGCACGTCCGCGAGTCCGCCAGTCTTAGCAAACGGAGCCGCTTCGGATGTGACCATCAATATACGGGCCATTCAGATTGAGGATACAGGATTCGGTGCGGTCGCCTTCCCTCATTCGCTACGCAGCGCATCGAGAGGATCGATCTTCAACGCCCGCCGCGCCGGCAGATATGTGGCGAGGGCGGTGACAGCGAACAACAGCAGCGGCATCGCGATGAACACCGCGGCGTCATAAGGCTTCACGCCGAACAGCAACTTCTCAATCAACCGCGTAAGGAACAGCGAAGCGGCAATGCCGATGACCGCGCCGATCGCGGCGAGCCGCATCCCCTGGCCGACCACGAGCCGCAGCACGTCCCCCGCATCCGCACCCAGCGCCATACGCACGCCGATTTCCTGGGTCCGCTGCGTCACCGAATACGCAAGCACTCCGTAAAGTCCGATCATCGCGAGCACCAGCGCCGATACCGCAAACGCGACGATCAACAGCGTCCGGAACCGCGGCTGCGCGACCGACGCGGCGAGCATCTCTTCCATCGTTTTCACCTGGAAAACGGCGAGATCGGGATCGATCTGACGCACCGCGTCGCGCATCGAACTGATCAGCGAATCCGGATCGCCCTTCGCTCGAACCACAATCGTGGCGGAGCTTTCAACGAACCCCATCATCGCGGGCGTGACCTGCAGGTACGGATAAAACGTCTCGGGATCAGGTTCGGAATCGAGTCCCACCGACCGCGTATTCTTCACGATCCCAACGATAGTCGCGAACGGACTGCCTTCAAATCCGCACTGGATCCGCCGCCCCAAAGGATCGCGGTCAGGAAACATCTGCCGCGCGACAGCTTCATTGATGATGACCACCGGCTGCGAACGTTCGATGTCGGACTTTTCGAAGTAGCGGCCGCGAATGAGAGGGATCCGCAGAGCTTCGAAATATCCCGCGCTCGCGAGCCGAAACCGCGCGCGCGGCTGGTTCGCAGCCTCGAGTTCCGGAGCTCCTTCGATCACGAAATTGAGTGTCGGATTGGTGCCGCTCAACGGCACATCTCGCGTCATGCCGGCGTTAACGACCCCGGGCAAAGTGTCGATGCTCTCGAGCAGATGCTGATAAAACCGCCCAACCGCGAGTTCCTTATAACGTGTGTCCGGCAGAGCGATTTTGAACGTCAACAACTGGTCGACCTGGTAGCCGCGGTCGACCTGCTCGAGCGCCCACAGGCTGTGCAGCAACAATCCGCAACCGGTCAGCAGGACCATGGTCAACGCGACCTCGCCAACGACCAGGCCGTTCCGAAGCAAAGTACGAGCCGAGTCACCGGAGTTCCCCCGGCCAGCGCCGCGCAGGACGGAGTTCAAATCGATCCGCACAGACGCGATCGCGGGCGCGAGTCCAAAGAGGACCCCCGTCAATAATGCGACGCCGACCGTGAACGCGATCACCCAAGGATCGATCGAAATCTGTTCGAGCCTCGGAAGATTCGCAGGGCCGAATCGCACCAGCGCGCGGATCGCGAGCCATGCCAGAGCCAGCCCCAACACCCCGCCAGTCAACCCCAGCGTGACGCTTTCAACCAACAACTGCCGCACCAGCGCCGCCGGGCTCGCACCCAGCGCGGACCGCACCGCGATTTCCTTCTGACGCACTCCGGCCCGGGCCAACAGCAGGTTCGCCACATTCGCGCACGCGATCATGAGCACCAGACAAACAGCGCCGAACAGCGCGTAGAGAGTGCCCCGCGAGTCGCCGGTCATCTGTTCCGTCAGCGGGAAGAGGCGCAACGTCCATCCCTTGTCGATGAGCGGATACTGCTCGGCGAGATGAACTCCAACAGCCTCGACATCGGAACGTGCTTGTTCGATCGAGACGCCGTCGTTGAGGCGTCCGGCCAATTCCATAGTCGCCGAGCCGCGTCCTTCAGGTCCGATCACGGCTGGAGCGAAGGCGTGCGGAAGGAAGATATCGGCTCGCTTGTCGAGCAGTTGGAAACCGGCGGGCATGACTCCGATGACCGTGAACGGCGCTCCATCGAGAATGATCGTCTTCCCAAGAATGCTCCCGTCGCCGCCGAATTTCCCCTTCCAGATCGCGTCTGTCAGCAGCGCAACATGCTCCTCCCCGGGCGTTCCATTCTCGGATGTGAAGTTGCGGCCGATGCGCGGTGCGACTCCGAGGATGTCGAACAGGTCCGGCGAAACGGTCATCGAGTCGAGCTTCTCAGGGATGTCCCGCCCAGTGAGCACAACAGAACCTTCGCGCAATGAGCCAAGCCGCACGCTGTGATTGAGCGTCTTGTAGTCGAGATAATTCGGCGGGCTCATCCGGAAGCGCGGGATGTTGCGGCCGGGATTTGCGGCCCACGCGATCACCAGGCGATCGGGATTCGGGTACGGCAGCGGACGCAGCAGGACCGAGTCGACGATACTGAAAATCGCCGAAGTAGCGCCGATGCCGAGCGCCAGCGCGATGATCGCGGCGCAAGTCGTCGAGGGATTCGAGAAGAGGGAGCGGATCGCGAAACGAAGGTTGCTTCGTAGCATGACCGCCTTATTATAAGGCGGCGGTGGGCATGGCGCGTCGCCTGTGGTTGGCTCTACGCTGCCGGCCGGGGTTGGTAGCGCTGAACCTTGATATCCCGCTCATGCCGGCGCGCCTGGGCAAGATCATAAGCGGCTTGCAGCCGCATCCAGTGATCGGCGTTGGACCATCCGGCCTTTTCCAGACGAATCGCCATTTCCGGGGACAAACCGGCGTGGCCGTTAAGGACGCGTGAAAGCGTATGCCGGGCGATGCCCAGCGCTTTCGCCGCGTCGGTCACGCTCAAGCCCAAAGGCTCCAGACAGGCATCTTTGATCGAATGGCCGGGATGGGGCGGGTTTTTCATGGGCATGTGTTTTCCTCGTTTATCTAGTGATAGTCCACCAAGTCGACATCCAGCGCGTCCCCGTCCTCAAAGCGGAAAATAATCCGCCAGTTGCCGGAGATCGTCACGCTCCAATAGCCTTTCCGCGCGCCCCGCAAGGGGTGAAGACGATAGCCCGGCAAATCGAGATCGGAACGTTCCGAAACATCAGGAGATCGTACCGCGTATCGGAACAGGTATCAATAGCCTGGCGCCGGGACACTCCTGGATGTTCTATTCGGTGGCGGATGTGACGTTGCCTCCCGAGCCGTGCGCCACGTCGCAAAACCATCGACAGCAGGATCATCCCAACAGCGCCGTATCCGCGCGCCAGAGTCTCTGCTTCTGGGACTTTCGATCAGGGGGCCATTCTCTCGAAATGCTAAGGCTGCTGCTCGAACGAGCGGAGTGGCAGTTGTCCCTGAAACGCCTTTCGGTCACAGACATCGGCCTGAACGCGAACTTATCAATCGCTCGAAGCGTTCTCGCGGGCGTTCCGAAAAGCGTTCCGCGTTTCATCGAGCCTCTATCGGCGCATGGGCGCGAAGTACACACACCTGCACGCGCCGAATGGAATTCATCACCATTCCGGGCAGGATGACCGGAAAGGAGTTTAGCGAAGACGCTGAACGACGAGCAGCTGGACCGTCCGCTGCAAAATCCGGTGAAAGTTTTCCCTGGGACGGCGCGGATCAGAGTCTGCGCCAGATTCTGGATCGGATGGTGCAAACCAAAGAAGCCTGGGCGGCCGCGCTCACAGGTGGCAACTCGTCCCAGATGGACGATGCGCCGCCCGCCGGCCCGACTCCCGCAGCCATGCCGGCACGCCTCGATGATGCCGACGCAAGGTCCACGGCGTACTCACGTTCGGCGGCATGTTCGCTCACATCATTACGTTCAATGCCCACCGCCGTATGCTCGCGATGGACGCGCTGCGGCACCTCGGAGTGAACG
>DASXZC010000182.1:0-13012 GCA_036502165.1 Bryobacteraceae bacterium
CCACAGTCAGTCAATCCGCAAGAACCGTTCATGACTCGTGTCTCCAAGTGGCCCGTCGAGATCCGGGATTACTATGACGACCTGAAGAAGGAAATGCGCCTCGTGAGCTGGCCGACCTGGAAGCAGGTCCGCGCCACGACCACCGTCGTCATCATCGCCGTGTTCCTGTTCGCCTTTTACTTTTGGGCAGTCGACTTGATCGTCAGCTTCCTCATGAACAAACTGTTCGCCTACATCGGGAAATCGTAAGCAGTCAGTCACCAGGCCATCTTTATATGAGCGATCCTCAAGAGTTCCACGAATCCGAGCCGGAAGGTTTTGCCTCCGCTCCCTCGCCGGAGCCTGTGCCCGAACCGGTCCCCGTCGTCGAATCCAACAAGAAGTGGTATTTCATCCACACTTATTCCGGATTCGAGCAGAAGGTCGCCGAATCGCTGCGCACCCGTTCGGAAGCCTTCGGATTCGCCGATAAAATCGGCCAGATCCTCATCCCGACTGAAGAAGTCGCCGAGATGCGCAACGGCAAGAAGGTCACTTCGAAGCGCATGCTGTACCCCGGCTACGTGCTGATCGAAATGGAAATGAGCGACGAGCTCTGGCATGCGGTCAAGAACACGCCGCGCGTCACCGGGTTCCTCGGCGGAGGCACCACTCCGGTTCCCCTCACCGCCGACGAAGTCAATGCAATCTTCAACCGCCAGCAGACTGCGGCCGAGCGCCCGCGTCCGAAGCTGACGTTTGAAAAGAACGAAACCGTCCGCATCACTGACGGGCCGTTCACGAATTTCTCGGGCAAGGTGGACGAGGTCAATACCGAACGCAACACCTTGCGCGTCATGGTTACGATATTCGGCCGGTCGACTCCGGTTGAATTGGACTTTTTCCAGGTCGAAAAGATCTAGGAATTGAAGGATTAGGCAGGTTTATTTATGGCGAAGAAAGTCACGGGTTATGTGAAGTTGCAAATACCCGCCGGCAAGGCGACACCCGCGCCGCCGGTCGGTACCGCCCTCGGTCCGCAGGGCGTGAATATTATGGAGTTCTGCAAGGCCTTCAACGCCAAGACCTCCGCCAAAGACCAGGAAGGGTTGATCATCCCCGTGGTGATCACCATTTTCTCCGACCGGTCTTTTACCTTCATCACGAAAACGCCTCCGGTGCCGATTCTCATATTGAGAGCCGCCGGACTCGCGAAGGGCTCGGCCGAGCCCAACAAAACCAAGGTCGGCAAGATCACGCAAAAGCAGGTCGAGGACATCGCCAAGATCAAGATGCCCGACTTGAATAGCTTCGACCTCGCCGGAGCGGTCAATCAAGTGAAAGGCACAGCCCGCAGCATGGGCGTGGACGTCGTATAAGAAAATGCCGAAGCTCAAAACACATAAAGGCGCCGCCAAGCGCTTCAAAAAAACCGGGACGGGCAAGGTTGTCCGCCACAAGGCGATGGCACGCCACATTTTGACGTCGAAGAGCCAGGGCCGCAAGCGCCGTTTGGGTAAGTCGGAAGTCGCCGACCCGACCAATCAACCCGCGCTGAAGCTCATGCTGCCGTACTAAAGGAGAACGAACCACTGTGCCCAGAGTAAAAAGAGGGACTCATCGCCGCGCGAGCCGCAAAAAGACGCTCGCCCTAGCCAGCGGCTTCTTTCTAACCAAGAGCAAGCTCTACCGCTCCGCCCAGGAAGCGGTCGAGAAATCGCTCAAGTTCGGCTACGTCGGACGCAAGCGCAAAAAGCGCGACTTCCGCAGCCTGTGGATCGTCCGCATCAACGCGGCGACGAAGGCTGCCGGCATCTCCTACAGCAAATTCATGGCCGGCATCAAGGCCGCCGGTGTCGAGCTGAACCGCAAGGTGCTGGCCGACTTGGCGTTGAATGACGCTCCCGCATTCGCTCAACTGGTCGAAACGGCCAAGGCGAATGCCCCCGTTCATGCGCCCGGCAAAGCGAAGACGGTCAAAGTTATAGAACCGAAGAAAGTCTGGTAGGGATGCCTGACGATCTCGATTCTCTCGCTCATCTGGAAGAGCAAATCTCCCGCGTCGTCGAGCAAGTGAACCTTCTCCGCAAGCAAAACGGAGAACTAAAATCCGAGCTCGACGCCGCCCTGGTGCAACGTGACGAAGCCATCCGTGCCCGTCAGCAAGTGGAGCAAGCGATGCGCGACTCGAAAGCCGCCTCCGCCGAAGCCGATCGTCTCCGCAAAGAGACCGAGGATTTACGCACCGAACGCAAGCAAGTCCGCAGCCGCATCGAAAAACTCCTCGGTCAGATGGATCTGCTCGAGCAATAGCGTCTTTAGTCTTGACGCAGCGCGATCAGCGGATCCACGCGTGCGGCCCGCCGCGCGGGGATCCATGACGCAACCGCGGTTACTGCTGCCAATAGGCAGCCGACTCCGAATAGAATTCCGGAGTCCATCGCGCCGATCCCTTCGAGCATCCCTCGCATGATTCGATCGGATCCGAGCGCGGCAGGCACGCCAACCGCTATACCTGCAATAGCAAGCACCATGCCCTCTCGCATCACGAGCCTTGAGACGGATGCCGGAGCCGCACCCAACGCCATTCGGATCCCGAGCTCACGCGTTCGCTGCGCAACCGACTGCGCAATCACCCCATAGAGCCCCACCGCCGCCAGAATCAACGCCAGCATGCTGAAGGCGCCAATCCAGCTCGCCGCGGTACGCTGCTGCCATAGGGAATCCGCTGTGTGGCCCTCCATCGTTTCCGGATGATAAATCGGGACGTCCTTGTCGATGTTCCTCACAACCCGCTCGACATCCGCGAGTATTTCGGATGCGCCCGCCACCGAAGCCGTGCGTACGACGATATGCGTGCGGCTGTCGTATTCCGAAAGCACCGGCGCATACAATAACAGCGGAGCCTCCGCGATCAACGAGCGGTACTTCGTATCGGCCGCAACTCCGATCACCTCGAACGGAGGCCGCACAACGCCGCCGGGCTCCGGCCATGCGATTCGCTTGCCGACCGCGTCCTCGCCCGGCCACAGATGGTCGGCGAGTCCCTTGCTGATGATCACCACGCCGTGATCGCGATTCGTGAAATCGCGTCCGCGGACCAACGGAATTCCCAGCGTTCGAAAATAGCCGGGTGCAATCCGATCCATATCGACGCGTAGTCCGAGCTCGAATTCGCGGCCTCGCAAGACTTCGGGCGTCGGCTCCTGGCCTGGATAGAAGACTGAGATCCGCCCACTGAAGTCTTGCGGCGGAACGGTCGCGGCGAGAGTCACCGAAGCCACTCCCGGCACTGCGGGCAGACGTTCCAGCACTTGCCTGTAGAAGGCGCGTCCGCGGTCCTCGAAATTGGGCAGCGTGCTCATGTCGACCGAGATCATGGCGACTCGCTTGGTCTCAAATCCCGGATTGCCGGTGACCAGCCGATGCAGATCGCGAACAATCGCCGCCGAAGCAGCGATGAGGAGGAACGACAGCCCAACTTGTGAAATCACCAGCGTCGCCTTGAAGCGGCTGCGGCGCATGCCGGCTCCGGCCGATCCATTTTTGAGGGCGCTCGCGACATCGACTTGGGACGATTGAATGGCCGGCACAATCGCGAAGAGCAGCCCGGTCAGCAGGCACGCGGCGAATGTGAAAACGAGAACGCGTCCATCGACTTCGATGTCCACGCGATGCAGCAACGACGCACTCGCCGAGACTTGTCCGACCTCGACGGCCAGCCACTGAGCGGCGAGAATCGCGACCGCTCCGGCAGCAAACGCAAGCACGATCCCCTCGGCGAGCAGTTGCCGAATGAGCCGCCAGCGTCCGGCGCCTACGGCGAGGCGGACGGCCATTTCCCGGCTGCGGCGCGCAGCGCGGACCATGAACAACCCTGCGACATTCGCGCAGGCAATCAACAGGAGCAGGCCGACGGAAGCTTCGAGCAATGCGAGCAGTCCGGTTACCTCGGCGCGATCGTCCGGATACATGCCGACTCCGCCGGCAACGCTGACCGACCGGTTCCGATTCGTCTGCGGATAAGCGGCGCCGAGTTGCGCTGCGATCGTCCTCAATTCCGCGTCGGCCTGGCGTGCGGTGGCTCCGGGCCTCAGACGTCCGAAAACCTGGAGCCAGCCGGATGCCCGATTTTGCAGGATCCCCGCGGACATTCGCGAGAGCGTGACAGGCTGCGTCGAAAGAGGCACCCAGACATCAATCGTCTCAGCGACCGCCGTGCCGCGGAATCCCGGCTCAGCGACGCCAACGATCGTGAATGGGACGCCGTTCAGCACGATGCTCGCCATACCCTCGCCGATGGGCCGGCCGCCGAGTCGCTGGTGCCACATCGCGTAGCTGACGACCGCCACGTCACCGTCGCCGGGAACCAGCAGACGGCCCACGGCAGGCTTCGCTCCCAGCACGTCGAAGTAGTTCTCAGTGACGAGATTGCCGTGGACGCGGCTCGTGCCGTCAGTGGTCATGCTCAGGGGAGCCGTGCAATAAGCGGCAAGTCCCACAAACGACCGGCCACGATCGCGGAAGTCCGAATAGTCGGGATAACCGAAGCTGTCGAACACGTTGCCATCCTGGAGTCTCGAGACCGAGAACAGGCGTCCCGGATCAGCGATCCCAGGCAGCGGACGCAGGAGGATCGCATTCACTACGCTAAAGACCGTGGTGTTCGCGCCGATGCCCAAGGCCATGGTCAGAACGGCGATGAAGGTATAGCCCGGATTCTTCAGCAGAAGCCGGATCGCGTGGCGCATGTCGCGTAGCATGCCTGCTGCGGAAGCACTTGGATCGCCAAACGAACGGCTTAGCTTCCAACAATCCGATGGGCGGCGACGACTTCGACGTTCCGGACGTGTATCAGCCGTAGGAAATAGGTCTGCGCCTCGATGCGAACCGTCAGCGTATTTCCCTCGATGGTGACTTTGCGCGTTCCCGAACCCATGTGACCCTGCGGGAAATTGGCGTCGAGAAAGCGCTGTGCGGTCGATTCCACTTTCGGACTACCTTGCGGATAACGCCCCGCCGCCGCCGCAGCCGAGTCGACAGCCGCCGCTAAGCGCTCCTTGACGACGCACAACACAGCGCCGTCGATCGCCAGGCCGGCAAACGGAACCAGCACCGACGCCGCCAGCGAAAACGTCACAATCGCGAGCCCTTTTCTGCCGCTCATCGGACGCACCTCGCATGCAATTCGCTCGGGGTCACGCTCGCAAGAACCGAGCCGTTGTCGAGCCATAGCTCCGCGAACCAGGCATCCTCGCCCGGCTCCAGTTCGACGATCCGATCCGGAGACGTTTCGGCAGTCGATCGCCAGCGGCCTAGCTTGCCCAGTTCATAGGATTGCGTGCCGTGATAGCCATTCGCATCCCTGACGATGTGAGTCACGTAAAGGACGCCTCGCCGCTCTTCCAGAGCCTTGCCGCCGTACAGGTCAAAAATCTGCGCCTTGACGGGAGTTTGATTGAAATCCGCCCCGCCGGCAGCCATTTCCGCAGCCTTCCGGCAGATTTCATCCGCCTGCAACGTACGGACGAACGTAAGGCTGACGCTAAAGAATCCGGCGAGCAAAGCCGCCAATACGGGAGCCAGCAACGCGAACTCGAGTAATGTGCTGCCTCTCCGCCGATTCATATCTCTTTCGGAATATCGGCTGCGGAGAGTCGCTTCGTTAGAAGAATCTCAGTGGCCCAACCGGCGGATTCGAACCCACGTCGGAGGCTGGGGTGGGAATTGGAGGACTAGAATGCCTCCTCGATCGGCCGTAACTTCCTCCATTTCCTCGTCATCCACTTCGATCTCGAGCGCCTCGCCGGGATTGAGGCCGAGCAGGAAGACGGCCGAAGGCCCGTCCTCCGATCCCGCCTGAAAAGGTCGCAAATCGCGGGCGGATCGGATCACTGAATCTCCCATCCGGAAGGGCTGGTCGAACGCGTCGAGGTTCGCCTTTCGGACTTGCCCGTTCTCGAATAATTGGATCTGCCCGTCGAAATAGCCGAACCAGCGGGCGTCTTCTTCCCAACTCGAGCGCACAAACAGGATCCCGCGGCTCCGGTCGTGGAAGAAAGGATTTAATTTGAAATACGGCAGCCCCGGCTGATAGGGGTTCGCCCACATGAACTCGTAGGGGATCCCCAGCGCAGTGCGCAACAGGAACCGATCCTGCATCAGCCAGCCCTGCATATACTGGCTTTCGAGAGCGTTGTTGTCGTACGCCACCATCATCAGTTCGGCGGCGCGGGAGAGCGTGGCGACCTTCAAATCCGGTTCGCCGCTGCCGGAAAATACAGGGATGCGGTATTCGTTCTCTGTCGCCGGAAAGGTAGCCGGATAATGGCTCAGCAAGTGCCACACGGGAAGGTCGTGAAAGAAAGGCGGCGCATATTCCCGCAAATCAATTGAAGTATTGTCACGCAGGACATGTAAGATTTCATAGAGCGGATACACGTCCTCACGGCTGATCGGATTCGAGCCTTCCCGCAGTCCGGCGGCGACCTTCGCTTGAAACCAGTCTCGAGCCGTTTGCCGGTTACAGCGCTCGGCGAGCTCGGGTTCCTGATCGGCGATGGCGGTCGCCGCGAGCAGGCGATCGCGGATGCCGGCAATCGTCTTCGGAATCGCCGGCTCTGACGCTATTCTCTTCAGTTTGTTGAAGATCACCGTCTTCGCGGCGGGCGCGAGCGATGCCTGTCCCCAATCGTAAATGAGGGCCAACTGGCGCGGATCACTTCCCGCCGCAGAAGTCGCCCAGTCGGATGCTTTCTTCAGATACGCGGCATCGTCCGTCACGAACCAGTAGAGGGCATAGGCGAAGCCGGGTTCGGGCATCGGAGCTCCGCCCGCGACGAGAAGTTGGAATTGCCGCCAACGGATCGAATCGCGTTCCCGCTCGCGTTTCAGCAGCCGTGCACGCTGGGCGCGGAGGAACAGGCGGGGCGCCTCGTTGTAGATCTTGTAATCTTCTTCGGATGTCTTCGCGGCGGGATCCTGGGCCAGTATGCCCAGTACCAGTAGCATGCCGGCAATCGTCGCACGAACCATATGCATTCTGATTGTGTCACAATGCCACACCCCACTCCCGCAAGCACCCGCAGCGGGGCGAAACCGCGTCGTTAAGTCCAGTAGTTTCACTGGTACCACCATGGTATGGAGTTTGCTATACTAGCCAGTGAATTGATGGACACTCTCTTTTAAAACCCTGCCCTCTGCGGCAGCGGGCGATGGGGGTGGAAGCGGGCGGGCTTGTTAAAGGGCGTGCTTGCGGGAGACGGTTTGAGTTCGATGCCGCTCCTTTTACCCACAGAGCAAGTTGCGGCAGAGGGTCTTTTTTCAGGGGCCCCTTGTCGGGGCGCGAAGAGCATAGAGGGGTGAAGCAATTTCAGCGTGGATCTGCGCTGCGTAGTTGGACGAGATCGGTTTTTTATACTTTTGTCATTTTATTTTAGGATTTGATCTTCCCCAGGATCTGAGGTTTCGGTCGCCGCCTGGCGTTTCACAAGCGAGGGAGATAGGACGCGGGCCCTTCTTGGAAACGTTTGAAGCAGGTTGAAAAGATCTTTCAACTGGCCACCAAGCGAACCGGCGCCAGGATCCAGTAACCAGCCCACCGCGAGCGCTACGCGCCGCGGCTCTCCAAAGGGCACGCCGCTCCGGACCCCATTCCCTTCCAGGCGGGATCCGGCGCGGCTTTTTCATTTTCCGGGCCGCCCTACCGCATGCTACCGTGGAAAATCCCGTGCGAATTTCTGACCATTGTTATGCCGTGACTGGGCTCGGCTATTCGAGTCCATGGTGCGTGAACGCCGGTTTTATCGTCGGCGGCGAACGGACCCTCGTCGTCGATACCGGAGGCAATGCTTATGCGGGGCAGACGATCCTTGGATATGCGACCGCCGTTCGCCCAGGCAACCGGATCGTCGTCATCAATACGGAACGGCACTTCGACCACATCGGTGGCAACAGCGTCTTCAGAGGGCAGGGAATTGAGATCTGGGGGCATCCCCGGCTGCAGCGCACTGCGGAGGACTTCCGTTGTGAGCTGGCGGAATTCAACGAAGCAATCCCCAATGCGGCGCGGCGTGCGGCGCATGAGGAAGCCGCGTTCTTTCATGGCACTGAACTCGCGAATCCGGCGCGCGCGCTCGACGACGGCATGGAGTTCGATCTCGGCGGCGGGTGCAGTCCTGCGCGGATTGTCATGACTCCGGGGCACACGGCGACTAATCTGTCTGTGTGGATGCCGGATGATCGTGCGCTCTACTGCGGCGACTGCCTCATCTCGCAGTACATGCCGAATCTCGACGCGGGAACGCCTGACGATTGGCGGATCTGGCTCGAGTCGCTTGACCGCGTTGAGGCTCTGCGTCCGGCGATTGTGGTCGCTGGACATGGCCCCGTCGTCAAAGGCCAGGGGCCTGTGAAAGTGATGATTGACGCCGTGAGGCAAGTGCTGACCGAATCGATTGCCCGAGGGACTTCTCCGACGGCGCGGTGAGCGTTACTCCGCGGCTTCTTTGCGAGCGTTGTCGAACAGGAAGTTGAGGACCTTCTCCGTCCGGATCTGCCCGGCGATCGCGGGCATACGGTTGTTCTTCTCGAGGTCCATACGGACTTGCGCCACAGGACGGCGTTGGGAACGGGCGATCCGCTGGATTTCCTTATCCATCTCGTCGCGCATCGTCTCGATCGACTCGCGCTCGGCGATCTTCTCGAGCAGCAGCGAACCCTTTACGTCCTTCACTGCCTGTTCCTTGTTCGCCTCGCGATAGGTCTTCCAGTCGAAGTTCAATTCCTTCGGATCGACGCCCTGCTGGACCAAAGCCGACAACCGCTCTTCGAGGCCGCTGCGGAGCTGGCGATCGATGAAGACTTCGGGCACGGGGAACTCGTGCGTCTCTACCAACTGCTCGATGAGCCGCATCTTCGCTTCGTTCTTCGCTCGGGTCTCGCGCTCGCGTAGCATCGACGCTTTAATTGCGGTGCGCAATTCGTCGAGAGTCTGGAAATCGCCCAGATCCTTGGCGAATTCGTCATTCAGATCCGGCAATTCCTTCTTGCGGATCGCGGTGAGCGTCATCTCAAACGTCACCGTTTTGCCGGCCAGATTCTCTTCGGCGTAATCGTCCGGATAGGTGACGGTGAATTCCTTCATCTCACCCGGAGTCATTCCCGTCAGTTGCTCGCTGAACGTCGGAAGTGCATCTTTATCGCCGATTTTCAGGCTCAAATCGTCGCGCTCGACGGGCTTCTCGACACCGGCGATGCTCTTCAGATTGACGAGCACGTAGTCGCCATCTTCACCCGGGCGCGGATCGATGTTGACGAACTCCGCCTTCGAATCGCGGATCTCTTCGATGCGCGCGTCGAGGTCTTCGTCAGTGACGACGGGCTCGGAATATTTAACAGTCAGGCCGCTATATTCGCCGAGTTCGATTGCAGGGGAAACTTCAAATTCGGCTTTGAACCAGATCGGCTCGCCGGTTTCCCACTTGAGGTCGACGATGTCAGGGCGGCTGACGACCTTCAGATTCTCACGGTCGACGGCTTCATTGAGAGCTTTCGGAATCAGCTTGTCGAGCACCTTCTGCCGCACGTCGGCGGCGAAGCGAGTCTTGACCAATCCGGGCGGAACCTTCCCGGGACGGAAGCCGGGCAGCCGCACTTTGGAAGTCACGTCGGCGAGTGCCGCGGCTTGTTCCTGCTCGACTTCGTCGAGCGGAACGGTTACTTCCAGACTGTGTTTGCAACCTTCAATGAGTGCCAAAGTGGGGAACCTCGTGGATCTGGGATGTGAATTGAATGCCCGCTCCCCTTTTTAGCAGAAAGGGCGAGCGGGCGTGTTTTTGAGGCGGAGAGTGGCGTCAGGCCGCGACGGTTGCGCCCTTGGCGGCTTTCTTGAGAACGGCCGCTTTGTCCGACTTCTCCCAGGTAAATCCGTCGCCGGAACGTCCGAAGTGTCCGAATGCGGCGGTCTGCCGGTAAATCGGACGCCGCAGCTTCAGGTAGTCGATGATGCCCTTCGGAGTCAGCGGGAAGTGCTCGCGGACGAGTTCCTCGAGATGACCGTCAGTGGTCACGGTGCCGGTGCCGAACGTGTCGACCAATACGGAAACCGGATCGGCGACGCCGATTGCGTAGGCGAGTTGCACTTCGCACTTCTTCGCGAGGCCCGCGGCTACAATGTTCTTCGCGATGTAGCGAGCCATGTAGCAGGCCGAGCGGTCGACCTTCGTCGGATCCTTCCCGGAGAAGGCTCCGCCGCCGTGACGGCCCATGCCGCCGTAGGAATCGACAATGATCTTGCGGCCCGTGAGTCCGGTGTCGCCATGAGGTCCGCCGATTTCGAAGCGTCCCGTCGGATTGATGTGGTACGACGTGTTCTTGTCCACCATGTTCGAGGGAATGACGGCGTCGATGATTTCCTTGCGGACATCCTTGCGCAGCTTTTCGGTGGTGACGTCGGAGTCGTGCTGAGTGGAAATGACGACT
Organism: Bryobacteraceae bacterium; assembly: GCA_036502165.1. Lineage (GTDB taxonomy): Bacteria > Acidobacteriota > Terriglobia > Bryobacterales > Bryobacteraceae > F-183. The sequence continues at coordinate 10,462 of DASXZC010000182.1, forward strand.
GCGTCGATGCGGGTGGGCTTGCCGTCCACGTACTCGACGCTGACCTGGCTCTTGCCGTCGGGGCGCAGGTACTTCATGCCCTTGCCGGAGGCCCACGCGGCCTTGCGGACCTCGCTCAATTTCTGCGTCAGCTTATGCGCGAGCATAATGGGGAGCGGCATCAGTTCCGGAGTCTCATCGCAGGCGTAGCCGAACATGAGGCCCTGATCGCCGGCTCCGCCGGTGTCGACGCCCATGGCGATGTGCGCCGATTGCGCCTGTAAAACGTCCATCACCGAGCACGTCTTCGCATCGAAGCCATATTCGGCTTTGATGAATCCGATGTCGGCGATGACGGAACGTGCGATGTCTTTCACATTCAGCTTGGCTTTGGATGTGATTTCCCCGGCCACGGTGCAAAGACCGGTGGTGACGAGCACCTCGCATGCGACCCGGCTCATCGGGTCTTCTTTCAATGCCGCGTCCAGCACGGCATCGGAAATCTGGTCTGCCATCTTGTCCGGGTGACCTTCGGTCACGGATTCGGACGTAAAGATGTGGCGGCGTTTTGCTTCTGCCACTAGTGGAGCCTCCTCAAACTGCTGGCTTGTCGTCTCTACTCGTCGAACTCTGGGCGCTGCTTGCGCCGCGTGTCTTTGCGTTTTCCTCGGCCCTTTACGGGCGATTCGAAACGTTTTGGGCACGCTATTCCACCAACGTCCCACCTGCATGGCAATCGATTGGCGCTATATGAATTCCCCCGTCGACCGGTCTGTACCCACCAAGGCCCGCCGCCAATTACGAAAACCGCTTTGTGGAAGCTGCCAGCTTCGCGCGAGCCTGCGGTTCTCGTCCAAGCGGGAGTCCGGCTTTCACCAGACGCACCTACCGGAGCAAGGAAATCAACCTCTAGTGTATCCTTGCCTTCACGGGGCGTCAAATGGGAATAACCGGGCGGTAAGATTACGGATCCAGTGGTGGCCATTGGGTTTCGAAGTGTTGTTTATGAAACGAAGACTGTTCATCTGGTTGGCGATCGCGGCGGCGGCAGCGGCTCAGCAGGCCGCGCCGCGGGTTTATTCCTACGAATTGTCCACGCGGTTTTTCGCGCCGGATCCTGTGAGTATGCACGTCGACCGCGATCATGATCGTGAGCTCATTGAGTTCATGGTCGCGCCGCTTGGGTTCAACGCGAAGCCGGCGCGCAAGCAGGTGTTCTTCGATTTCAAGGCCCATCAGGTCTACATACGCGACGCTGACGGAGCGTGCCGCGTGATTCGTAATCGACTCGAGGATCATGCTCCGCGGATTTTAGATCCGCTGGGGGGTGGTTGGGCGGACGATCTGGCCGCGGATCGAGTGCGGCTCTTGCGGCGCGAGACGATCAACGGCATGCCCGCGCGCGTGGTCGACGACGGCGACCACTACGATTGGCTGGCCAAAGATTACGACTTCCCGCTTCGACGGGTGTCGATGTCGAATGGCAAGCCGCTGCCTGTGGAACTCGATGTCACGCGTCTTCGCTTCGTAGCGCCTTTGGGGGCGGTGCTGGAGTTCCCATCCGGCTGTTCGAAGATCGACGGCGAATTGGGTGAGGAGCAGTCAACTTGGATCCAGCCGTTGAGGCTCGAGGCGGCGCCGCTGCGGTTGCCTCCGCCTGTGTATTCGCTGCGTTGGACTACGCGATCTGCGTCGGATCCGGCGACTATCGATGCATTTCGCGACCACGATCGCGAGGCTATCGAAGTCATCGGCGCGCATGGAACGCTGCGGCGCGCGCTGTTCGATTTCGCAAAGCATCAGGTGTTTATTGAGGATGAGCGCGGTTGCCACGGTATGCGTTATGCAGCCGGTGACGCTCCTGCTTGGGTCGATCCGGTGACGGCGGGCAAAGGGAACAGCCTTACCTCGATACGTCCGAAGCTGCTCATGACGGAGCGGGTCAACGGCATGCTCGCGCGTGTGTATGATGCGCACGATGCGGGTCCTGGGAAGATCCGATTGTGGCTCGCGCAGGACTATGATTTTCCGTTGAAGGTCATGGGCTATGAGCTTGATGACGACGACTGGCCGATTCATTCGTTCAAGGTCGACGAAGTTCTGCGGATTCGCTATGCCGCGCCGGCGGCGTCGAAGCTCGAGGGACCGAAGACGTGTGAGAACTCTGAGTCCGAGATAGATGATGATTTCGCGAAGTGGGAAGCGTTTCTGAAACCAAAACCGTGAATCCCTGGCTGCATATTCCGCTCGCCGACTATGAAGGCCACATGGCGTCTCCGGACGTCGCGCAGTTGGACGCTTTGGCGGATTTATTTGCCGAGGCTTTGGCGATCAGGCGTCCGGATTCAGTCGCGGTGTTGGGAGTCGCGGGAGGGAACGGCCTCGATCGGATCGACTGGGATGTGACGCGCCGAGTCCTCGGATTCGACATCAATCCCTCGTACCTGGAGGCGGTGCGGCTGAGATTTGGGGACGCTGTCGAGTTGCATTGTGTCGATCTGGCGACGGGGCCGGTTGCAGGGATCGATCCCGTGAAGCTGGTCCACGCGGCGTTGGTGTTCGAGCCCGCAGG
>DASXZC010000183.1:0-12160 GCA_036502165.1 Bryobacteraceae bacterium
AGGCCTTGCATCTGGTTGCCATCGGTCTTGACGAATATGCCGACATTGTCACCGTCGTGATGCTTGCTTTCGACGTTCACCACCTTCGCCCACTGCGGACCTTTCAGCATTCCGCGAATCTTTTCGATATCACTGGTCGAGTACATGCCCGGCTTGTCGAACTTCAACGAGCGGACGTAGATGCCCTTGATGCCGCCGATGAGCTTCTTGGCTTGCGCTTCGTCGGGGTCCTTGTCGTTCAGGAAGTTCATCGCCATCTTCAGCAGATTCCCGTCGAGATTGACTTCGACGCTGTCGTCGGCCTTCGCTTTGAGGGCGTCGAAGTTGATCATGTCGTGGAAATCCTGCGCGGCGGCCACGACGGCGGTTGCGGCAACAATCAGTGCGATTATAATCCGTCTTTTCATGAATAATACCTGTTACTCTTTCAATTTCTTTCCGACGTTATCGAGGGTCCGGGCGGTGATGCGCAGGGCCAGCATGAGCTGTTGCTTGGCCTGCTGGCCCTTGCGGTATTCCTCGTAGCGTACGACGCCAAACACGCCGCACATCAGGCTCGCGGCGACAGCCAGGGACGCCCATTGGCGTAACCTTGCAGACGGCCGAGGCCTTTGCCCGAGGGGTTCCACCTGGCGGATCACCCGTTCCGCAAACCACTTCGCAGGCTCTTTACGCGTTAAGGCATTTTTGAGTTCCTGCTCAAAATTCATTTCGTCGAAATTCATTTCGGTGACGCTCCGTTGCGAATTCTTTGTAGACGCGCGCGCATCACGGCGAGGGCGCGATGCAGCGTGCTTTTGACGGTTCCGACCGGGACGGCGAGCAACTCGGCGATTTCGTTCGGGTCGAGATCCTCCTGATACCGGAGGACCACCATCATGCGCGATCGTTCGGGAAGATGGCCCATGGCGCGGCCGATCTGACCGGAGAGAAAGGGATCGTTCACGCGAGCGGGCTCAGAAGGCTCGTGGACGGATTCGAGGCTGATCCGCGATTTTTGGGCGGATCGGCGCGACCAGTCGATGCAGCGGCGGGTCATCGCCTGGCGCAACCAATTGGTCAAATGCACCGGAGATTCGATGGCCGCGAGATTGCGGTGGAGGCCGAGAAATACGTCCTGCGCGAGATCCTCGGCGGTCGAGCGGTCGCGCAGGAAGTGCCATCCGATCGAATACACCATCGCCTGATGCTGGCGGACGATGTCCGCGAACGGCGGCAGCGATGCGGAAGTCTTCGATGGAACGGCGAGCAGCATCCCTACCAAGCCTATACGCAGGACCGGGGCGGGAGGTGGCAACAAAATTTAGAGGGCCGGCCTGGGTTTTCCTGCTCCTATGGCGGCGTCGACGACGGCTTTCAGAAGATGTCCGAATTCGGCGATCAGCGGCGCGGCGATCGGATCGCGGGACATTCCAGGCCATGGTCCTTGCCCGAAATAGAGCCCGTCAGAGACCAGGAAGCTCATGCGGATCGTGCCTTGCGGAGGGTGCGGCAATCTTGGTTTATCCCAAGGGCCGATTTGAGCGATGACGATCTGAGCCGCCGCGAGCGCTCGCGTGGCGTGCTTTGCCACACCGGGCGGCGCGGCCTCGAATATTGAGGGTTTTCCGGTTTGATTGAGGTATCGAATGCGGCCGTCGGTGTATGCGGCGAGGACGTCGAGTCCGCGGTCGAGTCCAATTTCGATGATTGCGCCGAGAAGTTCACCCTTCGGAACGGCGTGCCCATGCTGACGTAGCCAATTGTAGGCGAGCACGCGGACGCGGCTCTCGTTGGCCGCGTCTGCGGCCAGTCCGCGGATTGCGTCGGGATCGGGTTGGGGATCAAAGAGAATCTTCTGCCAGGGCGCCTGCGGCGACGGTCCGGCGGGCATATTGAACAGAGACGCGTCGTCGCAGAACAGGAGTTGATACAGGAAATTCGTCGACCGGTCCGCATAGGGACCGGCGACGGGGGCGTTATTCGACATGTGCGGCTACGCGTACAATCCGCGCAGCTTGATCGCGAACTGTACGCGGTCGAGCGCCAGCATGTAGGCGGCGGTGCGATTGTTGACCTTGTGCTTTTCCGCGTACTGGATCACGTCGTTGAAGCTGTTGACCATGATCTCGCCCAGGCGCTGATTGACCATATCCTCATTCCAGAAATAGCCCTGCCGGTCTTGCACCCATTCGAAGTACGACACGGTCACGCCGCCGGCGTTGGCGAGGATGTCCGGAACGACGAAGACGCGCTTGTCGGCGAGGATCGGATCCGCCAGCGACGTCGTGGGTCCGTTGGCGCCTTCGACCAGAATCTTCGCGCGGAGCTTCGACGCGTTGGCTGACGTGATGACGTTCTCCTTCGCGGCCGGCAGCAGGACTTCGCAATCGAGAAACAGTGCTTCAGTGCGATCGATCTCTTCGGCGTCTTTAAATCCGGCGATCGAACCGGTTTCCTTCCGGTGGGCCATCAGAGCTTCGATATCGAGGCCGTGCGGATTAAACAAAGCAGCATCGTACTCAATGATCGAGATGATCTTAAATTTCGCGCGCGACATCAGGCGGGCGGCCATTCCGCCAACGTTGCCGAAGCCTTGTATGACGACTCGCGTGTCTTCGGGGCGCAGATTGAAGAGACGCAGGGCTTGTTCGGTAGCGATCATACAGCCGCGGCCGGTCGCTTCCGTGCGTCCGCGGGAACCGCCGAGGTTAAGCGGCTTGCCGGTGACTACGGCCGTGGTCGTCTGGCGCATATGCATCGAATACGTGTCCATGATCCACGCCATGGTCTGCTCGTTCGTGTTCATGTCCGGAGCGGGGACGTCCTTCTCCGGGCCAATGAATTCGATGATTTCGGCCGTGTACCGGCGTGTGATGCGCTCGAGCTCGAATTGCGACATTTGAGCGGGATTGCAAATGACGCCGCCCTTGCCGCCACCGAAGGGAAGATTGACGACCGCGCATTTCCACGTCATCCAGGACGCGAGCGCGCGGACTTCATTCAACGTCACATCGGGAGCATAGCGGATCCCGCCCTTGGCGGGTCCACGGGCAATCGAATGCTGCACGCGGTAGCCGGTAAATACTTCGATGCGGCCATCGTCGAGGACGACCGGAATGTGGACCGTGATCTCCCGCGCAGGTGAGCGCAAGACCTTCCTCATTCCATCATCGAGGCGGAGCTGGTTAGCCGCCTCATCGAATCGCGCTTCGGCGGACAGAAGCGGGTTGAATTCCGCCGCTTCTTCGTGTGGCGACGACGGAGTCGCCGTGTGGACTAGCATGTTACGCTGACCTCCGCCTTCATTATGAGGCATAATGATAGACCTCCCTAGGAGCAGACTTGCACAAAAATACCTTATTCGCCATCACCATCTTCATCACCGTTACGGGGCTTTTGAACGCACAGCAACGAAATCGTCCGGGCGCCAATCCGGAACCCACGGCCGCGGCGCCCGCCGCGACTCCGAGGCCTGTCGGACCGCCGCCTGAAGAGAAGACGTCCATCACTCATCACAAGGGCCGTTTTGGCGGCCAGGACATCAACTACACCGCTACCGCCGCCACCTACCACGTCAAGGACAACGACGGAAAAGTTAAAGCGACCTTCTTCGCGGTCAGCTACACCAAGGACGGCGACGATGTCGCCCACCGGCCGATCTCATTCGTCTATAACGGAGGTCCTGGATCGGGGTCGAATTTCACCCATATGGGACTCGGGCCGAAGGAGCCGATCCTTTCCGATGACGGGCATGGATCCCCGGCGCCGTATCTGACTGAGGACAATCCGAGTTCGTTCCTCGACGCGACCGACATGGTCTTCATCGACGCCGTGTCGACCGGCTATACACGCGCCACTCCGGGCGAGAATCCTTCAGAATTCTACGGAGTCGCACAGGACGCCACGATCTTCGCCGATTTCATCTACACCTACATCACGCGGCATGAACGCTGGGCGTCGCCGAAATTCCTGATCGGAGAAAGCTACGGAACGACGCGCTCGGCGATGCTTTCGAACATCCTCGACCAGCGGCATCAGATTTATTTGAACGGAGTGGCGCTACTCTCGTCAGTCGGCTTCGGCAGTTGGGGAGCTGACGATCGGACGAAGTATTTTCTTCCCACGCTCATCACGTCCGCGTGGTATCACAAGCTGCTGCCGCCCGATTTGCAGAAGCTGTCAATCGAGGATGTCGCCAAACAGGCCAGACAATTCGCGCATGGCGAGTATGCGCAGGCACTCGAGAAGGGCGATCAGATTTCCCCGGCAGATTATCAGAAAGTCGTGAAAGATCTCGCACGGTTCACGGGACTGTCGACGAGCTATATCGAGCAGACCAATCTGCGGGTCAGTCCGCAGCGTTGGTTCAAGGAACTGTTGCGCGGCAAGCGCGAGACGACGGGACGGCTTGACTCGCGCTTCACAGGTTATGACGTCGATGCTGCCGGTGAGCGCGTCGAGTACGATTCAAGCGAAGCGTCCTATGAAGGCGCGTATGTTGCTGCCTTTCAGGATCACGTTCGCCGCGAATTGAAGTGGAACACCGATATGTATTACCAAGTGACGGCGAACGTCCGCCCGTGGGATCAGGGAACACCAGGTATGCCCGCTGAGGCACTGCGTTCCGCAATGACCCGGCAGACGCACATGAAACTCTTAGTTCTGTGCGGATATTACGATCTGGCGACGCCTTATAACGGGATCGAACAGACCGTGTCGCATATGAACCTCGAGCCGTCGGTCCGCAAGAACGCGAGCTTCACGTACTATGAGGCCGGCCACATGATGTACATCGACAAGAAGGCCCGCGAGAAGCTGCATCAGGACGTAACGCAGTGGATCAACTCGAGCTATCAGCACTAAGCCCGGTCAGTTACTGCGTCACGGGCAGGGCGGGCACCTGCGCACCGCCAAGAGCGGCGGTGGCAAGCGTTCCCCCCAGTCCCATAGTCTCGACCGCTGAGGAGGGCACGATCACCATCGCGCCCTTTTCCTTGATCGCCTCGTACAACATGTTCATGGCACGCAGGTGGAGTGCGACCGGATTGTCGCGGTAGCTTTCGGCGGCGAGAGAGAAGCTCTGAGCAATCTCAGTTTCAGCCAGGCCGAGGATCGTGCGGGCGCGGCGCTCGCGTTCGGCTTGGGCTTCGCGCGACATCGCGTCCTGTAATTGCTGGGGAATTTGTACGTCGCGGATCTCGACCGATTGCACCGTGATGCCCCAGGGGTTCGTCTTTTGATCGAGGATCCGCTGTAGCTCGTGTCCGAGGAGTTCGCGCTCGGCGACCATCTGGTGCAGTTCATGACGTCCGATCGACTCGCGCAGAGCGGTTTGGGCGCTGAGCGTGATGGCCTGTTCGAAGTCCTGGACTTCGAGGATGGATTTCTCGGGATTCCAGACCATCCAGAAGACGATGGCGTCGACGTTGACCGGGACGGTGTCGCGCGTGAGCGTCGATTCGGCGGAGACGTTCGCGACGCGGACGCGCTGATCGACGGTACGGCTGACGGTGTCGACGATAGGGATGACGTGATAGAGGCCGGGGCCGCGGAGGCCGGTGTAGCGTCCAAAGCGGAGGACGGCGGTCTTCTGCCATTGGTCCGCGACGCGGATGGCGAAGAGGAAATAAATGCCGATCACCGCGCCAATGATCAGATAGAGCGGCATGGCGGTCAAGAGGGTCAAGGCGAATCCGAGGCCGCTCGAGATTACGAACAGCGCGACTCCTACACGGCTGATGGACACTTGTGCCAGATCGGATTTCATGGGCTTACCTGCCTTTCTTCTTTTTCGAATCCTGGGGCTGCATTTCGCGTAGACGCTCGATGAGCTCGGCGAGCGTGAAGCCGCCGGCGCCGGCGCGGGCTACGAATTCGCTCGCGAGTTGATCGAGGCGGCGTTCGCGGCCGGCGTCGTCGGGCGCGGTCTGTTGGTTGCCGATGAACGTTCCGGTGCCTTGTTGGGTTTCGAGCACGCCGCGGATTTCGAGTTCCCGGTACGCCCGCACGACCGTGTTCGGATTGATCGCGAGATCGACTGCGAGTTGCCTTACCGTCGGTAACTGGTCGCCGGGCTTGAGGGATCCGGTGGCCATTCCGGCGGTCACCTGATCGATGATTTGCCGGTAGGCGGGGATTCCGCTGTGCGTGTCGAGGCGGAACAGGAAGGCCGGTTTGCCGTTTTGGGCCGTCGAAAACATCTGAAATGATAGTGTACTAGTTGACTAGTACATGTCAAGAGAATTTTATTCGGCAGGAAGCGAATAGTCGAACTCGTAGAAGTGCTTGCCGCCTTCGATCTTGATCTCGAACGTTCCGGTGAGCCCAGTCAGTTCGCCGGTTCCGGAATCCGGGACGACGGTAACGCTGAGCTGCGGCGTGCCGCGCGACATCGTGCCATTGTGCTGCAGTACAAACGATCCGGCGCGGCCGCCGAGCGAGCCGGTGACGCGCTCGATTGCGACGTACGCGCCCGAGCCTTTGACCTCCGTCATGAAGCTGAGCATTTCGCCTTGGCTGACGGCGTCGAGATCGCCCCGGAATTGCTTGTCGATCGACATGCGGCCGAGGTTGGCGGCGGCAGCAGGCGGATTGTCCTGCTTTTGCGGGACGAGTTTCACTTCGAATGTTCCGCTGGCGTGATGGTTCATGAGGGTCTTCTCCTGGGCGGCCGCGGTGAGGATCAGGCAGGCAGCCGCGACTGGTATAAGGCGTTTCATCCTTCGGCTACAGTGTAAGGCAGGCGGCCGACCGAATGATTGGAAAGACGCGACAACAGCAGGAGGTCGTCTTCGACGCGAAGGCAGGACCCGCTCGCGGAGTCCTGCGGCGTCCGGCCGCGGGCGGCAAGATGAAACATACGCGCCGCGCGCCCGCGCCCGATCTCGCGCCGTGGATCGCTCACTACTGGTCAGTCGAGTGGGATCTGCGCGGGTCGGATCCGCACATCGCGGAGACCCTGCCGCATCCGAATGTCCAGCTCGTATTCGAGAACGGGGCAGCGACCGTCAGCGGCGTGCAAACTTCGCGATTCACGCGGGTGCTCGAGGGACGTTCGAAGGTGTTCGGAGTCAAATTCCGCGCAGGAGGATTTCGGGCCTTCTATGGACGTCCCGTCGCCGAACTGGCCGATCGCACGGTTCCGGCCACCGAAATTTTCGGCGGCTCGATCCTTGAATTGGGCGCGGTCGTTCTCGGAAAAGGACGGGAGCGCGACCGATTGAAAGCAGCCGACGAGTTCTTTCGCGCCCGCCGATTGACGGCTGACCCTTCCGCGGAACGGGCGGCCGAACTGGTCGAGCGAATTCAACGGGAGCCGGAGATCCGCACGGTCGACGAACTGGCCGCTCGAGCCGGGATCGGGAAACGGGCTCTACAGCGTCTCTTTCAAGAGTTCGTGGGCGCGAGCCCGAAGTGGGTCATCCGCCGGTACCGCCTGCACGAGGCAGTCGAGCGGATCCATTCGAGCGCCCAGATCGACCTGGCGCAGTTGGCAGTCGAATTGGGCTACTTCGACCAGGCACACCTGATCAACGACTTCCGATCGATTGTGGGAATGACGCCGGGACGGTACGGAGCTCAGCAGAGTTGAGCGGCGACAACTACGACAGCCGTCAACGCTTCGAGCACCTGGGCGGTGACTTCATGCATCGATGTGTTGCCGTTGATGCGGTGATAGTTGCGAGCCTGGTAGTGCGCCACAACTTCGCGCTCGTAGTTCTCGTAACCGGCGAGCCGGGACTCGACCGCTTCGACGCGATCGTCGGGGCGGGTGACGAGGCGCGAATCGTCGTACGGGCACAGCCCTTTGGCAATCTTGGCGCGGAACTCTCCACCGGCGAGGACGCTCAACGTACGCTTGCAGCCTGGGCATTGGCGGCGCGCGAGCATGCGAGTCTTCAACTGTTCAAGCGGGACGTCGAGATGAATGACGGCGGGTTCGGGAAGCTGGCGTTCCTCAAGCAGGCTGTCGAGGAATTGGGCCTGCGGCCGCGACCGGGGATAACCATCCAGCAGAAATCCACGGGCGCAATCGGCTTGCGAAATCCGATTCGAGACCATGTCGTTGACGAGTTCATCGCCGACCAATTGGCCACCAGCGATCACGGATTTTACGTGCCACCCAAGAGGCGAAAGGGATGCGATTTCGATGCGCAAGAGGTCGCCGGTCGAGATGGTCGGGATCCGATACAGCTCGGATAATGTGGCTCCCTGGGTCCCTTTTCCGGAACCGGGAGCTCCGAGCAGGATGCCGACAAAAATATCTCCAGACCGCATTCGCACGAACTCTCCAGTAAATAGTAGAACAAGATAAGGCACGAATTACCACCCGAGTCGTCCGATGCGGACCACTCGTCCAAAATGGGCTGGCAGCTATAAAGTCGCCATCGTTTGATGAAGTTAGCGATGCCTGATTACGTTTCTTTGCCATTGCGTACCGCAAACGTGGTACTCAATTGAAAGGACATGCTGGTTGAATTGGTGGTCGAGAATCTCGCGGTTGTCGAACAAGTCCGGGTGCGTTTTCATCCTGGATTGAATCTGCTCACTGGGGAAACCGGCAGCGGCAAATCGATTGTCGTGGACGCGCTCGGGTTGCTGTTCGGCGGACGTGCGTCGGCGGACATGATCCGCTCGGGTGCGCAGAAGGCGCGCGTCTCGGCGATCTTCGATGTGGCGCGCGAGTTGCCTCCGTTGAAAGATGCGGGCATCGAGTGCGAGGACGGCGAGCTGCTCATCGAAAGGGAAATTCAGGCGAGTGGAAAATCGCGTGCGTTCGTAGGAAGCCGCCCGGTGACGGCGGCGCTGTTGAGGGAATTGGCGCCTTTCCTGGGCGACATCCACGGGCAGCACGAGCAGCAGAATCTCGCGTCGACCGACGCGCAGCGCGACATGCTCGACACGTTCGCCGCCGGTAGCGAAGGATTGCTGGCGGAGGTCGCGGGCCTGTATCGCGAGTGGCGGCGCATCGGCGCGGAGCTCGACGAACTCGAACGCACCGAGGCGGAGAAGCTGCGGCTCACGGATTTGTGGTCGTTCCAACGCAAGGAAATCGAGGCGGTCGAATTGAAGCCGCGCGAGGATGAGCAGTTGGAGGGCGAGCGGAAGATCCAGAAGAATGTCGCGCGGCTTGAAGAGAGCGCGACGGCGGCGTACGCCTTGCTGTATGAAGATCAGGCGAGCGCTGCGGCGCAGTTGCGAGTGGCGATGCGGCGGATTGAAGATCTGGCGCGGATCGATGAGTCGTTTGCGGCGATGGTCGAGTCGCTGAGGCCGGCGTCGATTGCGATCGACGATGCGTCGCACACGCTGCGGGACTATCTGGGACGCTTGCAGGCGGATCCACAGCGGCTCGAGGCGATCGAGACGCGTATGGCGGCGATCGAGAAATTGAAGCGGAAGTATGGGACGACGATTGATGAGATCCTCGCGTTCCTCGAGTCCGTGCGGAAGCAGTTGAATGCGGTCGCGACCGCCGGTGAGCGGCGCGCGCAGCTCGAGAAGGATCGCGAGCGTGCGAAGACGGCGTTCAAAGTTGCGGCCGCGAAGTTGACGGCGATCCGTAAGGACGCGGGCCGCAAGCTGGCGAAGAAGGTGCAGGGCGAGCTCGCGTCGTTGGCGATGGCGCAAGCCGTATTCGAAGTGCGCGTCAACGAAGCGGAGTGGTCTTCGCACGGAGCGGACGCGATCGAGTTCCTCATTTCCGCGAACGTCGGCGAGGAGCCGAAGCCGCTCGACAAGGTCGCCTCCGGAGGCGAGTTGTCGCGCGTTGCGTTGGCGTTGAAGACTTGCACGATGGTGGCGAAAGGGGCGTCAACTGTGGCGCGGACGCTGGTGTTCGACGAAGTCGATGCCGGAATCGGCGGAGGCGCGGCTGATGCAGTCGGTCGGAAGTTGAAGAAGCTTGCGGGTGTCGAACAAGTGCTCTGTGTGACGCATCTGGCGCAGGTCGCGAGCTATGCCGATCATCATTACTTCGTCGACAAGCGAAGCGAACGCGGGCGAACCTATACGACCATCGACGAGCTCGATCGAGCGGCGCGGACCCGTGAAATCGGGCGTATGCTGTCGGGTGAGCGATTGACTCCGGAGGCGTTGAAGCATGCCGAGCAGATGATCAAGGCTGGCGTGGGCGGGTAGCGTTCGCGATGAGCCGGGCCTTGAGCGCGGCGGGCGTTCGCGGCTCGCAGGTCGCTATTGCGCGGGCAGCGAAGCCGGTGACATTGGCGACGGCGAAGCTGATTCCTTGCAGATTGAATTCCTGAGGAACTCCGGGGACCGGGCGCGGATGGCCTGATGCGGTGAAGACTCCGTCGAAGGGGCGATGGCGATATTCTTCGCGCGGTCATGTGGGGTCCTCGTCGGCGGCTAGCACGTCGTTGTGTGATCCGGGCAGAGATCCTGCGGGGGCGACTACAACGAGATTCGGAGCCTTGCGAAGGAACATTTCAAAGCGCGCCGCGTGATCCGGATTTGATGTGCCGAGGCTCAGGTTCACGATGTCTATGCGTTCCGTCAGGCACCACTCGAGAGCTTCGATCAGGAATTCTACGCGCGTACGCAAGGCCGAGTGAAAGACGCGCAGTGCGTAGTATTCAGCGTCGGGAGCCTTCTCCTGAACGGCAGCCATCACCGCCGTTCCGTGGCCGAGCGAATCGTTGTAAGACGCGCGATCGCTGTGGCCGAACGATGCGCCACCATCCACTCGAATGATGTGAGGATGCGCAGCGTGGACTCCGCTGTCGATCACGGCGACGCGGATCATGACACCGTCGCCGTAGTCGCTTTGCGATCCTCGATGGTGATCACTTGGCCTGCGATAGCGGCGAGCGCGGCGCGATGCGTGATGATGATGACGGTCGTTCCGGCGAGAGTTTCGCGGAGGTGGCGCACCACGACTGCCTCCGTTGCAGGATCGAGAGCGGACGTTGGTTCATCGAGGATGAGGACGCTCGGCGCGCGCAAGAGTCCACGGGCGAGCGCGATGCGTTGGCGTTCGCCGGAAGAGAGGGCGAGTCCGCGTTCTCCGCAATTTGTGTCGTAGCCATCGGGAAGACGAGCGATCAATTCATCGAGTCCAGCGCGGCGCCCTGCCTGTTCGATCTCGGTGCGCGAAGCTTGCGGATTTGGGTATGCGATGTTTTCGGCGATGGTGGAATTGAGCAGAAAAGGATCCTGATCGATGAGGACGACCTGCCGCCGAAGGTCCATGAGCCGCAAGTCGCGGACATCAGTTCCGTCGATCGTGACCGCGCCAGAGTCCGTATCGAGCAGGCGCACCATGAGATTCGCGATTGTCGACTTTCCTGCGCCGCTAGGCCCGAGAATCGCACAGAATGCACCGGCGGGAATTTCGAACGACGCGCGGTCGAGCACCGCTTCGCGGTCGTGGCACAAGCTGACGTCTTCGAATCGAATCGATTGTGAAATGCGCGCGAGAGGCTTGGCGGCGGGGCTTTCGACGACTTCCGGCGCCGTGTCGAGGAGCTCGAAAATCCGGTTGAGTGAGACGCGCGCGGCAGCCAGGCTCGAGGAGAGTCCCATCATGTTTTGGATCGGCGAGAGCAGGCGCGAGTGATACGCCATGAACGCCACCAACGTGCCGATCGTGATGCGGTCGTGGAAGATCAGCCATCCTCCGTAGAGGAAAACGGCCGCTGAGGACGCCGTGAGGATTGAGCCGGGCATTGCGCCCATGAGGAACGACGTCAACTGCAAGCGCAGCAGCGAGTCGACGAATGAATTGTTGCGCTGGCGGAAGCGCGCGGTTTCATGTTCGATGGCATTCGATGTGGCAACGAGTCGCGCTCCGATGAGCGTTTCGACGAAGAAGCTGCCGAGATCGGCGGAGCGCTCACGCAGCGTGCGCGTCTCGCTGGTGAGCTGTTTTTGATAATGGCTGAAAGCGTAAAGCGAGATGGGGACGGACACGATGCTCACGAGAAACAGGCGTGGACTGAGGTACCACATGAGTCCGGCGCTGCCGAACAGGAAGACGACGTTGCTGAGGATCGAGAGCAGCGAGTCGGCCGAGACGCGCTGGACTTCGCCGATATCGTTGTTGAGCCGCGACACGAGATCGCCGAGGCGCCACTTCGCATAGAAGCGCGGCGACATACTTTCCAAATGGCGGAACAGCGCGAGCCGCATGTCGAAGAGCATGGCCGCCGAGATGCGG
>DASXZC010000184.1:0-22802 GCA_036502165.1 Bryobacteraceae bacterium
CCCGATCCACACACCTCCGGATTGATCTATGCGGCAGTCAGCGCCGGCACCTCCGGCCAACTTTTCGTGAGCCCAGACTGGGGCTCGACCTGGATCCAAGCAGTGCAGCCTCCAGCCGCCCTCGTGAATTTGTTGCCGGACCCCGACGTAGCGGGCGCCCTCTACGCGGTTGACGCCGCGGGTGCGTTCGTCTCCACTGTGGATGTCACGGGCAAATGGCAGCAACCTCCCGCCGCTGCGCACCTCGCGTCCTCGAACCTCGCAGCCCTGAGCCGCACCTGTCAAGGAGGAGCCCTGCTCGCAGGCAACGAGTTGAGCCTCGATTTCGGACAGGCGTGGCAACAGAACCCTCTCGCCTCCGCAATCACAAACACCACAACCTTCGCTTCCGGCCCAGGCTGCGCCTTGTACGCAGTGCAGGCAGCCACGACCGACGCCTTCGTCGCCAAGCTCGCGCCGGGCGGAAAGCAAGTCCTGTGGTCAACGTTCCTCGGCGGATCCTCCACCGATTCCGCCACCGCGCTCGGACTCGACAGCGCTGGCAACGTATACGTCTCCGGCCTGACATCCTCTCAAGACTTCCCCGCCACCGCCGCCCCCATCGGCCAACCCGGAACCCCGAATGCCTTCGTGACCCAATATGATCCGAACGGAAATATGGTGCATTCAGTCGTTATCGGCCAAGTCGACTTCGTCACCGGCATGGCAGTCGCCCCGCAAGGCGAAGTCTTCCTGACAGGCGTGACAGAATCAACATCGTTCCCCATCACTCCTGGAGCGTTACCGCTCGATCCTCCGCCCGACACCAACAACCGCGCCAGATTCGCGATCGCGCTATCCGCGTCCGCTGGACTCGTCTATTCGGCCGGCCTGCCGGGCCTCGGGGCTTATGATGCATTGGGAGTCCCTGCCGCCGCAGAAACCAACGGATCCGCACTCTACGGTGCAGGTTCCGGAATGCTCTACCGGATGGCGCCCGACGGTTCGGCGCTGACTCCCGTATCACAACAGCCGGGCGCAATCTTCGCCATGGACACCGATCCAGACGGGAACGTCTACGTCGCCTCGACGGACACGCAATCGCCCGCCGTCCAATCCGTTCCGTGCCAGTTGTCAGGGATGCTCGGCATCGAAGGTCCTTCGGACATCATTGCCGCGAAGCTCCAACCCGACAGCCTCGCGCCAATCTATTCGACCCGTCTCGCAGGACGTTGCGGGAGCCAACCGTTCTCGATCCATCCAAGCGCAAACGGATCAGCCGCCATCGGATTGTTAGCCCTGAACGGCTTCACTTTATGGAACCCAGTCTACGCGTCAGCCCCATCCCCCGGAGCCTCCGCTGGTGCGGTCGTCGAACTCGCACCCGACGGCACTCTCGTCTTCTCGACGGATCTCCCCTGGGCCGCCGCCCCGGCAGCCTTAGGGCCGGATGGCTCCATCTACACCGCCGGACCGGACGCAATATTGCGCCTTCCCGTCGTCCCTCCCGTCCCTGGAATGATCATCACCGGCGCGTTCAACGCCTTCGACGGAACGTCCACCAATCCCTCGCCCGGAATGCTTCTGACGATCACCGGCAAGAACCTCTCACCCGATTCGTTCGATGTCGGACTAAACTACCCCGACCCGTTGCGCACTGTACTCGGCGACGTTGAAGTGCTATTCGACGGCAACCCCGGCGAGGTGATGCAAATCGCTCCCGACCACGTAATCTGCGTGATCCCCTCGCACTTGTCGCAGCCGGATCGTGTCGCCGTCCGAGTGGCAACCCCCTGGGCCATCAGTGAACCAATCATCCTGCCAATCGGCACCAGCAAAGCGGGATTGCTGACCCAGGCATTCCCCGCACTACCGCCGCCATCGGCGATCGTGGACGGCAACATCCGTAACGAAGACGGAACCCTGAACAGCGCCGACAATCCCGCAGCCTCCGGATCGACAGTGACTCTATTCGGAACCGGCGCCTACGCTCCCGGGCCGATCTACTTGCCGTGGAACTCCCCGGTGAGCCCGAATTACGGAATGCCGCCGGTGCTTCTGCCCGGCATAGCGCGCCCGATGGGCCCAGGATTCATCGACGCCATCTACGCGATCGATTTCATAATCCCGCCCACCTCAAATCCCGGCCGCAACGTATTCGGCACCGTCGCCTCCGGCACCGCCGTGTATGTGAAGTAGCGACAGGCTCCAAAAAATCTTGGCGAGGCCTTTGCGATTCCTTTGTGATCTTTGCGCGGACCCCTCGGCCTTACTCTCTACCGGCCGGCCACCTTCGAACAGAGGAGCGTAACTCAGTCGCTTGCCGAGCGTTCTCGCGCCACTCCTCCTCATCGAAGAAAGGGCTCTGAGTATCGGGCTCCGGTTCAAGCGACCCTCCCAAGGCGAGGTACGTCTCCCACAGCTTCATCGATTCGAGAAACCGCTCCGCAGGCGTGAGCCTGTACCACTCGGCCCACCCCTCGCCAACCAGATCCTCAGCTCTGATGTCGTCCATAGCGCGCCTACCACTCCGTGTACCCGCCATCCACCATGATCGTCGCCGCCGTCATAAAACTCGACTCATCGGACGCCATGAACAGGATCGCGTTCGCCACTTCGATCGGCTCGCCGATGCGGCCGAGCATGTGCTTCACCGCCGCGTTGTGGACCCAATCTTCATACGGCATCCCCAACCGCACCGCTTCCTTCTTCGTCGCCGTCGTATCAATGCATCCCGGACACACCGAATTCACACGCACATTGAACGGCGCCAGATCGAGCGCCATGCAGCGCGTCATCTGCAGCACCGCGCCCTTCGACGCGTTGTAGGTCACGAAGTCGTGCTGCGCGATCACGCCGCTCATCGACGCGACGTTCACGATCGATCCCTTGCCCGTCTTCTTCAAATGCGGAATCGAATACTTGCAAATAAACGCCGGCCCAAACACGTTCACGCCGAACACCTTCAACCAGTCGGACATCTCAGCCCGCTCGACACCCATCTGCGTGAAGTTCGCGGCATTGTTCACAACAATGTCGAGCTGCTTGAAATGTTTGATCGCTGCTGCCGGCAGCGCCTTTGCTGTTTCTTCGAGCGATACGTCGCCCGTCACCAGCACTCCCTTCCCTCCAGCCGCCTTGACTTTCTTCAAGACGCGCTTTCCGTTTGCCTCGTCTATGTCATTCAATACCAGCTTCGCGCCTTGCTCAGCGAAGAGAATTGCCGTCGCTTCGCCAATGCCGGAGCCTGCTCCGGTGACGATGGCTACCTTGTCCTGTAAACGCATACAGACGGAATCATACCAAACCTTCGCCGATGTATTGCACTTCCTCTTCGAGCACCAATCCGAATCGATCCTCGACACCCCGCTTGCAGTTCCGGATGACTTCGCACAACTCCGCAGCCGTGCCTCCGCCAGAGTTGTAAATGAGATTCGCATGATAATCCGCGACGTGGATGCCGCCGATCCGCATGCCCTTCACGCCCGCTTCATCGAGGAACCACGCCGCCGGCACCTTCCCCTCGCGGACCACATTCGCCGGCACGCGCGACTGCACGCCGCCCTCGAGTTCGCCGAGCACCAGGTTCTTGAAGATCGAACCCGCGCACCGCATCGTCGGCGGATATTTCTCATCGCGGATCTTCCGGATCCGCTCGGCATTCGCACGCAACTCCGTCGCATCGCCCGCCTCGAGCAGCAGCTCCGTCGAAAGAATGATCCAGCTCTTGTTCTTCTTGAAAATGCTCTCGCGGTATTGGAACTCGCACTGAGCGTTCGACAACTCACCGACGCTCGATCCGTCGTAGTACGACACACTTCGAACGCTCTGCGAAATCGACCGTCCATACGCGCCGGCATTGCCGTACACAGCCGCGCCCACCGATCCCGGAATGCCCGTCATCGTGTGGACCCCCGCGAGCCCATTCGCGATCGTCTCATCGACCAGCATCTGCAGCACGGCCCCCGCTTCGACCTCGACCGTAACCCCATCCACGCGAATCGCGGAACCTCGATACCGCAAAATGATGCCTCGAAATCCGGCATCCGAAACGATCAGATTCGTCCCGTCGCCGATCACTTCGAACGCCACACCCGATCCTCGAATCGCGTCAAGCGCCGCGATCATCGACGCATTCGTATGCGCGTCGACCAGCAGATCGGCCGCACCCCCGATTCCAAATCGCGTGTACTCGCTCAACCGCGCATCGCGCCGGAACTCAAGGCCGCCGATCGACCCCAACCGCGTCACCAACAATTCATCCATTCACTTCGAATTATAGGGGACAGCCGCTTTGCTGTATCCTGATCGAATGCCAACGCCGCCGAAGGTTCTGTTCGTTTCCCTGTGTGTTTCCGCCCTCGCCGCCACCGCCCAGGTCTCCGTTGCCGACCGCGCCGCCATCCTGAAATCGATGGACAACCACGCCCCGCATTACAACCAACTCGCTAAGGAAATCTGGAACTTCGCCGAGCTCGGCTTTGCCGAAACGCAAAGCTCCAAAGCACTGCAAAAAGAGCTCGCCGCCTCAGGCTTCAAAATCGAAGCCAACATCGGCGGAGCCCCCACCGCCTTCAGCGCCACCTGGGGATCAGGCAAGCCCGTCATCGCGATCCTCGGCGAATTTGATGCGCTACCGGGCCTCTCGCAAGCGCCCGTACCCGAGCGCGAAGCCGTCCTCGCTAACGGTCCCGGCCATGGATGCGGACACAATCTGCTCGGCACCGCATCCGCTTTCGCAGCCATCGTGACCAAGGAATATCTCGAGAATCACAAGCTTTCCGGCACGATTCGCTACTACGGCACGCCCGCCGAAGAAGGCGGCGGAGGCAAGATCTTCATGGCCCGCGCCGGATCCTTCAACGATGTCGACTCCATCCTCTCCTGGCATCCGGCCGATCGCAACACCGGCGGCAACACCTCGACACTCGCAAACATCTCGGCCCGATTCCGTTTTAAAGGAATTGCCTCCCACGCCGCCGCCGCGCCCGAAGCCGGACGCTCCGCTCTCGATGGTTTGATGCTCATGAGTATGTCCCTCGAATTCATGCGCGAGCACGTCCCCTCCGACACGCGCATCCACTACATCATTTCGAAAGGCGGCGACGCCCCGAACATCGTGCCCGCTTTTGCCGAATCGCGCTTGATCGCTCGCAGCCCTTCGATGACCACCCTGCTGCCGATCTGGGCTCGCATTCTGAAATGCGCCAAGGGTGCCGAGCTACAAACGGAAACAAAGTCCGAAATGGAGCTCGAGATGTCCTACTGGAACACGCTCCCGAACGACACGCTCAATCGTTTGCTCTACCGCAACCTCACCGCCGTCGGCGGCTACGACCTCACCGCGGACGAAACGAAGTTCGCCACCGAAATCCGCAAGTCGGCAGTCGCGAACCGAGCCGGCGCACCCGACCTCGGCAGCCAGGCTCACATCGTGCCCTTCGCCGAAAATGGCGTCGGCGTCGCGTCGACTGACGTCGGCGACCTGAGCTGGCAATATCCGACCGGAGGCTTCGTCGCCGCCACCTTCATCCCCGGAGTCAACGCCCACACCTGGCAAGCCGCCGCCTGCGCAGGAATGTCAGTCGGACAGAAAGGCATGCTGGTTGCGGCAAAAACCCTCGCCCTCTCCGCAGTCGATTTATTTCTCGATCCGAAATTGATTGACTCGGCTAAGGCCGATTTCGTCAAGCGCCGCGGCGGACAAAAGTATGAATCCGTGCTCCCCGCCGGCGAAAAGCCGCCCTTCGAATATTGGAAGTAATCAGCCCGCTTCCGCCGCCGCGGATTCGGCCGGCACGGTCCATCCCTCGCCGATCTCGAACACCTTAAACCGCTGCAGCGGACGATGCCCCAGCATGTGCTCGATAAATCCCATCACCCTCGGCGATTCCGGATGATCCCACGCGTTCTCGAACGAGCCGTAATGCATCGGAACCAGCCAGGTCGCAGCCATGTCCTCCGCCAATTGCGCCGCCTCACCCGAATCGAGGTTGCCCCGGCCAATCGGCAGAATCGCGACCGTCACATTGAACGGCTTCAGCCGCAGAGCCAAGTCGTCGTACAACACCGTATCCCCAGCGTGATAGATCGTAATCCCCTCAAATCGAATGAGATAGCCCAAGTAAGGATAGCCCCCAATCGGAGTCCAATCCAGCTTCGGATGCGCCGATGGCACGGAATACACCCGCCCATATAGAGAGTCCTTGAAATACTCGACGCGCAGGCCGGAATCGGTCGTCGTCATCCGGTCGAATCCGATCCCAAGCCCCCGCGCATGCTCCGCCGCACTCTTTGGAACGACCACCTTCACCCGCGGTGAGGACTCCATCATCGGCACCAGCGTCCCCGGATCCATATGCGCCGGATGTGCATGAGTACACAAGATCAAATCCGCATTGTCGACCGCCTGCGGCGCAATCGGCGGATCCGTAAACCGCTTCATCCCCGGCGGAGTCGTCAGGCACGGATCCACATAAAACGTCAAGCTCGCGTACTTGATCGCAAATCCGCAATGGCCCAACCACCATAACGTCGGAGTGGCCGTGTGGGTCTGTTCCATCCGCTCGAGCAAGTTCGCGCCTGACAGCATGGGAAACTCCAGTTTCTCAGAGAATCGGCGCTTTTGCGAGGGCTACGTTACAGATTCTGAATGAGAACGCAATCTGGCCGATCACCTGGGATAAACTATAACTGTATTAAATACAATGCCTTAACCCAGTTTTAGGTAAGTACTGAGTTTGGCAATTCGCTTGCGTCATGAGATACTGAGATTTACGGAAAGTGGTAAACAAGCATGTCTCAAGTAGGCGAGGCCATCAACCGGTTCCATAAGCTGCTCGAATCGGAGCCCTATCGTGATATGAGCTGGGCGGAAGCTCTGCAGGACCGCATGAAGCAGGAACATCTGCTGTTCGGCAACCGTCCCGCGTCTCCGGTACTCCGTCCGCACTTCATAACCGGCCGTCAATATCAGAATCTGGTCAAGGGTGCCGAGAGCCTCTTTTCCGCCATCAACCGGGTGCAGGAAGTGGCTCTCGCCAACCCCGCCCTGCTCAGCCGCATGCAATTGCTGCCGGCCGAGAAGATGCTGGCCGCCATCGATCCCGGATATCCGTTCCTCGCCGTCACCGGCCTCCTCGACACCAATCTGAACAACGGCAGTATCCGCTTCACGGAATACAATTCCGAAACCCCCGCCGGAGTCGCGTTCGGCGACGCCCTCTCGAATATCTTCTATGATTCGCCTCCGATGAAGGAATTCCGCAAGAAATATTCGCTGACCAAACTCGGTGGAACGAAGCAGTTGCTGCAGGCTTTGTTGAAGGCTTATAAGGAATTCAGCGACAAATCGGCACGCAAGCCCTACATCGGGATCCTCGAGTTCCGCCAGCCCTTCCAAACCGTCGCCGCGCCCGAGCATCAGTTGCTCGCCGAGCTCTTCCGCAAGGAAGGCTGCCCGACGGAAGTCGTCTCGCCCGAACAGCTCGAATACAAAAACGGAGTCCTACGCAAGGGCGACTTCGTGATCAATCTGATCTACCGCCGGATGAAGGTCAACGAATTCCTGGTGCGCTTCGACCTGACCCATCCCCTCGTCCGCGCCTATCAGGATCGCAAAGTTTGCATCGTGAACAGCTTCCGCGCCGAGCTCGCCCGCAAGAAGGCGATCTTCGACCTCCTGACCGACGAAGCCGTCACCTCCAAATTCCCGACCCCCGAGCGTAAAGCGATCCGCGAGTTCATCCCCTGGACCCGCGTCGTCACCCCCGGCAACACGACCCACAACGGCAAGGCCATCGATCTGGTCGACTACGTCCAGAAGCACCGCAACGAACTGGTCCTGAAGCCGAACGACGATTCCGCCGAGCTCCCCGTCTACCGCGGAGCCATGATGGACGATTCCAGTTGGGATCGAGCCCTGAAGCTTACCCAGCGCGCCCCCTACGTTGTGCAGGAACTGACCGAAACGACCCGCGTGCCGTTCCCGGTCCTGCAATACGGCAGCGTCCAAGTGAAGGATCTGAATGTGGACGTCCATCCGCACTCCTTCCTCGGGAAAGTCTACGGCTGCTCTAGCTGGCTGACGACTGAAGCTCCGAGCGGCGCGAGGAGCGCAGTGGGATTGGCTCCGACGTTCATCATCGACTCGAAGTAAGGGCGGTTGACACTTGACACAATGTGCCAAGTGTCGTCATGCTTCAGGTATGGCTACGCACCGCACGACGGTCAATGTCTCCCTCACCCCGGAATTGGACGCATTCCTTCAAAGCAGGGTTGAATCCGGCCGTTATCAAACCACGAGCGAGGTGGTGCGCGAGGCCTTGCGGCTCCTCGAACGCCAAGAGCGCGACCGCGAGGAGGCGCTCGCGCAATTGAAGGCCAAGCTGGAACGCGGTATCGCTCAGGCGGATCGCGGCGAACTGCTCGACGGGGACGAAGTCTTCGAAGAACTTCGGGCGATGCTCGAGAGCCGGCCGAAGTCTAAGCCCAGGCTGTCAAAGCGGTGAAGCGCCGATTCGTCCTGACGCCGGAGGCCAAGAGCGATCTCAAAGAAATCCTGGTGGACATCGCGGAAGACAGCCCGGCAACGGCCAACCGCGTCCGTACCGAGTTTTACGACAGCTTCACCCGGTTGGCCAGCTCACCGGGCATCGGCCACTTCCACGAGGAACTCCTAGCCCGAAAATACCGGTTCTGGAATTTCTACTCGTACGTGGTCGTTTACGCGTGGGAAGCCAAGCCGATCCAAATCATCCGCATCGTGCATGGCGCGCGGGATCTGTCGGTGCTCTTCGCTCACCGCGGCGGCCGCAAGAACTGAGCCCCGCACCTACGCCCGCGACAAATACGCACCCTCAGTCGTCGACACCCGGATCTTCTCACCTTCATTGATAAAAGGCGGCACCTGCACGATCAACCCCGTATCTGTCTTCGCCGGCTTGGTGACGTTCGACACCGTCGCGCCCTTCAATCCAGGCTCCGTCTCGACCACCGTCAAATCCACCGTCGCAGGCAGGTCCACGCTGATCGCATTGCCCTCGTAGAACTCGACCGACACCTTCAGATTCGGAATCAGGTATTGCGTCGCATCGCCGAGCAGATCCTTCGTCAGGAAGATCTGTTCGTAGTTCTCGATGTTCATGAAGTAGAAGCTCTCGCCCCCTTCGTCGTACAGGTACTCCATCTCCGCCTGCTCGAGTTGCGCGCGTTCGACTTTGTCTTCAGACGAGAAGCGGTGCTCGAACATCGAACCCGAACGCAGGTTGCGCATCTTGACCTGGACGAAGCCGCGCAGGTTGCCGGGCGTCCGATGAGTCATGGTGAAAATCGAGTGCAGTTCGTTGTTGAACTTGACCACCATGCCAGGACGCAGTTGTGTTGCTGAAATCATTTGGTGCTTTGAAACTCCAGGTGAGGATTAACTATTAGTGTACAACTCAGTTCGTAATATCGTGCGTCGTCGACTGCTCGTGGACCGCCTGATACATCTTGTTCCACTCTTGATGCGCGGGATTGTCGGCATACGCGGCGAACGCGGCGGCGTTCTCGAACTCCATCACGAATGCGGATGTGTAGCCTTGGCCCTGTACCTTGATCCCCTTCGTCCAGACGCTCTTGACGCCCGGGATCTCTCCCGCCATCTTCTCGACGCCCTTGAGGACCTCGGTCTTCTGAGCGTCAGTCGCCTCCGCCTTCCACTTGATCGTAACGACGTGCAAAATGGTCGACGGCTTAGTGAACCGGTTCGCGCCCACCAGCGTTCCAGCCAGGAAAAGCGCGCCAGCGGCGCAGACCGACAAAATCAGATTTCTCGTTCTCATTCAAGATCCTCTTTCTTTAAGCCTGCCGCGCCCGCGCCGTATTGCAGCGTGTACAAATCGCGCAACCCACTCCACACTTCGCACAGCACAATCGAATTCGCCGGATTGCGCAGCGTATACTTGATCGCCACCTGCCCGATCAGCCGGTCGATCCCCCCAGGCAGCAGTTGCCGCAGCGCACTCAAGTCCTGGCTGCCCGTGTACGACACGCCATTCACCTGATACTGATAGACCAGCGTGTCGTCGATGACATCGATGATCATGGCATCGCCCAATCGCCCCTCGCGATTCACGAAGAGGCGGCGATTTTGCTCGCGCCGCTCAGGAGAATTGCGCTTGTTGTAGCCAATCCAGACCGCTGCGCCAATCAGCGCGGCCGCCAGCAGGGCTAAACCCGCTACTTGCCAGGCCATTATAGAATTCACGGATCCTGCGGACGCTAGTGCTTGCCCGCGCCAACCGGCTCGAACGCCTTGGCGTAATCCTTCAGGAACTGATCGAGCCCCTTATCGGTGAGCGGATGATTGAACAAAGCATCCATCACCTTGAACGGCATCGTGCCCACTTGCGCGCCCGCCTTCGCTGCTTCGATCACGTGCAGCGAGTGCCGCAGCGACGCCGCCAGCACCTGCGTCTTGAAGCCCTGCACTTCGAACACTTCCACGATCTCGCGGATCAAATGGTTGCCATCCCAGCCGATATCATCGACACGGCCGACGAACGGACTCACCAGATACGCGCCCGCCTTCGCCGCCAGAATTGCCTGCGCGGTCGAGAAGCACAGCGTGACGTTCGTGCGCACGCCTTCCTTGCTCAGCGCGGAACACGCCTTGATTCCCTCGCGGATCAACGGCAGCTTCACCACCACATTCTTGTGGATTTTCGAAAGCTTCAGGCCGTCTTCGATCATTTTCGGAGCTTCGAGCGACACGACTTCCGCGCTGACGTCGCCGTCGACGATCTCGCAGATGCGGCGAATCTGTTCTTCGATGGGAACGCCTTCTTTGGCGATCAGGGTCGGATTCGTAGTTACGCCATCGACGATGCCCCAGGCCGCGCCCTTGCGCAGTTCATCCAGGTTCGCGGTATCCAGAAAAAATCTCATGTCATTTCACCTTTAAGCAGGTTGGTGTTCTCAAGTGGCGGTTTCGGAAGTGCGCAACGCGCTTCCGCTTACTTCACATTCCCTTTGATCTTAGCACCAGCAGAAAGCGGCGATCCGGAACTTCCGAGCACCGTCGATCCAAATGCAACCTGCACCGTCGGACCCGCGCCGCCGATCGCGAAGATCAGATCCATCAGCCCGTCTCCATTCAGATCCGCGCCCGCCGCCACCCACGGAGCGCCCGCATTGTTCCACGCCGTTACCGCCGCGAAAACTCCATCGCCTTTGTCCGCATAAAGCAAAGGTGGCTGCCCGACCAACGTGAGGATCAACGCGTGCCCCGTGCCATGGTCGATCGCAGCCACCGAGATTCGCCGGAGTCCGATTTGCGACGGCGGCAGCGGTCCGATCCGCGTTGCAGTTTCATCTCGGAACGATCCGTCGCCATTGTTGATGAGGATCTGCACGGAATCCGGCTGATTCGCCGCCGGATGCTGGTAACCGATAATGAGATCCTCGAGCCCGTCGCCATTGAGGTCCGCATGCGCCATGCATCCGCCCGTCACAGGCGAAACGGCGCCGCCCGCTGGCACAGGAAACGCCGGCCCATTCACAAAATTCCCGTGGCCATCATTCAGAAAGAGCCGCCCACCCGTGCCGCCCGTCCATCCGATCGCCGCCAGGTCGAACACCTGTTTCCGCCGCCTCGGATCCCTCAGCAACTCCGGCTGCGGACCCTCCACAACAGGCGCACTTCCCAATCGCGGAACGAACACGCCGCAAATAAAATCACGATTCCCCGCCGTCGGATCCGAAAGCTCCGCAGGCATCGCCCCGGGATCGCCCGTGAAGTGCCCCGTGCCATCATTGCGCAGGATCTCTACCGCCAACCCCTGCGGATGATTTCCCTGATTATTGAAGACGACCAAATCGTCGACGCCATCGCCGTCGATATCCGCCGCAGCCGCGCCCATTGTCGAAAACGCCCCTTGCGGTAGATTCGCCGTCGCATCCTGATAAGCATTCCCCGCCGCGGGCAACACCAGCTTGCTTTGCGCTCCACCGCCTCCCGCAGGAAAGCGGCCGTTGTCCGGAAGGAACACGCCCATGCGTCCCGAACGATCGAAACGCCCCGGCACAATCACATCGACAAACTGCTGCGTCGGCGGCGCGCCGACAAAGTTCGCGGGGATCATGATGCCCCCGCCCGCATTCAAAAAAATCTGCACGGGAGCGTCCGGCAGCGTTGGCCAATTGATCGGCGTCACCACGAGATCCGGCGCGCCATCGCCATTCAAATCGGCAGCAATCAATCCTTCCGCATAAACATTCCCAAGTTCCACGCCATCGATCTCCACTGATCTCGCGCCCGTGAACGGTTGGATCGCGCCGGTCTGTGCCGGATAAGAGATCGTCCACGGCTGAAACCCCAACGCCTGCGCAAGATTCGGATCGATCACCCTCGAACCCGGATTGCCCAGCACGAGATCAAACCCGTCCTCGTACTCCCACATCGACCACCCGATCCCGTATTTCTCAAACGCCGATCGCATGTCATACAGCCACCGCGCCCGCGAATCCGCCGGACTGTATGGCTTGTACGAACCAAACTCATTCGCCACCACGTGGACTCCCCACTTCTTCGCCCACGCCGCCGCCAGATGGATGTTCCAATCGATCTGCTCCGCATCCCAACCCTGGGCCTGATAAGGCTGAAGCAGCGCCAGTATTCCACTATCAGTCGTCTGATTGATCAGCGTCTGCAACGCCGGCAGATACGCCGGATAAGGAACATTGCGCAAACTCGCGATCGTCGTCGGATCCACCCACGTCGCACCCTGATGCGTGAACGTCAGCGGATCATAATCGTGCAGAACATAAATCACATTAGGATCGTTGTACGGCGTCATGCTCAACAGCGCATCGAGCCCGCTCCAATTCGTCGGAGTCACCAGCACCGTATGAGCCGTATCAATCTTGCGTATGCCCGCGAGCACCTGCAGTTGCTCGGTATCCCACGCAGCCTGCGTCCACAAATTCGTCGGCTCATTCATCACTTCAAAGAAGAGCAACTCAGGATCGCGATTGGCATAACGCACAGCCAGCATCTGCCAAGTCGCAATCAACTCCTGCGGAGCCGAAGGCGTCGCCCAATAATAGGTCACGTACTGCGCATCCGCATGGAAGTCGAGCATCACCGCCATGCCCGCATTGAGGAACAAATCAATCGCCGCGTCGAGCTTCGTCAGATTCGCCGCGACCGCCGACGCAGGTAAGAAGCTTGTGAGAATGTATTCCGGCGCGACCGGCAGACGAATGCACGTAAATCCCGAATTCTTCAGCAGCGTCACATCCGAAGGACCCACCGTCAGCGGACTCCCGTATTCAAACCAGTCATCCATGTTTACGCCGCGCGCCAGATGCGCATAGCGTGCATCACTGACATTCGTCGCCGATTGAGCCAATATCACGGGCGCAAGAACGCATACGAAAGCAGCAAAGCGAATGAGACGGGATAGAGAGTTCAGGCCCATCTTTCTATTCTGCTCCAACTCTCCCGCTCCGCCCGTAGCCCGGTGCTAATATTCATGAAGCATGTGGTTTCTGCTGGCGGGATGCGCCCTGCTGCTATTCAGTCCGCCGCTCGATGCAGATCCAGGAGCGGCCGACGACGCCCTCACTCTGGTCGATCGAGCGCAGCACTACCTCGTCGATCTGGTCAAAATTGATTCCTCGAATCCCCCCGGCAATGAGACCCGCGTCGCCGATTATCTTCGCCAGGTCGCCACTGCCAACAACATTCCAAACGAGCTGTTGGGAGAGAATCCGAAGCGGCTCAATTTCATCGCGCGCCTCAAAGGATCGGGCAAGAACAAGCCTTTATTGTTGATGGCCCACAGCGACACCATCCCTGTCGGCGACCGCACCGCGTGGACCGTCGATCCCTTTGGCGCCGAGATCAAGAACGGATATTTGTATGGCCGCGGATCCATCGACGACAAGGCACTCCTCGCCGCCGAACTCGCCGTGCTCGTGGAAATCAAGACGCGCAATCTTCCCCTGTCTCGCGACGTGATCCTCATGAGCGAGGCCGACGAGGAGAACGGTGCGACCGGAATCCAATGGATGCTGCAGCACGCCTATCCGAAAATTGAGGCGGACTTCGCTCTGAACGAAGGCGGTTCGAATTTCGACTCCGGCGGCGTCCGCCGCGCCTATCAAGTGCAAACGGCCGAGAAGATCCCCACGCGTGTCCTGCTCACCGCCCGTGGAGCTCTCGGGCAAGGCTCCCTTCCTCGTCCCGACAATCCGCTGGTCAAGGTCGCACGTGCGATGTTGCGCGTCGTCGATGCCGAGCAGCCCGTCAAACTGAGCCCCACCACGCGCCGCTACCTGCGCGACATAACCAAGCTCCCCGATTACGATTGGCTGATCCCGCTGCTGCCGAAGCTCGAGAATCCCGCGACCGCGGTCGCCGCCGCCAACCAAATCCGCGGCCGCAGTCCGGAGCTCGAAGTCATGCTGCGCACCAGCGTGTCGCCCACCACCTTCCGCGGCGGC
This sequence comes from Bryobacteraceae bacterium, assembly GCA_036502165.1. GTDB lineage: Bacteria > Acidobacteriota > Terriglobia > Bryobacterales > Bryobacteraceae > F-183. The sequence goes on from DASXZC010000184.1 coordinate 14,470, forward strand.
ACTCGCTTCAACATCATTCCCAACTCGGCCGAAGTGCTGCTCGACGTCCGTCGCTTGCCGAACGAAACGCGCGAGGAAGTGCTGGCCCGCTTCCGCCAGTTGATCAACGATCCCTCCGTCGAAGTCTCTCTCGCTACCGGCCCGCAAATGCCTCCGACCGATTCAAGCCCGCTGACGAGTGGCTTATATAAAGCGATCGAAACCGTGCTCAGCCGCCTCCATCCCCAGGATCTGGTGTTGCCTTACATGAGCCGAGTCTCGACCGACGGATCCTACCTGCGCTCCCGGGGCGTCCCGGTGTACGGCGCGCCGCTGTTTCAGATCGAACCTTCCGACAACCGCTATCACGCAGTCGACGAGCGTATCCAGGTCAAGGGCCTTCAGGATGGAACGGAATTGCTGTGGCAGATCGTTCTCGAGGTCGCGGGCAACACGGTGAACAGCGCAACGCAGCAGTGAGTGAAGGACGATCTACAGAGGCCGCGCAATCGCGCGATTGGCGAGCGCGCTCATCTCGCGGCAGCAGCACCGCATCGAGATGCGTATGTCGCGCAGCGAAGCTCCATGAAATTCAACTGCCGGACCCTTGCCGTGCGACGCGCACTTCAAACCTTCGAGCTTGCGTAACGTGGCGGATTTGAATCGCTCAACCTCAATGGTCGAATCCACTTCCTCGATGCCGAGAACAGGTGCCAGCACGTAACGACAGAGTAGCATGGAATTGTTTCAAACAGGCTGCAGCTTTTATGATCGGAGACTGACGATGGTATATTTATACAGTAGAGTGAATATTTACTCATGACCACGATCCCCGTTGGCATCGTCGGATTCCGCGGCTACAGCGGCGTCGAGCTCGAGCATCTGCTCGCGCGGCACCCCCATGTCCGTCCGTTTCGCCTCGAGCACCGCCAGGACGCCGAACATCGCCCCGAGCCCCTCGGCAGGGACGTTCCAAACTCCATCCCCTGCACCGCCGCAGCAGCCGCCCAGGCCGGAATCAAGGTCGTGTTCCTCGCCACGCCGGTCGAAGTCTCAATCGAACTCACCGTCGAATTTCTCGCCGCCAACATCCGCGTCATCGACCTCAGCGGCGCCTTCCGCCTCGGCACCTCCGAGAACTTCGCCCGTTGGTACAAGGAGCCGCACTCCGCTCCAGACCTCCTCAAAGAAGCCGTCTACGGCCTCCCGGAATTCTACCGGTCCCAAATTCCGGCCGCCCGCCTGGTCTCGAACCCTGGCTGCTATCCGACCGCGGCGAACCTCGCGATCCGCCCCCTCATCGAGGCAGGCATCGTCAATCGCGTCGCCGGAATCGTCTGCGACGCCAAGTCCGGCGTCAGCGGAGCCGGCCGCAAACCCTCTCTCAAGACCAGCTTTTGCGAGGTCAGCGAGAACTTCTCCGTCTACTCGATCCTGAATCACCGCCACGTGCCCGAAGTCCTCATGAACTCGAATCTCGAGGAATCCGAGTTCTCCTTCACCGCGCATTTACTGCCCGTCAACCGCGGGATCCTCGAGACGATTTACATAAAAACCGAACGCGTCTCCTCGGCCGCCGAGATTTTAAATATCTACCAGGAACGCTATCGCGGCGAACGCTTCGTGCGCCTCTACGCGCCCGGTTCCGTCCCGGATTTATTCTCCGCCGTTCGCACCAATTTCTGCGACATCGGATTCCAGTTCGACGCCCCCTCCAGACGCCTCACGATCGTCGCGGTCATCGACAACCTGGTCAAAGGAGCCGCCGGCCAAGCGATTCAAAACATGAATCTTATGCTCGGATTCGACGAGTCGGAGGCCCTCCTCTAACCCATGCGGACCCTCATCAAACTCGGTGGCACGCTGCTCGATTCCGTAGAATCCCGCACCCGTCTGGCCCAGGAAATCTCGGACTTCGCCGCCCAGCCCGGCAACGAAACTGTCGTCGTCCACGGCGGCGGTAAACAGATGACCCGTTTCCTCGCCGAACGCGGCGTCGAGAGCCACTTCGTGAACGGACTCCGAGTGACCACGCCAGCCGTGATCGACGCGGTTCTAAAAGTCATTGCCGGCACACTCAACCACGAATTAGTCGCCAGTTTCGTGGCATTTAATGCCAAGGCGATCGGATTAACCGGAATTGACGCCGCGCTGGTCGAAGCCGAACCCCTCGGCGGCGAATACGGCGCCGTCGGGAAACCCGTGCGCTGCAACGCCGAAGTCCTGCACCTTCTCTGTAAGAATGGCTATCTTCCCGTCATCGCCTGCATCGGCGGCGATCGCCAGGGAAATGTGTACAACGTGAATGCCGATCAAATGGCCGTCGCCTGCGCGGTGGGATTTCGCGCCAGCCAATTATTTTTCCTAACCGACGTCGACGGCGTGCGTGACGCATCCGGTCAAATCGCAGCGGGCCTCGTTCCCACGCAAGTCCGGGCGCTCATTGAAGAAGGAATCGCCACCGGCGGAATGCAGGCGAAACTCGAAGCTGCCAGCCTCGCTTTGCGTGATGGCGTGCCGAAAGTCGTAATCGCTCCCGGTGCTCTTCCCGGAGTTGTTCGGAAATTATCGGAAAAAGAACCAGTGGGCACTGAATTAACCACAAGTGTCAGGTAATTCTCTACAGACAATGAGCGATTTTACACTGAGAAACGCGATGCTCCCCGACATTCCCGGACTCCTGGGCGTGATCAATGCCTATGCCGCGCAGGGAATCATGCTGCCCCGAACAGAGTTCGAGTTAGCCGAGAACATTCGTGATTTCGTCGTCGCATTTGATGAAAGCGGCATCATCGGCTGCGGCGCGCTCCATTTTTATACCCCGCGCAGCGCGGAGGTCCGCTCTTTAGCTGTTTTGCCAGATCGAAAAATCGCCGGAGTCGGCCGCAAAATTGTCGAATGGCTCGAAGCCGACGGCCGTTTGCAGCACCTCCAAAACATCTTCGCCTTCACGTATGTGCCTGGTTTCTTTGAAAAATTGGGCTTCGCGCAAGTCGATCGCGGCGAGTTGCCGCTCAAGGCATGGAAGGATTGTATGCGCTGCCCGAAGTTCCAGGCTTGCGACGAAATTGCCATGCTCAAGCACCTCTCGCCCCCCGTTTCTACCTCTCATGAGCCCGTTTTCCACCCCTCGCTTGAGCCGTTTCCCATCCTGAACCTACCCTCGTCTGTAATCCTGCCCACTCCCCGAAAGGGCAGTTGATCGTAAAGTTTTGTTAAGAAGCCTCGTATTTGGGCAATTTCCCCCAGACAGTCAAAAAAATCGTACAATTCCGTGAGAATATTTCAAGCGGGGAGACACTATCTTTGAGAATCCGGCGCTAGTCCGGCGGCAAAGATCCGAAGGAGACTCCACAGTGAGGGCCTTAACAGTCGAAGTATCGCAGGCAGTAGGACGTAGTTTGAGCAGCACGGTGTTCCGTTCCGGTGGCAAGAAACTTTTGTCTAAGGGGCACGTTCTCAGTGACGACGACATACGGATGCTCCAGCTAGAAGGTCTGGGCCAAGTGCCCGTGACCCAATTGGAAGAGGGTGAAGTTGGCGAAGATGATGCGGTCCTGCGGGTGGCGCAGGATATGGGTGTCGGATGTTTTGAAATTCGTTTGGCCGCGGGTGGCCGGTCGAATTTATTGGCAACCGAGCCCTGTTGCGTCCTGGTCGACGACGAACTCCTGAAGCAAATCAATTGCACGGCGAGTGTAGCCATTGCGACTTGCCTCAATTTCAGTTTTGCTAATACAGGACAACGAATCTCGACCGTCAAAAGCGCCCCGTTCGCGGTTCCAGCCGACCATCTGGAAACCGTAACGGGCATTCTCCGCGAGCGCGGACCGATCATTCAGGCCCGCCCCGTTCGCGACCCAGCGGTGGCAGTTTTATACACTGACCCCCACAACCCCGATCGCGCCCGGCAGCTCTTCGAACCCATCATGGCGCAGCGCCTCGAGCGTCTTGGTACCCGGGTACGATACGTACTCGCTGCTCGCGAAGACGAACAATCGATGCAAAAGGCACTGTCACATTTGCTGCGTTCGAAGCCCACGGTGATACTTGTAGCATCGACGACTGCGCCTGCTGGCCCCGACGATGCCGTCGGACGCGCCATGCTCGCCGCGGGATGTGATTTCGAACGTTTCCTTGCACCCGTAGAACCTGGGAATCTGTTACTGTTAGGTTATTCAGGTGATACGCCCGTCGTTTCGGCACCCGGATGTTTCCGTTCGGCCAAACCGAACGTCGTAGACTTGGTACTTCCGCCGATCCTCGCCCGGTATCGCGTTTCGGGATGGGAAATCGCATGTCTCGGACATGGTGGCCTTCTCGCCTAAAAACCGGTTCGCGGAGCATCGTCGAGCCTGATATGATACAAGCTCCTCCACTACCCTGTGTGATTTCCTCCGAGTCACACGGGGGTGCTCCTCAGCCGGGTGCCCGACCAGCGCCCGGCTCTTTTTTCCCACGCTGACGACCCCATCGCCTATATAATGACGATTCGGTCATTCCACTGTGAAACTCACCATTTACGATTGGGCCTGGGTCGCGGCTTACTTCATCTTCAACCTCGCGATCGGCTTCTACTACAAGTCCCGTGCCGGCAAGAGTGTCAGTGAATTCTTCCTCTCTGGACGTAACGTTCCATGGTGGCTCGCGGGGACTTCGATGGTCGCAACCACCTTCGCCGCCGACACTCCCTTAGCCGTAACAGGTCTCGTGGCGAAAGGCGGCATCGCCGGCAACTGGCTCTGGTGGAACTTCGTCGCCGGCGGCATGATGACGGTCTTCTTTTATGCCCGCCTCTGGCGCCGATCAGGCGTCACCACCGACATCGAATTTTCCGAATTACGCTACTCCGGCAAGCCGGCCGCATTTCTGCGCGGCTTCCGCGCGCTCTATCTCGGCATCCCCATCAACTGCATCATTCTCGGATGGGTGAACCTCGCCATGGTCAAAATCGCGATGCTCACGCTCGGCATCACTAAGGTCCAGGCGCTCGCAATCGTGATGGGATTGATCGCCCTAACTTCGTTCATCTCGACCATGTCCGGCCTATGGGGCGTCCTCGTCACCGACGTCTTTCAATTCATCGTGAAAATGGGCATGGTCACCGCCCTCGCCGTCTTCGCCGTCCGCGCAACCGGCGGCATGGACACGATGAAGGACAAGCTCCACGCACTCGACCTCACACGCGGCGGCCAAGGCTCCGTGCTGAATTTCGTTCCGGATCTCAACTCCGCCTGGATGCCGATGATGGCGTTCTTCGTTTATATCGGAGTCAACTGGTGGGCGACCTGGTACCCCGGCGCGGAACCCGGCGGCGGAGGCTACATCGCCCAGCGCATGATGTGCGCCAAGGACGAACGCCACTCCCTGCTCGCGACGCTCTGGTTCAACATCGCGCACTACGCCATCCGCCCATGGCCGTGGGTGCTGGCCGCGCTCGCTTCGCTGGTCCTCTATCCGAATTTGCAGGACAAGGAATCCGGCTACGTGATGGTCATGGTCGACTACTTACCCGCATCCCTCCGTGGACTCATGATCGCCGCCTTCGCCGCCGCCTACATGTCGACCATCGCGACCCAACTCAACTGGGGCGCCAGCTACGTCGTCAACGATTTCTACCGCCGCTTCATGAAGACTGATGCGCCCGATCACCACTACGTAAAGGTCGCGCAATTGGCCACAGTTCTGATCACAATCATCTCCGCGGTTCTGTCGTATTTCCTCGAGTCGATCGGCGACACCTGGCAACTCCTGCTCGGAATCGGCGCCGGCACCGGCGGAGTCCTACTGTTGCGCTGGTACTGGTGGCGCATCAGCGCCTGGAGCGAAATCGCCGCCATGTCCGCGGCCTTAGTAGTCTCGACGTCCCTGCGCTTCATGCCGAAACTCGACGCGAATCCTGAAATCGCAACCGCGAAAGCAACGTTGCTGACGGTAGCGATCACGACCGCAACCTGGCTGATCGCGACGTATGCCACCGCACCCGAGTCGCTTGAAACACTGCGCAGCTTCTATGCCCGCGTACATCCGTCTTATTTCGGATGGAAGCCCATCGCCGACGCCATGCCCGAAGTTGCACCATCCCGCAGCGGACTTTGGAACCTCGCCGACGCCATAGCCGGCTGCGTCATGATCTATGGGACATTATTCGGAATCGGCAAAATCATCTTCGGTGACATGCCGGCGGGCCTATCAATGCTGGCAATAGCCGTCGGCGGCGGAGCATTCATCTATTGGGATCTCTCCCGCCGCGGCTGGAAGACAGTCGTCGACTAATTAGAAGATTTAGCAATCTTCCGAGCGGCTTTTTTCGCAGCCGCCGGCTTCGCCTTCTCAGGCTTAGCCACTGGAGGAGCAGGCTCTTCCGCAACAGGTTCCGGAGGCTCCGCGATCACATCCGGAGGAGGCGCAGGAGGAGGCATCGGAGGAGCAGCCGGCTCAACGCCCGCCGCAACAGGAGCACCGGCCCCTGCGAGCACTTGATCGAACAATTGTTGCTTCTTGAGATCCTTCTTCGACGGCATCGGTTCCCCGTTGCGGAAGTCATGATCGTGGTAACAAGTGCGGCAACGCACCTTCGCCGCCGCTCCGTTCAGAAGAGAGACGATGGCGTGGTTCGTCAGGCGCTTGCACTTGATGCAGAAGTCATCAATTTCGTCGCCCAGTCGAGATTCGTGCATATCAAAACGTTGCGCGATACTTTTCGTATTATACCGGATCGGTCCCTAGCGCGGCCAGTCTGATTCAGCCTGCGGAAGGACTTCCCCGAGTGGCAGCGCGATCCGCCCGTCCACGGTCCGCAGGAACCCGTCGAGCACGGTGTGCCAACCCGTCGTGTCGATCCTCCACCCGTGTCCCTTCCAGGGGTCGATCACCCAAATATTCGCAACGCCGAACCCGATGTAATCGTCGAGGCGGTCCTGCAGGCTTGACATCGTATCGTCGGGCGACATGACCTCGACGCATAGATAAGGCGGTTCAGTAAAGACTTCCTCATCTGGCGAAGGCGTACGCACCACAACAACATCTGGAACGCGGAATCGGTCAACGGCGACTCGTATGCGCTGTTCGACGTAAGGTTCACATCCGAACTCATGCCGGCGATTCCAAAGCCAGGCAAGAACGAAGGTCTGAGTGTGGCTATGAGGTTTCCTCCCAACGTTCCGCTCCAGAAGATGACCATTGACATACTCGCAATCCGGGCGGTACGTAGATGTCAGATATTCTTCAGCCGTCACTATTCACCAACAATTAAAGTATCCCTCCCGCTCTGCCAACTCGAGCCCCGGAACATCAAACAACTCACTCAGATTCGTGGACGTCAGAATCTCGTGCTTCGCTCCGTCCTTCACCACGCGCCCGCCGCGCATGAGCACGACCCGCTCGATTTCCGGAATGATCTCGTCGACATGATGCGTCACCAGGATCAAACTCGTACCCCGCGCCGCGATCTTTCGCAGGATGTCGCGCAACTCGCGCATCGCCCGCAGATCGAGACTCGTCGACGGCTCATCGAGCACCAGCGCCGCGGGTTCGTTCACCAGCGCACGCCCGATCAATACACGCCGGCCTTCCCCCGAGGACGTTTCAAACACAGCCCGATCCGCCAGATGCGGAATCTCGAGCAACTCAAGCATCTCCTCGACTTTCTCGAGCATCGCCGGAGTCACTTCGTGATTGGGCCACACCCCGATGCTCGAAAAGAATCCCGAGAGGATCACCTCGCGCGCCGTATAATCCCGCCTGCAAGCGAGCATCAGATCGTTATTGACGATCCCCATCATCGAGCGAAGCTCAAAAATGTCCCACCGGTCGCGCCCAAGAATCCGCAGCGACCAATCATCGCCGTCGAGCAGATACGGATAACACTCGCGCGTCAGCGTATGAATCAACGTCGACTTTCCACAGCCATTCGGACCAAGAAGCGCGACGTGTTCGCCCGTTTCGATCTTCAAATTAATCCGGTCGAGCGCACGCTGCGACTCTCGACGCACAGTGACATTGCGCAACTCAAGCAAGGGAGGAGAGGAAGGACTCAATGCAGGGGACCCAGTCCCGATTGTAAACTCAGTCCATGCACCGCCGCGAGTTCCTCGAACGAACGATAGGCGCCTTCGCCGCCGCGTCCGCGTCTTTCGCTTCCCCAAACGACAAACCCATCCCCATCGGATTGAATACCTACTGCCTGCGCGCCATGAAGTGGCACGACATGGAACTGATCGACTACACCGCGGGCCTCAAGCTCGACTCGATCTTCCTCCAGGACTCCGTCGACCCCGGCCTCATGGATCCCGCACACTGGGCCAAGGTCCGCGAATATGCCCACGAAAAAGGTCTCGAACGACTCGAGACCG
>DASXZC010000185.1:0-14846 GCA_036502165.1 Bryobacteraceae bacterium
CAGACTTCACCGCCAAGGTGATCGACGTCGACCCGAATGGCGTCGCCTACAATCTCGACGAAACGATTCTTCGCGCGCGTTATCGCGATGGCTTCGACAAGAAGGTTTGGATGGAGAACGGCAAAGTCTACAAGCTCACGATGACGCCGATGGTGACGAGCAATTACTTCGCCGCCGGTCACCGGATCCGCATCGAGATTTCGAGCAGCAACTTCCCGCGGTTCGATCGCAACTTGAACACGGGCGGCAACAATTACGACGAATCAAAAGGCGTAGTTGCCCATAACTCGGTGCATCACGATACGCAGCATGCCTCGCATGTCACGCTGACCGTGGTCAGGCACTAGCGGTCAGTTGGCGCCGCTCGATGCCGCGCCCGAAAAGAATCTGACATTGATGTAGGCTTGCCGCCAGGACTCCGAAGGACCGAAGTTCATCTTCTTGACGGCATCAAGCGCGGAGTTCGCAAGCGAGGGATCGGACGCGGCCGAAACCTCAGCCTCGGCGACCCGTCCCTGTCGGTCGATCGTGACGTTCACGATGACCGGCTTCACCGTGGCGCCCGCAACAGGAGCTCCGACCGGAAGAGAGAGTCGCATGTTCATTCCGTTGGTCTGTGTCGACACCATCGAGGAATCGGGCGTGACCAGTGTGGCGTCCGCGGGATTGGCGTCGGCGATGCTGACGCTCCCGTCAAGCACCGATTTCCCAGCGACGTACATGGTGATCTGATCCGGCACTTGCCGACCATGGAACTGCAAGTTGCCCGCGTAACCATAGACGACGTACGTTCCGGGTGCGCGCGAAAAGATCTGAAGCAGTCCGGATGTGTTATCGACGCAGTATTCTGTTTCTTCCCACAATCGGGTCGGAGTGGGCGCCGGTTGCATCCCCGAGAGCAGCAGGCACGTCACCGGATGCGCGTTCCATTGAGAAGATGCCGTGCGTAAGCCGAAGTTCGAAGGATTGCCGCCCACGGGCCAGAACATCGCGCTGCGCAACATCGCGACCCGCAAGGGAAGAGATTCGATTCCCTTCGCCGCCATACGTCCATTGGTCGAAACGCGCGCTTCCGAATATCCAGCGAGGCTCTGGTCATAGCGCCATTGACGTCCGGAAAACCACAATTCGGTGATGGTTCCCGGGCCGTTGAATGTGCTGCTGCCACTCGCGCTGAAATTGATCTTGACGTTAAATGGCGACATTCCGAGCATGTGCATGTCGGCATTTTGTTTGGCGCGCTCGAGCAGTCCGAACGCGGCTGCGCGATCAGCGGGAGTGGACGCGATTTGCACCGGTCCCGTGACCAGTTCATGAGGATCGGCGGGGACCGGCAGGCTGTCAGCTCCGAAGCAGAGACCGGCGCTGATCAAGGTGCCAAACAGGACGTGGACGCACTTGGGTTGCATGGATATTCCGGCTCCAGCCTATATCTTATACAGCAGATTCGCCGGCGTGTTGACGCCGCGCAAGAAGAGTCGCGACGAGTCCGGATAACGCGGCGAACGACAACCAAACTCCAGGCATTGCGCGGTTGCCGGTTCTTTGGATCAGGTACGTGCAGATGGCGGGAGTGAAGCCGCCGAACAAAGCCGTCGCCAGGCTATAGGCGAGTGAGAATCCCGAGGCTCTGACGTCGACAGGCATGAGTTCCGTCAAGTACACGACCATCGCCCCGTTGTAGCTTCCATAGAGAAACGAGAGCCACAGTTCGACCGTCAACAATCGCCCGAACGATGGATTCGCGACCAGCCATAAAAGTGACGGGTAGGCCGTCGCCAACGCGAGTGCCGTGAAGACCGCGAGTAGCGGCGTGCGGCCCACGCGATCCGACAGCGAACCCATAAGCGGGAGCCATAGGAAATTCGAAGCTCCCACGCAGAGTGTCACGATCAGATTGTCGCGATCCGCGAGGTGCAGCGCAGTGCGGCCGAAGGTCGGCGTGTACGCCGTGATCAGGTAAAACGAGATGGTCGTCATCGTGACCAGCATCGTGCCGATCACGACGATGCGCCAGTTTTGAGCAATCGACCGCAGGATCTCTCTCGTCGAGGGATGCCCGCGCCGCGCGAGGAATTCGTCCGTCTCCCTCAGCGACCGGCGGATCAGGAACAGGAATGGAATGATGCAGCAGCCCACCCACAGCGGTATGCGCCATCCCCAATCGTCCATTTGCGCGGATGTGAGACGCGAGTTCAACAGCACTCCCAGAAGCGCCGCGAACATCACCGCGCACTGCTGGCTCGCGGATTGCCAACTCACGTAGAAGCCTTTGTTGCCGGGCGTCGCGATCTCGGACAAATAGACCGAGACCCCGCCCAGTTCCACACCGGCAGAGAAGCCTTGCAACAGGCGTCCCGTCACGACCAACAACGGAGCCAGCAATCCGATCGTCCGATATCCGGGCGTGCACGCGATCGACAGGGTCCCGAGCGACATCAGGCCGAGCGTGATCATGAGCCCAGCGCGGCGGCCCTTGCGATCGATGTAACTGCCGAGCACGAGCGCGCCCAACGGACGCATCAGGAACCCCGCGCCGAACGTCGCGAGCGAAAGCATCAACGATGCGAATTCGCTGGTCTTCGGAAAGAATGTCCGTCCAATAGCCGCGGCGTAATAGCCGAAGACCATGAAATCGTACATCTCGAGGAAGTTGCCCGCGGCCACGCGGACCACGGACCAGATCTTCGCTCGCCGGCCCTCAATGCGCACGCGCGCTACTTCACGTGCGCCGATTGTTTCAGTGCGGCCCACTTGGCCATCACGGACGCGTACGAGGCCTCCTGCTTGCGTACGGCCGCGAGCTCGACTGCGGTCGGCGCCATTTCCGCGCCTTGCATCGACATCACCGATCCGACCAGTTGTCCGGCCAGATTCTCGAGGTTCGCCGGAGGCGGAGGAGCGGGAGGTCCGAAGCCTCCGAACTCGCCGCCGCCGCCAGACGATTCTTTCATGGGCGGCGCGAGGTCCTCGAGCTTCTTAATCAGCTCGTCGTTGGCTGCAGACTGCGGACGCGCCTTGACCTGATCGATCGCAGACCATGCATCACGATAAGCGCTGGCAGCCCTGCGAGCATCGTCTTCCATGCGCGCCGTCAGCGTGAAGATCTGCTGCACATCCGGCGTGACTTTTACGCGTGGATCCATCTTGACCGTGATCGGCTGCGTCATCGTCTGCCCGTCAGCCGTCAGTCGAACTGTGTACGTGCCGGGAGGGACCCACGGCGCATGCGAGCCCGGATACGTGCGGTGCGGAACCACTGCTCCACCGCCGCCAAATCCGCGCCCGCCAGGCATCCCCTGGGTCGGATCATAGTGCAGATCCCAACTGAACCGATGCATGCCCTCGGTGGTCTTAATGCTCTGCTGCGGCGCGGGCCAATAGAGAGGAAGCAGGCAATCGGTGGCACGCGGATCTTGTTGGCAGAGTTTGTTGTACGCCACCGGATCGGTCGCCGGATCCGGATGCATGAGAGGATCGCTGCTCGAGTACTTCCGCAACACATTGCCTTCTTTGTCGAGGAACTCGAGCTTCACTTCGCTCACACCCGAGGGCAGATAATAATCGACCAGCGCGCCGGGCGGCGGATTCTCGCCTGCCGGAAGCTCTGGCGGCCAGGGCGTCGGATCGTTGGTTCCAAACCGCACGCGCACACCCGTTGCGGGTTTGAACAAGAATGCCTTCGATGAAGCGGCGGCCACTTCGGCAGCTTGGCGGAACGGCGTTACGTCATCGAGGATCCAAAAACCGCGGCCATGCGTACCGGCGACCAGGTCAGAACACAGGCACGACTCATCGTCCTTCACCTGAATGTCGCGCACTGAGATTGCCGGCATGTCGAGGCGCAACGAATTCCAATTGTCGCCATCGTCGATCGACACCCAGACCTGCGTATCGCTCGCCGCGTAGAGCACGCCCTTTTTGTGCGGATCTTCGCGAATCGAATTCGTTACCGCTCCCGGAGCGATGCCGTTGTCGATCTCCGTCCACGTCTTGCCGCCGTCGTGCGTGCGCCACAAGTGCGGATTCATGTCGTCCAACCGCAGCGTGTTCGCCGCCGCATAAGCCGTAAATGTGTCGAAGTGCCCGGCATCCATATTGAAGATGCGCGTCCACGCCTTCATCTGCGGAGGCGTGACGTTCGACCACTTCTTGCCACCATCTGTAGTGAACTGAATCAGTCCGTCGCCGGTTCCGGCCCACAGTACGTTCACATCGAGAGGCGACGGCGCGAGCGCGGTAACCGTTCCCAGAGCGGACGGCTTCACGCTCGCTGCGTACTTGCCTGCGTTCGACGGAACGTCCCATGTTTGGCGAGTCAAATCGCCGCTGATCGCAACCCAGCTATGTCCACCGTTGGTCGTCTTCCAGACTCCGGCAGTCGCGTAGAAGAGCACGTTCGGATCCTTGGGCGACCAGATGAGCGGCTGCGTGCGCACAGCGCGCGCGGGAGGTCCACTCACGTCACCAGCACGTCCCGTGGGCGGAGGTCCCACACGGGCGGTCTGCGCAGTCACGCGATTGTAGAGAGTGACCTTGCCGCCGTACACGAGATCCGGATTCTTTGGATCAGGCGCGGCTTCACCATATTCTTCAATGTTGACCGGATGCCAATCGTGGAACGTAATCTCGCCATCCATTCCGCGGCTGCTGACGCAAGCCGAGCCGGAATCCTGTTGGCCTCCGCAAAGACGATAAGGGAACGCATTGTCGGCCGTCACGTGATACATCGCCGCCGTCGGCTGCGTGTACCAATTGCTCCAGGATTTGCCGCGGTTGGCGGATATCACGCCACCCTGATCGGCCACCAGCGCGATGATGTTCGGATCGTTCGGATTCACCCAGCTCTTCTGATAATCGTCGCCACCGGGTGCGCCGCGCACGGCGGTCCAGGTTGCGGTGCCGTCCTCGGTTCGCCAAAATACGGTCGAGCAACTGTAGACCGTGTTGTCATCTTTCGGATCCACAGTGATCGTCGGCAAATCGCCGCCGCCGATGCGGGCGAGCGGCCGCCCGTCTTTGCCACCGGCGATCCAATGCTCGCCGCCATCCATGCTCTTGTAGATCGAAAGCGTGCCACCGCCGCGCCGTCCACCTGCGCCCGGATCGCCGCCGCCAGGCGAGGCGATCGTCGCGTAGATCATCTTCGGATTACTAGGCGCGATCGCCAGATTCGCTTCGATGATTGAAGGAAGGCCATTCGTCAATTGACGCCAAGTATTGCCGCCGTCGGTGGATTTGTAGATTCCGCCGCCCGCGCCGCCGAACGCACCATTCTCATAGAAGCCCTGTTGCTGGATCCAGAGCGACGCATACACCGTATTCGGATGGCTCGGGTCGATTCGCACGTCGTTCGCACTCGTGTATTCGTCGTTGTAGAGGACCTTCTCGAACGTCGCTCCACCGTCCTTCGAGCGGAAGACGCCGCGCTCGGTGTTCGGTCCATAAGGATGCCCCAGCACCGCGACGAAGAGCCGATCAGGATTCTTCGGATCCACATCGATGTTGGCGATCATCTGCGAATCGTGCAGGCCGAGATGGGTCCAAGTCTTGCCAGCGTCGGTCGATTTGTACATGCCATCGCCGACCGCCAGATCAGGACGGATGATTCCCGCGCCGCTTCCGACGTAAATGATGTCGGGGTTCGATGGCGCAACTGCGATCGCACCGATCGAGCCGGTGGACTGATCATCGAACAGCGGATTCCAGGTCGAGCCGTAGTCAGTCGAGCGCCAGACGCCTCCGTTGTCGAAGCCGATATAGAAGACGTTTCGCTGGGTCGGCACACCGGCCACGGCGCGCGCTCTGCCGGCGCGGGTCGGCCCAATCTGACGCCAGTGCATCTCTGAATAGAATTTCTTGTCGAGCGGTTGCGCGAGCACCAATCCTGACACGGTCGCGATCACACCCAGTGCTAAAAACGTGCTGAAACGAAACGATTGCATCGAACTTCAACGGCCTCCTGAATCGCTTAGTCTATCAGCGATAGTAGGTCCCGCGTTGACGCACGCGGTCCGCTGTGTTGCACTCGATGCATGCGAGTCTCTGCAGTGGCCGCAGCCGCTCTCGTGTTTGCGCCCGTTCTGCATCCCGGCAATCAGGATCGCGAAATCGCCGCGTTTCTTGAGGTCCACACGGAGGCCCGCGCGGCCGTCGGACTTCGACCGCTCGTATGGAGCACCAAGCTCGCGAGCTTTGCTCAGGACTGGGCGAATCACTTGGCGAACTCCAACCGGTTCGAGCATCGTCCGCACAACCCGTACGGCGAGAACCTCGCGGCATTCACCGAAGGGGATCCTGCATTCGGAGCGCGCCTTTGGCTCGGCGAGAAGAAGGATTACCACGGCGAAGCCGTCGACGGCAAGAACTTCAAGAAGATTGGCCACTATACGCAAATGGTCTGGCGCACGACCCGTTACGTCGGCTACGGAATCGCTCGACGCCGCGACGGGATGTGGGTGCTGGTGGCGAACTACGATCCGCCTGGCAACGTGCAAGGCGAGCGTCCGTATTAGGGTTCAGACGCAATCCCACAGCCGCATGCAATAGCGCGCCGGGGAATGATCAACAACGCTCAGCGGCGCAGCGATCTTCGACAAGTCGAGCGTCAGGACATTCGCCGGCAATTGAGTCACGGCCGTCTCGAGCGCGCCGACGTCTCCGAGAAAGGTATCGTCGCCGGCATTGAGATTTCCCTTGTCGTCGAAGCGATAGCTCTGCGTCGGTGTCTGCTCGTAAAGAAGATTCGCGAGCGGAATGTGCGTCACGGCGTCGTTGAAGTTGACGACTCGGTAGATACCTTTACCGGGATTCGCCAGCACGCGATCGCGGAACGCTTGATCGCCTACACGCGGACATCCGAACGTGTAGAGCGACGAGTTCTGATCGCCGATCCGGCTGTAAGCGAGCACCGCCAACGCGCCTCCGAGACTGTGTCCGGTGAATACAATTTCCGAATTGGGAAAGCGGTTGCGATACATCTGCACGGCGGTCCGCACGTCATTCCAAACCTCGGCTAGTGCCGTCTGAAATCCCTGATGCACGAGGACTGGAACTGAGAACAAGCTGCTGATCGGACCGAGGATCGGCGTCTGCGCATGAGGATGAGAATCCGGCTCGCGGACGAGCACGATGTCTCCGTCATACGCACTGTCCTTGTGATCGTCGGCTTCCGTACCGCGAAATGCGAGGATCGCAAACTCCGGGCAGGCGGCAAATACAGCCTGCGTCCCCGGAGCGTTCCAGTTTTTCAGATCAGGCCCGATCGTTTGAGCCTCGAGGCCCCCTCGCGCGAAGTTCCCCTTGAGCGTGTCATCGGTCATCCGCGCCGCACCATAGCGGGCGTACGATAACATCGACGCATCCGCGGCCCAGGCTGCCTTCACGACCGCGCTTCCGCCCACGAAGGGACATTTTCCGGCGCGTGCAAAATACGTGTATTCGACTTGTTCAGGCGGATAGAAGAGGTTCTTCAAAGTTGCCGGCAGGAATTGAGTGGTTCGAAATGGCGTGATCATTTTCTACTCATCCAAGCGGAAAACTCGGCCCGAAAGGGACATCGCCCTCAATGTTCGACGCGCCCACTCGAGTCGAGCATCTGCAATTGATTGGACGTTCCTTCGACCTTCACCCGGCCCAGATTCGATTGGCGCACCGTGACCTTATTGGCATTGCGGAAGACGATCGGCCCCGCCTTAGCCCCCGGCGCCGATGGAGCGTCGACTCCGTTCAGTTCGACTCCCTCGACATCCTCCATCGACATCGGACGCTCCCAAGTCGAGGCGGCGGGTTTCTCCCAATGAATCTCGAAATCACGCATGCGGACGTTGCGCGCGTCACGCAGCCGCAGCGCTTCCTTCGTGCTCTCAAACGCCGCATTGGGATCGGATGCGATGAACAGCTTCACGCCGTCAAATCCGATTCCGTCGAGCCAGCTATCCGGATGCCCGTTGATCGCGGACGTCCCCTGCCCGTGCGCGATGATGTTTCGCAGCAGTACGTTGCGGATCACTCCCGCGGCCGGCTCGCCTGGATGCTTCGTGCCATCCACTTCGCTGCGTTTCTTGATATTGAAATGCAGCGGATCACCGTCGCCCCACCAGAACCAGTCGAACCGTTTGGTGTTGATCGTGATGTTCGACATCGCGACATCCTCGACGATTCCTCCATCGAACACCATGAACGCGATGCCGCGATTCGAATCAGTGATGTTGACGTTGTCGATCACCACATGCCGAATCGCCTTCGAATTTCCGTCGCAAAATTTGATCGCGCTCGATGCCGACGACAGGCGGCAATTCGTTACCGTCACGTTCTCGACGGGCAGCGCCGGGCCCCAGATATCAGCCGAGTAAAAGACCAGCGCGTCGTCGCCAGTGTCGATTGTCGAGTTCGAAATATGCACGTCAGTGCATCCATCCGGATCGATGCCGTCCGCCCACACAGCCTCTTTCGGATCCGAATAAATGTACACGCCGTCGATCGTCAGCCGCTTGCACGCGTAGGGATTGATCGTCCAACTGCGTGAACGGATGAACTTCAATCCGGTGATCTTGACATCGGTGCAGCGCAACAGCAAGACCAGCCGCGGATAGACCGTTTCGGTGCCGAATCCATCGGGAAAAGGCCGCATGAGAGGCTTTCCGGTCGCCTCCATCTGTCGCTGGTTCGAGAGGATGTAGAAATCCGTGATCTCGTTCTTGCGCCAATGATAAGTGGCTTGGCCGTTGATGGTGCCGCGTCCTTCGATGGCGATGTCGTGCAGATCTTCACCATAGAAGAGGGCCGCCTTCTTTTCGGAATCGAACTGCTTGCCATCGAGCGATGCATAAACGGTCGCGCCGGCATCGACGTAAATCCTCACATTCGACGCGAGATGAATCTGACCCGAAGTGTACTCGCCAGGCGGCACGAACACAGTTCCGCCGCCGGCTTTTGAGCAAGCCGCAATCGCTTTTTGAATGGCTGGACGCGCGTCGTCGCTCTTGTGTCCCGACGCCCCATAGTCTCTTACATTGAAGACCGGTTGAGCCGCGGCGCAAACGCCGACAAGCAATATCGAAGCGGGGATCGTGCAGCGCATATACCCATAGAGGATGCCACAATCCCCGCTGCGTTCGAATCTTAGTAGAAGAACTCTTCGCGGACGATCTTGCCGTCGGCGACTTTGTAGACGGCGGCTTCTTCCATCACAAATCGCTTGCTCTGTGGCTTGAACGTGACATCGAGCTTGAAAACCACTGTGAAGTACGCGCCGGCGACTAGCGGTCCTTCGACCGTCGCTCCGTGGACTTCGTGATTATCGGCCCACCATTGACCCTTGGCACGTACGGCGTCGATGCCTTTCGCTTCCCGGCTCTGGCCCTCTGGCACATGAGCCTCGATGCTGACGATGTCAGCGGCGTAGGTTGCGTCCACGGCTTCTTGAAACTTGCCTTCGGAACACATCTTGACCAGTGTTTTTGCGATTTCTTCAGTAGACATGAGCGGAGGATAACACACCAGTCAGAGGAGCGACAGCGGATCGACATCGATCACCAGCGACGTCGCATTCCACTTCTGTTCGATCGCATATTGCCGCAGCTTCGCCAGCAATTCATTCAATTTCGGCCGGCTCGCGGACTTCAACAGGATCTGATAGCGGTACTCCGTCTTCAACTTCTCAACCGGCGCCTGCGCAGGCCCGAGCATCTTGATTCCTTCGGGCGCGGGCTCGATCAGCCGTCCGAGCTCGGCACTCATTTTCATCGCCTGTTCCTGCTTCTCACTGCGCACCAATAGATTCGCGAGCGCGGAAAAAGGCGGATATCGCATGGCCCTGCGGAACTGCAACTCCTGTTCGTAGAACTTCGCATAGTCCTGCGCCGCGGCATGCCGCACGGCGTAATGATCCGGATTCGTCGTCTGAATCAGCACGATTCCCGGCAAGCTGCCGCGCCCCGCGCGTCCGGCCGCCTGCGTCAGCAATTGGAACGTCCGCTCGGCGGCGCGGAAATCCGGCATGCCCAGTCCGATGTCCGCGTTGACGACGCCCACCAGCGTGACGTTTGGGATGTCGTGTCCCTTCGCGATCATCTGCGTCCCCACGAGGATGTCGAAATTGCGTTCGCGGAATCCATTGAGGATCGTCTCGAACTGCTTCTTACCGCCCGCGGTGTCGCGGTCGAGCCTCGCGATCCGGGCCTTCGGAAAGTCGCGGTGCAATTCTTCCTCGACCCGCTCGGAACCGACGCCAATGAAATTGATGTGCTCGCTTTGGCACTTCGGACAAATGGTCGGCACCTTCTCCGCATAGTTGCAATAATGGCAGAGCAGGCGCTTGTCACGCCGGTGGAACGTCAGCGTCACCGAACAGTTGACGCATTGCACACGCTCCCCACAGGCTCGGCAGGCGACGAAGCTCGAGAATCCGCGGCGATTCAGAAGCAGCATGGTCTGCTCGCCATTTAACAGGCGTCCGTCCACAGCCTCAACTAATTTGCGTGAGAAAGTGGCCTGTTTGCGCGTTTCGAGAAACTCGAGCCGCATATCGACGAGTTCGACCATCGGCATGGGACGGCTCTCGATTCGCTCCGGCAATTCGAGCAGCGTGTATTTTCCCTTGTCGGCGTTATAGCGTGTTTCAAGCGAGGGCGTCGCCGAGCCGAGCACGACCACGGCATGCGCGGCATGTGCACGCATGACCGCGACGTCGCGGCCGTGATAGCGCGGAGTCTCACCCTGCTTATAACTGGAGTCGTGTTCCTCGTCGACAATGATCAAGCCGAGGTTCTGGACCGGCGCGAACACTCCTGAGCGCGTGCCGACCACCACCTTCGATTTTCCCGCGCGAATCCGCCGCCATTGCTCGGCGCGCTCCGCATCGTTGAATGCCGAGTGCAGGATGGCAACGGTTTCGCCGAAACGTCCAAAGAACTGCCCCGCGACGGCCGGAGTCAATGCGATTTCAGGAACCAGCAGCAGCGCCGATTGTCCATACGCAAGCGCCGCCTCAATCGATCGCAGGTAGACTTCCGTCTTGCCCGACCCCGTCACGCCCTGCAACAAAAATGCCTGATATTGTTTCGACCGCAAAGCCTCGTCGATCTTCGTGAACGCCGCCAGTTGATGGATGTTCAACGTCTTCGGAGGCCCGATCGGACCCTGGTTCGCGAGCGGATGCTCAGGCACCAGCGTCACGATCTGTTTCCGCGCCAGCGCACGCGCCGATTCGCTCGCGCCTTTCACCATCGTGCCGACTTCCGCCAGGTTGTGCGAGCCCGGGTGCAGTTCCAGATAGGCCAACAGTTCACGCTCAGCCTTGGGAAATTTGCCATCCGGAAAGCGGACGAGTTCCAAGCGAAGCCGCTCGGCCGCCGCACGCAGCGGATCGCGGTCCGCTTCGACATCCTCGATATCGAGGAAGCCCTTCTTCTCGAGCGACTGCAACAGCCGCTTCGCATTGTCGAATTTTGATTTCAAATAACTCTCGGCCATCGGACGCGCCTCGAGCAGACGGAGCATCTCGACCGCCGGATCCTCATTCGCCGCGCCCAGCAGCAACTGGCGCGCAGCATCGCGGCCCGTATCGGTCAGTGAATACTGCTTCCCCCGCCTCACTTCGCCTGTGAGAGGCGTCATCGATCGTAAGACGTCGCCCAATGGCGCGCAATAATACGCCGCGATCCACTGGCCCAACGCCAGCAATTCCTCGCTGAGGACCGGCTCCTCGTCAAGGAGTTTGAAGATTTCGCGCGCAGTCATCTGCGGGCGCTCGTCGTGGACCCGCAGCACCACTCCCGTCAGCTTGCGCGCACCAAACGGAGCGCTCACACGGCAGCCCCGCTGCACGCGATGGCGCAGTGTTTCGGGCAAGCGGTACGTGAAGGCCTGATCGAGCGGAACCGGCAGGCTGAGGTCGCAGTACTCGTGATTCACGGTATCATCTGACTTTGCAGCGAACCGGGGTCAAGGTGTCGCAAATGTCCCTTGTTCGCGAATTTTGTTTGAAAAATGGCCAAAATAGAACCAAGATCGCGTGCGAAGACGGAAGCGGCGCCCGAGCCGAAGCCACAGCCCAAGATCGAACCCGCGGAGCCGCAGCCTCCACGCGTGACCGCCCTGATCGTCTCTTACAATAGCGTAGCTGCCTTGCGGCGCTCGGTTCAGGCGGTCGACGCGACGCCCGGCGTCGAGGTGCTGGTCGTCGATCTCGGATCGCAGGATGGCAGCGCGCGCATCGACGCCGAATATCCCGGCATTACGGTGCTGCGGCTCCCCAAACATTTCGGAGCCACCAAGGCGATGAACATCGCCACGCGCACATCAGGCGCGGATTACATCCTCTATCTCGATCCTCACGCCGTGGTCGAGCCCAGTACTGCGCTCGGCCTCGCGGACATACTCGACGCGAACGCCGACGTCATTGCGGCCTGTCCATTGTTTAAGTCCGCTGAGGATGGAACGCTCTGTCCGCAAGTCTACAAATTGCCGGACTCCGCGGCGTTGGCGGCCGCCGCCGAATCCGGATCCCTCCCCGTTGCGATGCCTCCCTCGCTCTCCGACGAACTTGTCCCCGTCGAATTCGCATCCCGCAACGCGCTGATCGTTCGTAAGGACTTCATCCGCGGCATGAACTATTTCGACGAGCGCTACGGCCACGCCTGGGGGGATCTCGAACTGGCCTGGCAGATTCAAAATGCCCAGCGCAAGACCGTCATCGCGACCCGGCTCGGAGCCGTGTGGCACACTCCAGAGCCTGCGCAGATAGGTTCGACAACCATCGCCGACCGCTACAACGGAGCTTGGGGTTATGTAAGCAAGCACTTCGGTTTTGTCAGCGGCATCGGATTCTTACTGGGGGCGATCTTCAAGGCCCTGTTCTCATTTCGCTTCGGACTTCTTGGCGGCCTCTTGTCCGGCCAGAAAATCGACGGGACTCAATCCAGTTTATGAGTGCCGAGCGAATCAATCTCGACGACAAGTTCGGTTTGTTCAGCGAACATTGGCGTCCGAAAGTCATAGCGAAGCTAAACGGGCAGGAAGTCAAAATCGTCAAGGTGCAAGGCGAGTTCCCCTGGCACTTTCACGAAAAGGAAGACGAGTTCTTCCTGGTGTGGGAAGGCATCTTCCGCGTCGAGTTCCGCGACCGGATCGTGGAACTGCGTCGAGGAGAATGCATCGTGGTTCCTCATGGAGTCGAGCACCGGACCTGCGCCGATGAAGAGGCACAAATCATGCTCTTCGAGCCATCGGAAGTGCTGAATACAGGAAACGTTCAGGACGCTGTTTATACAGCTCCGAACGGCGCGGAGGTCTAAGGGCGAATGCCCTGCCAAATCCGGCCCAGGCGAAGGACGAATCCCTGCACAGGACCCTCGCCCAAAACTTCCGCGGGTTCGATCAGTACGGCGTTTGCGCCACCGGCGCGATAGATTTCAACTGAGCGGGTCTCAGGAATGATCAGCCAACCCAATTGAACACCGTTGGCCGTCCATTCCCGCATCTTCGCGCGCAGTGTCTCGATCCGGTCCGATGCGGACTTCAACTCAATCACGAACTCTGGCGTCACCCGCCACATCGCGGCTTCGTCCACGAGTCCTGTAAGCCGTTCCCGCGACACCCAAGCCGAGTCCGGAGACCTGCGAGCGCCGTTGCTAAGAAAGAAGCCTGCGCTCGAATCGAAGGCTTCACCTCGCCCGTCCTGTTCAGTCCAGGCAAACAACTGATAGGTGATCGCCGCATTGCGCTGTCCGGCCAGAGGATGAGCTGGAGGCATCATCACGATGTCCCCTTCGGCGGTCGTTTCAATCCGATCGTCGGGATATTGCGCGCACAAAGAAAAGAACTGCGCGTCGGTCAGTGGCGTATTGATTAATCCCCGCTACGCCCAGCGGACTGGATCTGCACCAGACTCTCCGGCTGTTGGGCCGCCGGAATCGTCTGCGGAGCACGCCAGAAATCGAAGTACGACACGTAGTGCACGCATGAAATCGTGCAGTATGGGGCGCAAGACTTCACCGTTAAATACTCACGCCGGATGTCGTCCACGGTATATTCGGCCAATGGCTTCGCGGGATATCCACGCTGCTGGGAACAGTAGTGGACCAAGCCGTCTTCGCACACGTACACATACCGAGCACCGGCGCGGCAACGCCACTCGCTGCTTCGGCCTTCCGCGATGGCGTCCTGGAAATAGTCGTGCAGACGGGCGAAATGGCGCTTCTGGCCGCCCTTCATCGTCTGATAGACAGCCTTCTCGCGTCCGCCCAGTGGACGAAGCTGACCGTCGCCATCGTGGATGATTCCGAGCGTCGAAGAAAATCCGAGTTCGATCGCCCGCTTCCCCACCACCAGCGCATCCTCAGGATTCCGAATCCCCCCGCCAATGACGGAGTTGATGTTCACATGGAAGTCCGCGTACTCGGCGAGCAGTTGCAGCTTCTTATCGAGAACTTTGAGGCTCTTCTTGGACACATCGTCGGGCATGACGTTGTCGATGCTGATCTGCATGTGATCGAGGCCCGCGCGGTTGAGGCGCTCGATGCGGTCGGGGACGAGCAGATAACCGTTCGTGATCAGGCAGGCGAGCACTCCCCGGCGGCGCATCGCGGCGATGATGTCGTCGAGGTCAGGATGCAGCAGCGGTTCACCGCCGCTGAGCGTGATGATGCCCGTCCCGAGATCCGCCAACTTATTGATTCGTTGGATCATTACCTCGGTCGACACGGGCTTCGAGTAGGTATCGTACTCGTTGCAATACGTGCACGTCAGATTGCACCGGCGGATGGGGATGATGTGCGCCATGATGGGGTGGTCCTTGTGGAGGGCCCCATGGGCGATCATCTTCAGTTCACGTAGCCGGCGGG
>DASXZC010000186.1:0-2711 GCA_036502165.1 Bryobacteraceae bacterium
ATCATGCGTCTTTCAAAACCGTTTCCTCTTCCCTTCGTGGTCGTTGCCGCAGCCGTCATCCTGTCCGCGCCGGTTTACTTTCAGCGCGGCAATACAGTATCCGGCGTGTACGCGAACGCAATTATGTCCGCTCAAGCCGCGACTCCTGCATCGAAACTCGGTGATCTGTCCGAGTTTCGCGATATTGCTGCGGATGTTGCAGCTCTGGTAGACAAGAACGATCTGCCCGCGGCGAAGACACGTATCAAGGACCTGGAAGTTGCTTGGGATTCCGCCGAAGCGGGCCTGAAGCCCCGCGCCGCTGCGGACTGGCACGTTCTCGATAAGGCGATCGACCGCTCGCTGTCGGCGCTTCGGGCGGGTACGCCCAACCAGGGCGATTGCAAAGCGGCGATGACGGACTTGCTTAAAACCTTCGATTCGATGTCGGGCGAGGCTTGAGCGCGGACCGGGCGGGGTGCACCCAATTCACCTTTCGATTATCTCTTTTGCTCGGAGAGTGAGAGGCTACAATGCACAATGCGTGTCCTGATCGTCGAAGATGACCCCATGATCGGGGAAGCCGTCGAGGTAGCTTTGAAAAATGCCTCCTACGCGGCTGACTGGATCAAAGACGGTCCGACGGCGCTCGATGCCGTAAACAGCCAAAACTACGATCTGATACTTCTTGACCTCGGTCTGCCGGGCAAGGATGGGCTCGACGTGCTGACCCGCATCCGCGCCAAAGGAAACCCCGTCTCGCTGCTTATCATCACGGCCCGCGATGGACTTGACGACCGAGTGCGCGGGCTGGACGGCGGCGCGGATGACTATGTGCTGAAGCCCTTCGAGATCGCGGAACTTCTGGCTCGTATGCGCGCCGTTTTGCGGCGCAAGAGCGGGAATGCGCTTCCTGTTCTGAGCAATGGCATGGTCTCGCTCGACCCGGCCACGCGTCAGGCGACCATGAACCATGGCTCCCCGATTCAGCTCTCCAACCGGGAGTTCGCCCTCTTCCAAGCCTTGATGGTTCGGCCAGGCGCCATTCTGTCACGTAGCGAACTGGAAGACCGCGTCTATGGATGGGGAGAAGAGGTTGAAAGCAACGCCGTAGAGTTCCTGATCCACAGCTTGAGGCGCAAGCTGAGCAGCGACGTCATCAGGAACGTCAGGGGAGCGGGATGGATTGTTTCAAAACTTTCCTGAACGAGTCGCTTCAGCGCAAACTATCCGTCACATTGTCGCTGGCCATTCTGGGCGTGGCGCTAGTTGCCGGCATTTTCTCCTTCCTTTCCGCCTTCAATGAAGCCTACGAATTGCAGGACGATGTTTTGCGTCAAGTTGCGGCACTGATGGATCGACAGCATCTGGCGCCGAATGTCCTCGCGGGCAGAGGATCAAGGGAGGGCAATGAAGAGTCGCGCGTCATCGTTCAGCGTCTCGGCGATGCACGGCAGGCTCCGCTTAGCGTTGATGCCGGCGGCCCGTTACCTTTGCCGAGGAGTCTCCCTAATGGCCTGCAAACGCTGCGAGTGGCGGGTGAGACCTTCCGCGTACTGGTCAGAACGACGGCCACGGGCGAACAAATCGCCGTGGCGCAGGAGACGGGCTTTCGGAACCAGATCGCTCGCGGCAGCGCGCTGCGTACAGTCATGCCGTTCCTCCTCCTCGTCCCAATCTTGCTGGTCATCATCCCCGATCTCGTTCGCAAGATGTTTCGACGTGTGGCCTTGTTGGCCCATGAAATCGATCAGCGGTCTGAGCAGGAACTCCATCCGGTGGAGGAGAGCCACATCCCCACTGAAGTGCGCCCGTTTGTAGTCGCCCTAAACAGGCTGCTGGCCCGCGTCGCCAGATCGATGGAGGTTCAACGTCGATTTGTCGCCGACGCAGCGCATGAATTACGTACACCCTTGACGGCGTTGTCCCTTCAAGCCGAGCTTGTGTCGGAAGCAGAGATGTCAGACGCCGCGCGGGAAAGATTGGGCGTGCTGCGGACGGGTATCGAGCGCGGTCGGAATTTGTTGAATCAACTTTTGACATTTGCCAGGACGCAATCCTTCATCGAGACGCCCAAATCCCCTATCTCCGTTCAAGCGGTTTATCGCCGCGTCCTCGAAGACCTCATGCCATTGGCGGCCGCGAAACGAATGGACATCGGCGTGGAAGGCCAGCAGGACGCATCGGTGTGGGTGAGCGAGATGGACCTGACCACCGTGATTAGAAATCTGGTCGACAACGCGATTCGTTACACGCCGAATGGCGGGAGGATCGATCTCACCGTGTCGATCACCGGTGACACGATAGTCTTAAAAGTCAAAGACACGGGGCCTGGCATTCCAAAGGCTGAGTACGACCGCGTTTTCGATCCATTCTATCGCAGTCTGGGTGGCGATCAGGCGGGCTCAGGCTTGGGCCTTTCCATCGTCAAAGCCATTTCGGATCGGATTGGTGCGGAGGTTCGACTAGCTCCGTCTAACGCGGACACACAATCCGGATTGTGCGTCACTGTGCTCATTCCGATGCGTCGCGCTCTTCCTGGGATCGGAGGAGGCGGGTCCGATTCAGTTCATCGCCAACAAGCCGCCGAGACTCGATCATGAATTTGGAACGGACATGGACGACGGGTCCGGCAAACGTTTTCGGCTTCTGGCCGCGCGCCCTCAACCCTTCGTCGGCGTTCTGGCTCGCGATGTTTGTTGCGAGTGCCTTTGGCACGGTGCTCGGCGATT
>DASXZC010000187.1:0-16306 GCA_036502165.1 Bryobacteraceae bacterium
GCTTTGGATTCTCGACGCGTCCATCAATGTCTCGATGGAGCCGTTTCGCGCGTTCGTCGCGGACATGCTGCCGGAAGAGCAGCGGTCACGAGGCTTCGCGATGCAGAGCGTGTTCATCGGGCTCGGCGCGGTGATCGCTTCGGCGTTGCCGTGGATGATGACGAACTGGTTCCATGTCGCGGCCGGTCCGCGAGCAGAGGGGACGATTCCACTTGCCGTGCGATTGAGTTTCTACATCGGCGCCGCCGCGTTCTTCGGAGCCGTACTCTACACGATTCTGACCACGCGCGAATATCCGCCGGAAGATATGAAGAAGCTCGAGCAGTCGAAGAAAGACAACGCCATCGCGGGCATTCTCGCTGATATCAAGGCAATGCCTGAGACAATGCGGCGCCTCGCGGTGGTGCAGCTTTTCACGTGGCTCGGGCTGTTTTGTATGTGGCTCTACTTTCCGGTAGCGGTGGCGCACAACGTCTTCGGCGCGCCGGATGAGAAGTCGCCACTCTATCAACAAGGCGTCGAATGGGCGGGCTTGTGCTTCGGCATGTACTCGGCGGTTTGCTTTGTATTCTCACTGTTTCTTCCCGCGCTCGCCGAGTCGCTCGGCAAGAAGAGGACGCACATGCTGTGCCTGCTGTGTGGCGCGCTTGGCTTAATCAGCGTCGCTTTCATACACGATTACAGACTGCTGCTGCTCTCGATGACCGGCGTGGGGATTGCTTGGGCGTCGACGATCTCGATGCCTTACGCGATGCTCGCTGGTGCGCTGCCGGAAGCGAAAATCGGCGTATACATGGGGATTTTCAACTTCTTCATCGTGCTGCCGGAGATTTGCGCGTCGCTTGCGTTCGGAAAGATCATGCAGCTTATGCTCAACAACAATCGCCTAGCTGCCGTCATCGCCGGCGGGTGCTTCATGATTGTCGCGGCGCTGCTGGTGCTGCGCGTCAACGAGGTACGCGTTCGTACTGGAGCGCAAACTGCCGGAGCCGCTCTGCAGCCCCTCTAAGAGGACCGATCTGCGTAGGGAGGAGGCGGAACATCCAATTCCGTCCGAGCGTCGCCGGCGTATTCATGCGGGCTTCGCTGCCTAGTCCGAGGACGTCCTGCACGGGGAAGATGACCGTGTTCGCGACTGACGCCATCAACGTGCGGATGAATGTCCAATTCATCTCGTCGCCGTCGGTCGCAAGATAAGCGAGAGCGAACGCACGTTCCTTGGCGATGTCGTCGGCAGTGCGGGTCGAATCGCCGGCGCCCGTTGAGCTCCACCATCCGATGGTCGTGTCGTTGTCGTGTGTGCCGGAGTAGGCGACCAGTTCACGCGGATAATTGTGCGGCTTGAAGTCCGGCGCTTGTGGATCGGTGCCGAACGCGAACTGCAGAATCGCCATGCCGGGAAACCGGAAGCGATGGCGGATCGCTTCGACCTCTGGCGTGATCACGCCGAGATTCTCGGCGACGA
Organism: Bryobacteraceae bacterium; assembly: GCA_036502165.1. Classification (GTDB taxonomy): domain Bacteria; phylum Acidobacteriota; class Terriglobia; order Bryobacterales; family Bryobacteraceae; genus F-183. The sequence continues at coordinate 1,466 of DASXZC010000187.1, forward strand.
GTGCCAGAGCTCCGAGTTCGCGCTCGACGACTTCGAAGAGCTGCATGCCGGGACCTGTGATCCATTTGCCATTCCTCGCGGTCGTCTCGCCGTAAGGCACCTGCCAATAGGCCTGAAATCCGCGGAAATGGTCGAGGCGTACGAGGTCGAAGAGTTGGAATGTGGCGCGCAGACGCTCGATCCACCATGCGTAGCCGGTGTCCGCGTGGGCGCCCCAGTCGTAAATTGGATTTCCCCACAGCTGGCCGGTCGCGGAAAAATAATCCGGAGGAACGCCTGCCATCTCCGCCGGGTGCCCGTCGTCGCGCAACAGCCACAGCTTCGGCCGCGCCCATACATCAGACGAATCGCCGGCTGCATAAATTGGGATGTCGCCCATCAAGCGGATCCCGCGCTTCTTCGCCTCGCCGTGCAATCGCTGCCATTGCATGAAGAACGCGTATTGGAAGAACGTGTGAGCCTTAATCCGTTCGATGCGCGCGTTGCGGAATTGCGCGAGCGCTGCCTCGTCGCGCGCACGTAGTTTTGCTGGCCAATACGGCCACGCGACCATTCCGAATTCCTCTTTCAAGGCCATGAACAGCACGTAGTCGTCGAGCCACCATTGTTGGCGCTGGCAGAACTCGTCGAACTCGGGCGGCGGTGGTTGTTGAGCGAAACGAGCGGCGGCCGCTTGCAGAGCGCGAGTCTTGGCGATGATCACGGAGGGAAAGTCGATGTTCGCGCGATCCGGAAGCTTCGCTTCTTCGAGTTCACGCGCGCCGAGAAGGCCGTCCTCCTCGAGCGCTTCGAGCGAAATCAGCAGTGGATTGCCGGCGAATGCTGAGAAGCATTGATACGGTGAGTCGCCATAGCCGGTCGGGCCGAGTGGCAGCATTTGCCACACCGTTTGTCCGCCGGTTCTTAGAAAATCGAGGAACTCATATGCTGCTGGGCCGAGATCGCCGATGCCATACGGCCCGGGCAGCGAGGTCGGATGCAACAGGATTCCAGAGGAGCGTGGAAACAGATTCGACACGCGGTTAGCGCTCCACAATTCCTGCGCGTTTCAGGACCGCGCGTCCGGATTCGAGACACAGGCGCGCCGCTTCTTCGGGCGGCATTTCTTTCAGCCCGCGTCCGAAGACTTCGACGCTGAGTGAATCCTGATAGCCGATCTTGTCGAGCGCGTGCAGAAATCCGACCAGGTCGATGACGCCTTCGCCCGGCAGCAGACGCTGGTTATCGCGGATCTCCTCAGGAGGCAGCTTTGGCGAGTCGTCGAAGTGCACCACGACGATCCGATCCTTGCCGGCTTTGATGATGTCGTCCGTCGTTCCGCCCGCGTGATACCAGTGCCAGGCATCGAGTGTCAGCCCGGCGTTCGACCCAAGTTCTTTGGCGAATTCGAGCATTTCGTTCATTTTCCAAATGAACTCGTTGGGAAAGGCACGGCGGATGTGGAGCGGCCCCAGAAACTCGAGGCCGAGGCGGCAGTGCGATCGCGCGAGGATCCGCGCGCACTCGCCGAGCCTCGCTTTATAAATGCGCCGCAGTTCATCTTTCGGCGCTGGACTCGATGACATCAGATACGTCATCATCCGCGGGCAACCGATTGCGGAGGCGAACGGTGCGGCGTCCTCGAGCTTGGGCAGGCTTGCTTTGAAGGCTGCGTCGTCCTTGCGGAATTCGACGGGCAGATTGATGAACGCCGGCTTTAGTTTCAGATCCGCGAGCATCTCTCGCGTCTTTGCGACCCCGTCCGCCATGGCCCCGTCGAGCATCACGTCGACGCCGATGAATCCCGTGCGGGACGCGAGCCGCGCGAACTCGGCCCAGCTCAGCTTGCCGCCGATCGGAACGCCGTTGAGTGAAAGATACATCGCGTCAGGCCCGATGCGCCGTGAACTTCGCCATTCCGTACTCGCCGAGATTGACCGTGCCGGCCAGGCGATCGCCTTCGATCGCACCCTTGAATCCGTAGTTGATGGTTGTGCCGTGGACGCGATGAACGCTGCGGAATTCGACAGTCTTAGCGAGTACGCGGCCGGTCAGTTTCCCTGAGAAAAACTCGCCATGATGCATGCCACTCAGCTTGCCGCCATCCTGCTCGAAGTCGATCTTATGCGTCGCGGACGAGCGTGGATATTCCATCTCGACCATCCACGCGCCCGTCAATGTCGCACCCGGATGTTCGTCCACGGCTTCGGGCGCGGCGAATGATGGAGGCTTCGTGAACAGTGCGTGAATTCGGTCGCCGACGATCTTTTCTTCGCCCGGCATCATTTGATAGGGAACGATCGAGAGCGTACTCGTCGCCTTTCCACCGCGCGTTCCCGAGCCGCCCGCGACGACGATGCGCGGATCGGTGTCGAGCAGCGTCTGCCGCATCTCGGCACCGGTAATGCCAAGCGCCGCTCCATCCCAAGTCATCTGGAGGTGCGGAGTCCGGTTCGACAAATCGTCATTCGGCTCCTTGATTTCCGCGGTCACTCCGTTCACCGAGCGTGCACGATCGGCGATGTAGTTCAGGCGTGCTTCCCATTCCTTCCACTCGGCTTTGTGATCGCGCTTGGGCCACATCTCGACCGCCGCGAGCATGCCCATGATCTCTTCCTTGCCGACCTTCAACGCGCGTCCGAATGCATGATGCGGAGCGCTGTTCGCCCACGCCGCTTCGAGCCACGACTTGTCGCCCAGCAGCAATCCCGCGGCCTGCGGACCGCGTATGCACTTGCCGCCCGAGTACGCGACGACGTTCGCGCCGCGCTCCAGATGGACGTTCGGCTTCAATGTCAAAATTTCGGCCGCTGCGTCGACCATCACCGGCACGCCCTTGCGCTTCGCGACGGCTGCAATCACGCGAGTGCCGAGCGGGCCATCGTCGTGGGGTCCACCGAGAATATAGACCATCGCCGTTCGCTCGTTGAAGGCGGACTCAAGCTCCGAAGGATCGTTCACCTCGATGATCTTGACGCCGGTCATGCGCACCGCGTGATCGTACACGTTGCGCGAGTACTTGGGAATGATCACTTCGTTCTTGAGGCCGGTGAGGATCGGCAACTGCTGCATCCGTTCCGGGTTCGATCCCGCGATCGCGGCAGCCGTGCAGTGCGCGATGCCAGCCGCGCAGCCGTTCGTGATGATGCCCCATTCCGCGCCGGAGATCTCGGCGAGGCGATGGCCGACGCCCTCCATCAATTCGTCCATGTTGACGTAGTGGCGGGACGCTTCGTCCATCGCGTGCTTCACTTCCGGCAGCGTCTGCGAGCCGGTGATGATTGTGAACGTTCCACGCGAGTTGATCACCGGGCGCACGCCGATCGATTCGTACAAACGCGTGGTCAGTTCGAGAGGAGCAGCCATCACTTTGCGTCCCACCATCTGGGCTGCCGCGAACAGCGAGCCGGCCCGAAACCAATCACGGCGCGATTGTTTGATCTTGTTCAAAAACATTTAGTTCCCTTTCGGTTTCGGCCGCGGCGCAGCGGGCCGGGCGTATCCATCCCAGAGCGGATTGCCCTGATTTCCGTAGTTTTTCGGCAGCGTATCCCAACGATCGCGGGACAGGCCGTTGAGGTCGTACATCACTCGCCCATCTTTCAACGTGAGCTCCGCCAAGAGGCGTTTGGTCCCATCGAGCCGCGCGCCGAAATGATCGACGAATCCGAATTTGCCCGTTTCGACCCGCAACACGGCGATGTCCGCAATCGCACCCACGGACAATTGTCCCAATTCCTGACGTTGAATTTCCTTTGCCGGATTCCAGGTGGATTCCGCAATCACCTTGTCGAGCGGCACGCCGATCGCAAGCATTTTGCTCATCACGTTGAGCATTCCCTTCATACTCGTGTTCATGCTCGACACGTGGAGGTCGGTAGAAATCGAATCGGGAAGGAATCCGGCCTTCACCAGTGGCACGGCCACACGCCATAGAAAACTGCCGTTGCCGTGGCCGACGTCGAAGATGATGCCGCGCTTGCGTCCCTCGATCAGCGCAGCGCTCGGGCCTAAGGTATCCGGATTCTGTTCGTTGCGGAGTCCGGAATAGACGTGCGTGTAGATGTCGCCGGGCCGCAGGATCTTGGTTGTGAGGTCGTAAATCGGACGTTCTTTGCGGTTCGCTCCGAAGTCGATCATCACGGGGATTTTCGCGATCGTTCCTGCTTCAACGGCTCGCTCATAAGGAGCCCATTCGGGGCCGGAGTAATGGGCGCACTTCACGCCGACGACGATATCGGGATGCTTCAGCGCCATCTCTGCCGTCGGCTTTGCTTCCATGTCCTCGAGGTTGTTTTCGAATTTCCCGCCGCGCATGCCGCTGCCGACGATGTTGAGCATGGCCAGTACGCGCGTGCGCGATCGTTTGATGACGCGATCTTCGAAGTCCTCAAAGTTGCGCCAGCCGGAACAGCCCGCGTCGACGACAGTGGTGACGCCGTTGCGGAACGTGAAGCCATCGGGATAGACGCTCAGGTCGCCGGCGTACGAGCCGCGCTCGCCGGTGCCGGCGTAAACGTGCACGTGCATGTCGACAATGCCCGGCGTCACGTAGAGTCCGCGAGCGTCGATCGTTCTCGAGGCTTGCGCCGACGGGATCGACGGCGCGACGGCCGCGATCTTTCCGGCTTTGATCGCTACGTCGCGCACGGCGTCGATGTTGTTCTTAGGGTCGATCAGGTGGCCGCCCTTGATCAACAAATCGTACTGCGGTTGGGCCGCCGCTAGGGCCGCCACGGCGACGCCGAGAGTGAATAAATAAGCAAGAGTTTTCATCGTTCTATCGGGCCAACCACATCACCATCGTACGCGTGACAAGATCGGCCGCGTCCTGCTGGACGAAATGTCCGGCGCCCGGTATCGTCACCAGGGTCATATCCTTATCAAGCCAATCCCACGTATTATTGAGCGCTCCGGAGAGGAGTGCCCAATCCTTGAGTCCATGAAACATCAGAAGAGGCACTTCGAGTTTCTTCACAGGACCGGACGGCATCTCGTACGGCTCGCGCGGATAGTTCCGCTTGTAGAAGTTCATCATCGCTTCGAAATCCGAGCGTTTGAAGGCCTCAATGTATTTCGGCTTCGCTTCCGGATCGGTCACCCAGAACGCCAGTCCTTCAGCGGTGAGGCGCGATGCCGAATCTTCCTTCTGGAAATCGCGCGCGTATTGGCTCGCCTTCTGCTGCGCGGGATTGGTGGCGAGTTCGCGCGCCAGTCCTCGAGGATGCGGAAGGTTGAGGATGATCAGCTTATCCACATATTGCGGAGCGTTCAAGGCCAGTTGCCACGCGACCATTCCACCCCAGTCATGCCCCACGATGATTGCCTTGTCGCGGCCGAGCGACTTGATGACTGCGATCACATCGCCCACCAGCAGGCGCATGTCGTAGTTCTCGACGCCCTTGGGCTTGTCACTCAAATTGAATCCGCGCTGGTCGATGGCGACGCACTGATAGTGCGCCGACAACGCCTCCATCTGATGACGCCATGTGTACCAGAAATCCGGAAAGCCGTGGATCATTACGATCAGCGGACCTTCACCCAAAGAGGCGTAATGGATCTTGACGCCGTTACTGTCGGCGAAGCCGTTTTTGACGCGGGATTCAAGATCATCGGCCATCGCCGGAATCGTGACGATCAGAGGCATCAGCACGAGTACGGCATAGAGGAAAAATTTCATCGCGGAGAGGGCTCCTCGTTGCAGTATAGTCGAACAATGAATCTCGTTCGTAACCTGCTCAGCATCGCATTGTGCGCGGGCCTTTCAATCGCGGTCGCGCAGACTCCCGATGCGCCGCCTACTGAACTGCTGTGGAAGGATGGCGCGCCCGGTGCGGTCGGTACGGAAGATCTCGACAAGCCGACGATCACAATCTACATACCGAAGTCGAATGCCATTCCCACTGGCGTCGTTGTCTTTCCCGGCGGCGGTTATCGCAAGCTCTCCATGGATCATGAAGGCGAACAGATAGCGCATTGGCTGAACAGCCTCGGTGTCGCGGCGTTTGTCGTAAAGTACCGCCTGGGTCCGAGGTACCATCATCCCGCGATGATCGATGATGCGCATCGGGCGATCCACATTGTTCGCACACGGGCGCACGAGTTCGGCATCGCGCCCGATCGCATCGGAGTCTGGGGATTTTCCGCAGGCGGCCATCTCGCCTCAACAGCGTCGACCCACTTTACCGCTGAAACGCGGCCGGATTTCGCGATTCTGACGTATCCTGTCATCTCGTTCACAACGCCGTACACTCACGAGGGATCACGAAAGTATCTGCTGGGAGACAATCCGGATCCTAAACTGGTCGAGTCACTTTCGAACGAATTGCAGGTCACCAAAGACACTCCGCCGACGTTCCTGGTTCACGCGAACGACGACAAGACGGTTCCTCCCGAGAATTCGATTCTGTACTACATGGCGCTCAGAAAGGCCGGAGTTCCCGCGGAACTGCACATTTACGCGCGCGGCGGCCATGGCTTCGGATTGGGTTCCACTGACGCGATCCTGTCGACTTGGCCGGCGCGGCTCGCGGATTGGCTGCAGCTCAGGGGATACCTTAGGTGAGCGTTATTTAACCTGAGGACGGCTCGTCCGGTTAGCGGCGCCTGCAACTTTGGCCGCGAAAAGGGGTTCGCACCATTGTAGGAACCCAATAGCATGAGAAGAGCGTCTGCCTTCCTCGTCGCAGTGATCTTGGCCGTACTGCCGGCCGCCACCAAACGGCCGGACGTTAGCGCGTCCGAGCAAACCTTCCGGGTTCCCCTCAACAAAGAGCAGCGTCTCACGCATGCCGTCGAGCGGCTGTCGTTTGGCGCGCACCCCGGGGAGCTCGAGCGCATCCGCCAGTACGGCCTCGACCGCTGGATCGACGATCAGCTTCATCCGGAGCGCATTCCAGAGAATCCGATTCTTGAAGAGAAGCTGCGGCCGCTCGCTTCGCTGCAGATGAACAATTTGGATCTGGTGCAGCACTATCCTCCGCCGCAGATGATCCGCGCGATGTCGAAGGGTGGACTTGCACTGCCGAGCGATCCGATGTTGAAGGCGGCTGTGCAGCTACAGATCGACAGGTACAACGCCAAGAAGGCACAAGCCGACAGCACGCCTCCAGCAGCGGGCACTCAACCGGCGATGGCAAAGCCCGATCCCGCCGTCGTGCGTCAAGCTCTGCTCGGAGTGATCGATCAGAATCAGATCGCGACCCTTCGCAAGGGAACGGTTGAGGAGAAGCGCGCGCTGCTCGCGTCGATGCCGCCGCAACAGATCGACCAGTTACTGCTCGCGATGCCTGTTGGAATGCGCCGCAGTCTGATGCCAATCGCCGCAAGCGATGTGCAGCGGAAGATCGTCCTACTGACGACGCCGCAGCAATTGATCCCTTACGATTTGAACGAAGCGAAGCTGCTGCGCGCGATTTACTCGAATCGCCAGTTGGCTGAACTGATGGCCGATTTCTGGTTCAACCACTTCAACGTGTTCATCGACAAGGGCGCGGACCGCACGCTCGTGACGTCGTATGAGCGCGACACGATCCGTCCAAACATTTTCGGCAAATTCCGTGGACTGCTTGAAGCGACCGCTCACTCGCCTGCGATGCTCTTCTACCTCGACAATTGGGAATCCGTCGCCGCGAACACGGGACGTCCGAACGCGAAGCGCAAGCGCGGACTCAATGAGAACTACGCCCGCGAACTCCTCGAACTGCACACGCTCGGCGTCGACGGTGGGTACACGCAGAAGGACATTATCGAAGTCGCACGCTGCTTCACTGGTTGGACGATTCGCGCGCCGCGGCAGGGGGGCGATTTCTTCTATAACGACCGCGTCCACGACAAGGGAGCGAAGGTTGTGTTGGGAGTGACGATCCCCGCGGGCGGCGGCATTGACGATGGCGAGAAGGTCCTCGACATCCTGGCACGGCAGCCAGCGACGGCGCGTTTCATCTCACGCAAGCTCGCCATGCGGTTCGTGGCGGATGATCCTCCGCAAGCGCTGCTCGATCGAATGGTGCGTACATTCCAGGCAACCGGCGGGGACATTCGCGAAGTGATGAGAACGATGATCAACTCGCCGGAGTTCTATTCGCAAGGCGCGTTCCGGGCGAAGATCAAGACGCCGTTCGAAATGACCGTCAGTGCGGTGCGCGCGGTCGATGCCAACGTGGACTCCGCCGTAGTCATCGCCCAGCGCCTCAACGAACTCGGCGAGCCGCTCTATCGCAAGGTCGAGCCGACCGGTTATCCGAGCAAGAATGCTGAGTGGATGAATTCGTCATCCCTGCTGGGCCGCATGAACTTCGCTCTGGCATTGACGGCAGGCAAGATCTCCGGGATTTCGATCGCGCCCGAACGGCTGGGCTCGATGGACGGAGATCCGCTGGCGATTGCTTCCCAATTGCTGCCCTCGCCGCTGTCGGCGGCGACGCGCGAAACCATCACCAAGACACTCGAATCGCAGCAGCAGAAGCAACCGGCGTTAGTCGCAGGTCTGTTGTTAGGATCGCCGGAATTTCAGAGGAGATAACGAGCATGCACTCCCGCAGATTATTCTTGAAGAACTCGGCCCTGGCGATGGTCGGCATCGGATCCGCGCCCGCGTGGCTCGGCCGCGCCCTCTACGCCTCTGACGCGCCGAGCCCGCGTAAGAAGATCCTCGTCGCCATCTTTCAACGCGGCGCAGTCGACGGGTTGAACATGGTCGTTCCGTTCGGCGAGAAGCGCTATTACGAGATTCGCCCGAGCATCGCGATTCCCGCTCCTGGCAGCCGCACCGCGGGCGAATGCGCGATTGATCTCGACGGATTTTTTGGACTGCATCCGGCGCTCGCTCCGCTGAAGCCGATCTATGATTCCGGCAAGCTCGCGATTGTCGACGCAGTTGGCTCGCCAGATCCGACGCGTTCGCATTTCGACGCGCAGGATTATATGGAGTCCGGCACGCCCGGGCGCAAGGCGACGCTCGATGGATGGTTGAATCGCGCGTTGCCGCCGGAGTCCGGAAAGAAGTCGCCGCTGCGGGCGGTGAGCCTTGGGCCGTCGCTGTCGCGCACGATGCGAGGCACGAATGACGCGCTCGCGATTTCGAATCTCGGGGACTTCCAAGTCAAGGATCAAGTGTCCGCGGCGACCTTCGAAAATATGTATGCGGGCACGGTCGATCAAGTGCTGCACGGCACGGCCCGTGAGACGTTCGATGCGGTTCGCATCGTTCAGGATATCGAGCGCAACCCGTATGAGCCGGCGAATGGCGCACGTTATCCGAACGGCAAATTCGGCCAAAGCATGCGGCAGATCGCGCGCTTGATCAAAGGTAACGTCGGACTCGAAGTCGCCTTCGCTGACATGGGCGGATGGGACACGCACGTCAACGAAGTGGGCGCCAAACCGACGCTCGGGCCGCTCGCGAATCTGCTCGGGGAATTTGGCCAATCCTTGGCCGCCTTTTATCAGGATCTCGGCGATCGCATGTCGGATGTGACGGTAGTGACCATGAGCGAATTCGGCCGCACGGCGAAAGAGAACGGCGATCGCGGCACCGATCACGGCCACGCCAACGCGATGTTCGTGATGGGCGGCGATATCCGCGGAGGAAAGGTCCGCGGCGAGTGGCCGGGCCTCGCTTCGAAGCAGTTGTATGAGGGCCGGGACTTGAAGGTCACCACCGATTTCCGAGACGTGCTAGCGGAGCTGACAGTGAAGCATCTCGGCAATCAGCAGATCGCATCGGTGTTCCCTGGGTACGGTGCGCCAAAGTTCCGCGGTCTTGTTGGCTGACGGTTCACAATCGACGCAGCACGGGCGCGAGTTTCCCTCTTCGTCCGATCTCGACGTTCGAAAGTCCTAACCATTTTGCGACTTGCTGCAGTTCGTTCATGAGTGGCGGTGCGCATTCCAACGGATGCGAGTGCGCCTCGAGGTGCGCGGCTTGGACGCGTAGCGTGCTGTTCGCGCGGTCCGCTTTCAAATCGACGCGGGCCGCCAGACGCTCGCCTGACAGGAACGGCAGCACGTAGTAGCCGAACTTCCGCTTGGCCTCGGGCGTGTAAATCTCGATCCGATAGTGGAAGTCGAACAGGCGCTCGGCGCGGCGTCGGAACCAGACGACAGGATCGAACGGCGACAACAACGCCGAGGCGGAAATCTGTTTCGCGGGGAGCCTTGCGGAACTGTGCAGGTAAGCGGCCTCGGCCCATCCTTCGACCTTAACTCGTTCGAGCTCGCCTGCATCGATGAGGTCCGCGACGCAAGCCTTTACGTGGGTCTGCGTCATTCGAAAATAATCGGCTAAGTCCGCTATAGTTGCGATGCCGTACGCAGTCGCGGCCTGGCGCACTAACTCCCGCTGAGCGTCTTTCTTCGGCACGACGCGCGTCAGATGCTCAACTGCGATTACACGTTCAGTCAAATCGAATTCGCGAGCGAAATTCGCGCCGCGCTTCGTCACGGCGAGTAGTCCACGTGCGAAGTGCGCCTCGAGCATGGCGCGTCCGACGTTCGAGTACCACGAGCCTTCGAGACGCTTCGGAGCGCCCTCGGGCGGAGGCAAGTCCTCACCGTAAAGAGGACCTCGCACGCGGACCTCTTCGAGCACCCAATCGAGATACTGCGGATATTGTTCGACGAATTCGCCGTGGCCCCAAGGCTGTCCGGAATGTTCCTCCATGCGATGCCGCAAGAGAGGCCACGATTCCACTGGAACGATCGATGCGACATGCGCCCAACGTTCAGTGAATCGGCCGGAAGAATAAATCAGCTTGTCGAGCACCGTGCGATCATACGGGCCGAGGCGCGAAAAGACGACCAGATAATGCGCGGGAATCAGTACATTTACCGAGTCGATCTGCAGCAGCCCGAGCTCGCGAATCACGCGGCTCATGTCTTTCGCGGAAGGACGCGCCGGACGCTTGCGCGCAAAGCCAAGCGACGCGAGCGCGATGCGTCTCGCTTCAACGAGTGATAGAGTCTGCGTAGACAAAGCAGGAATAATTTAGCATGCCGGATTTGAAACAACTGCTCGCGACGCTCGGGAAACAGCACGGCGAGCAGGGCAAACCTCCGGCACGCGGACCATTCGAATTCGTATTGTGGGAAAACTGCGTCTATCTGTTGCCCGAGCAGCGGCGCCTCGAAGTCTTCGAAAGTCTGCGCAAACAAGTAGGACTCACTCCGCAAGCCATCGCCAATGCGGATGATGCGGTGCTTCTCGAACTTGCGAAGCGCGGGGGCATGCGGCCCGAGACGCGAGTCTTCCGATGGCGTGAAATTGCGCGCATCACCGAGCTGCAGTTTCAGGGCGACCTCAATCAGATTCTTCACTGGCCGTGGAACAAAGCGAAGCGCGCGCTGAAGCAGTTCCCAACGATCGGCGATCCGGGCGCTGAGAAGATCCTGCTGTTCTGCGGCTTAGCCGCTGAGGGGTTGCCGCTCGAATCGAACGGCCTGCGTGTGCTGACGCGGTTCGGTTATGGGCGTGAACAGAAGAACTATGGCGCAACTTATAAATCCGTTCAGGATGCGATTGCGCAGGAAGTTCCGTCGACGGCCAAGGCGCAACTCATCGCGCACCAACTGCTGCGCGAGCACGGGCAGACGTTTTGCAAACGGGCGGCTCCGCTGTGCGATCCATGTCCGGCCAATCCGATCTGCGCGCGCCGGTTATAGCCGCTTCAAAGTCTCGGGATCCTTCTCGCCGCCGTAAAACTTGTCGAGCGCATCGAGAAATACCTGGTTGTCTTCGGTCGCGCGAGCGAACAGCGTCAGGCACGAACGCAGCTTGATGTCGTCCGGGGATCCCATAATCTGGCTGATCGTGCGACCCTCACTTTGATTCAAAATGGCGACGCATTCGCGAAGGCGAGGGCCTAGAATCGGATGCACGAGGTAAGCCTGTGCTTCCTCAATTGATGCGATTGCATACCGCTGCGACATGCCGCTGAATCCCAGGCCTTTGATCTGAGGAAAAACAAACCACATCCAATGCGATTGCTTTCGCGCCGATCGCAATTCCTTCAGGACATCCTCATAAACGTCATCCTGTGCTTCCACAAATCGTTCGAGGCTCATGGTTCATGTATCGTAGAATTTGAGGACCTTTGTCAATGCAAATCGACCGGCGGAAAGTGATCGCAGCCCTCGGCGGAACGCTCGCCGTGCAAGGCATGGATTCTGAAGCGAAGGCAGAGGCGCTCGAGGGATATCTATCCGATGAGTTGGACATGTCGATCTTCAGGAAGCTCGGCGCTCCAGCAAAGCCGATGACAGTCGCCGAGTTGGATGAGCAGATCGACAAGCGTCCACTGCGGCGTGGGATCGGAACCTTATTCTCATCGGGCGGCACGAATCCGTTTGGGAATCGCCTGCCGAGCGATCCCGCCAACGTTTCGCGCCTCGCGCCGATGCCCGCACAACCGACTCTGCTCGATTTCTACAAGCTCCGCTTCGCCCCCGCGACCCATGTGCTGCAGAGTGCCGACAAGGCCCTCGCCGCCGGACTTCCTGAAGACATCGTGCTTGCGTGCCTGTTGCATGACGTCGCACAAACGCTCATGAAAGCCGATCACGGGTGGTGGGCGGCGCAACTCTTCGAGCCGTATGTATCGAAGAAGATCACGTTCGCGATCCGCTATCATCAGGCGCTCCGCTTCTATCCGGATCATTCGGTTGGCTACGATTATCCGCAGCTCTACAATTTGATTTTTGGAACCGACTACACGCCGCCACCCTACATCGAAGCCGCTTACAAATACTGCCGCGATCACAAATGGTACATGGCCGCGCGCCAGATCACGCTGAACGATCTGTATTCGTTCGATCCCCATCACGTTGTCGATCCCGCGAAGTTCACCGACATTATCGGACGTAATTTCAAGCAGCCCAAAGAAGGGCTCGGCTTCGACAACAGTCCCACCGCGCATATGTGGCGCACAATTATCAATCCGGACGCGCCGCTCTAGGATGGTCCACTTCGACGTTGCTGTCATTGGAGCCGGTTCTTTCGGATCTTGGATCGCCTACACACTCGCGGAGCGCGGGCTCAGTGTTGCGCTTGCAGACGCTCATGGCTCAGGCAATGCGCGCGCCAGTTCCGGCGGGGAGACGCGGATCATTCGGATGAGTTACGGGTCGAGCGCGATTTACTCCCGCATGTCGCGCGAGTCACTCGATCAATGGAAGCGGATCTTCACGGAGACTGAGAACGAGAATCTGTTCGTCGAATCAGGAGCGTTGTTCACGGCATCCGACGCGATCGGAAAAGCTTACGTCGACGAGAGCGCCGCAGCGCTCGCGCGTCTCAACATTCCACATGAGCGTTTGAAATCAGGTGAGCTTAAGAAGCGCTATCCGCAGTTCCGCTTCGTCGCTGGCACGACCGGACTATTCGAACCGACGAGCGGAGTGCTGCTCGCGCGACGGGCCGTGCAATGCGTTTCTTCCGCAGCCGCGACGCGTTTCTGCGTGACGCAGTTAAGCGTCGCGGTCACTCCGAAAACGGTTCGCAAGGAAATCCCAGCGAAGCGATACATCTTCGCGTGCGGCCCGTGGCTTCCGACGCTCTTCCCGAAGCAACTCGGATCCCTCATTTTCCCGACGCGTCAAGAGATCGTATTTTTCGGAATTCCGCCGAATGACGCGCGCTTCTGTGCTCCTCAGATGCCGGCGTGGGTCGATTTCGGAGGTGGTTGTTATACGACGCCTGACATCGAGAATCGCGGTTTCAAAATTGGCGTCGACAAGCACGGGCCGCCCATCGATCCGGAGCACGATCCACGCGTCATTTCTCCTGCGGCGGTTAAGCGCGCGCGAGCCATGGCAGCGCGAAGCTTCCCTGCCCTTGCCAACTCGCCGATTGTCGAAACGCGCGTGTGCTGCTACGAGAACACATGGAACGGCGACTTCCTGATCGACCAATTAGAAGAGGACATTTGGATCGCCGGCGGCGGCTCAGGCCATGGGTTCAAACACGGCCCCGCTGTGGGACGCTACGTCGCAGCCCTGATCGAAAACCGCATCGAGGCCGAGCCTCGCTTCACCCTCGCATCAAAACGCCCCAAGCAATCGCGCGGAGTGTTTTGACTGGACAAACGCTTTACTGCGTACTGGTCAGTGTGTGAATATTGAGTCCAGGCATGGGAGTCACCGAACGCCGCCTTCGCGAAAAAGAAGCTCTCCGTCAGAGCATCCTCGATGCAGCCAGCCAACTGGTCGTCGAGCAAGGCCATCAGGGTCTGTCGATCCGCAAGATCGCAGAGAAGATCGAATACGCACCGTCGACGATCTACCTTTACTTCCAGGACAAGTACGAAATCCTCGCGAGCATCTGCGTCGAAGTGTTCGATCAGCTTTCCGCGAAGTTAGCGGAGTTGCAGGAATCCGAGCCCGACACGCTCACCATGCTCAAAAAAGGCCTTCGCTGTTACGTCGACTTCGGATTGGCGAACCCGTCTTATTACATGGTGACGTTCCTCACGCCCTGGCCCGAACTTCCCCCAGACCATCCCGTCTCTGAAACGCGCGGACCCGATGAAGCCGGCATCCGAACATTCGGCTATTTGTGTCAGAGCATTCAGAAGGGAATCGACGAAGGCATCTTTCGTGACGAGAACGCTCACATGCTCTCCCAGGCGACCTGGCTTGCGATTCACGGCATGACGAGCGGCATCATTTGCATGGGCCACGACAAACAATTCCCGTGGGTGCCACGCGAAGAACTGATCGAAGGGCAACTCGATTTGATCCTTCGCGGATTGGTGCGTTAGGTCTTTGAGAGTCGCTTGAGGCGCGCCTGCAACTGCTCGCGATAGCTTCTGCTCAGGCGATGGCTGGTTTGATCGCGCAGAATCACTTCATACTCGCCAGTCGAGT
>DASXZC010000188.1:0-4272 GCA_036502165.1 Bryobacteraceae bacterium
CTCTGGACGGGAGTTCACACGCCGCACCCGCGCGACGCCGGATGCAGCGCCCGCATTTTCAAAAGCCGTGCGTATTTTCGAGTCAGGATGGTACGGGCGCCACTCGGTCGACCAGCAGACGATAAACGAATTTACGGCCGATTTCGAGGAGGTCAAGCGCCGTGTCGGGTAAATTCGCCGGCATCTTCTCGATCGTCCTGCTCGCCGCGTTTTTCATCGCGCTGATGAAGATCGCGACCTTGCCGCTCGAATCAGGCGAAGCGTATCCCGCGTATTCGTCTTTGCGATCCGATCCGCTAGGCACGAAGGCGTTATATGAAAGCCTGGCTGCCCTAGGCGACCGCCGTGTCGAGCGCAATTTCGATGCTCTTCCAAAGTTGAAAGGGATCGAAGGAACCGTCCTCCTGTTGGGCGAGCAGGTAAACGAAGCATCCGCGTGGAGCGAGCAGGAACTGAAGTTTTACGAGTCGATCGTCAATGCAGGTGGCCAATTGGTGATCGCGTTCCTTCCCGTGCCGCCTCGTTCCGCAACTGCAAACCGGAAGCGTCCGCATCAGGACTTCGTCCCCGCGATCGTGAAGCGTTGGCATATGAAAGTGGAGTGGCACACCGGCACCGAGAACGAAATCGATGAGGCCGGATCCCTGCCTCGCCAATCGAACGCGTACTTCGTTCCAGAAGATAAATCCGGCTGGATCGTCCGCGATCTCAATAAGAAAGATGAGGCTGTGCTAGTCGAACATAGATTCGGCGAGGGAAAAATCCTGCTGCTGACGAACAGCTATCCGCTAAGCAACGAAGGCTTGCGCTCCACGCGCCCGGTTTCATTGATCGAAACGATCGCCGGACCGGCGCCGCGAATCATTTTCGATGAAAGCCATCTCGGCGTTGCGAACACCGGAAGCGTCGGCACGCTCATCAGAAGATACCGCCTGACCGGCGCATTCGCAGTGCTGCTGTTGCTCGCGGCCCTGTTTCTATGGAAGAATTCGTCGAGCCTGCTTCCGCAATCATCCGAGCCCCAATCCATCGAGGCCGCCGCCGGAGCCGATTCGCACTCCGGCCTGGTCAACCTCTTGAAGCGGAGCGTTCCCAGTACGCAGCTCGCTCGCGCATGTCTCGATCGTTGGAAGGAGACGCGGGCTCTCGGCCGTCCTGTCAGCGATCAGCGTGCGGAACGCGTAGAGGCAGTACTCGCCGCGGGCGTAGCGGCTGGCCCAGGTGAGCAGGCGGCGCTGTACAGAAAGATTCAAACAATCCTCACGGAGAAACTATGACGGAAAGACTCGAGCGGCTTCATCAGGTCCTGAACGCAGCGCGCGCCGAAGTGGCGAAGATCATCATCGGGCAAGATGAGGCGATCGACCGGTCGCTCATCGTGATCCTCTCGCAACAGCACGCGTTGCTCGAAGGCGTCCCCGGTGTAGCGAAGACGCTGCTCGCGCGCACGCTAGCCGCAGTGCTCGGTTGCGACTTCGGACGCATCCAGTTCACACCCGACTTAATGCCCGCCGACATCACCGGCACGAGCGTCTTCAACCTGCAGCGGAACGAATTCACGCTCGTGCAAGGTCCGGTATTCACGAGCTTCCTGCTCGCCGATGAAATCAACCGCGCCCCCGCAAAGACCCAGTCCGCTTTGTTGCAAGCGATGCAGGAGCGAGTTGTGACCATCGATCGCGACACACACAAACTGCCGGCGTCGTTCACTGTATTCGCGACTCAAAATCCGATCGAGTTCGAAGGAACCTATCCGCTGCCGGAAGCGCAAAAAGATCGCTTCATGCTGAAGATCTCGATGACGTTCCCCGAGCGCGACAGCGAACTCGAACTCGCGAAACGCATGCTCGGCGCGGACTCCCCAGAGAACGCACTCGCTCGCGGTGAAGCGAAGTCCGTCTTAAATGCTGGAGAACTCATCAGCGCGCGCGAAGCCATCGAGGACGTCGCCGTGCGCGACGAACTACTCGGCTACCTGGTCGATCTCGTCCGCCGCACACGCACGCACGAGAGCCTGCTGGTCGGCGGTGGACCTCGCGCCACTCAATCTCTGCTCGCCGCCAGCCGTGCCCATGCCGCGCTTGCGACCCGCGATTTCGTTACTCCGGACGATGTCAAGGGGATGGCACGCCCGGTCCTCGAGCACCGTCTAATCGTTCGTCCTGAGTACGAAGTGGAAGGTCTGACCGCCGGTGAAGTGGTGCAAAAAATCCTGGAGTCGCAGACCGTTCCTGTATGACGGTTCCGTCCAATCGAATGCTCTGGGTCGTCGCTTTGATCGGCGTGCCCCTCGCGATCGCGGGAGCCTTGGTGCCCGCTTTCGCCTGGGCGTTTTGGCTCGCCGGCGCGGCTCTCGTGCTGTTGGCGATCATCGACTCACAACTCTCGCCGGACCTCGCTCATCTGGATATCGAACTCCCCGATCTCGTGCGAACGTACCGCGACCGCGACACGTCCATCGAAGTTCGAATCGACAATCGCCTCACTTCTGCAACGACGCTTCGGATGGCCATCCCCTTTCCGGAATCATTCGCAACGCAAGGGGAAGATCGATTCGTGCTCGCCGCCGCCGGAGGATGGTCGGCGGTCGAATGGAAGTTCACACCCCACCGTCGCGGCAGTTTTAAGATTGACGCCGCGCATATTGAAGGCTCGTCCCGCCTCGGACTCTGGCTCGTCCGCCGCAAGCTCGCAACCGCATGCGAAGTTCGCGTGTATCCGAACCTACGCGATTCCGACTCCTTGGCCGGCATCCGCTTAGGCGCGCAGGGGCAATCGCAAATGAGGCAAATCGGCAAGGGCAGGGAATTCGAAAAGCTCCGCGAATACTTGCCCGGCGACGATTTCGACGAGATCCATTGGAAGGCGACCGCTCGCCGAGGCAAGCCGATCACGAAGGTCTATCAGCTCGAACGCACTCAGGAAATCTATGTGATCCTCGATGCGTCGCGGCTCTCCGCGCGCAAGGTCGGCTCTGAGGTCGTCCTCGAACGCTACGTCAATGCCGCTCTCGTTCTCGGTGCCGCAGCCGAGCGCCGCGGCGATCTCTTCGGTCTCGCCGCGTTCAGCGATCGCATCGAAGCCTTCGTCCGCGCACGCACCGGAAAGAGCCATTTCGCCGTCTGCCGCGATGCCTTGTATCAGCTGCATCCGAAAATCGTGACGCCCGGATTCGATGAAGTTGCGACGTTCCTCCGAGTAAAGCTGCGACGCCGCGCATTGATTCTGTTTCTAACAGAATTGAACGATCCTGTTTTAGCCGAGAACTTCGCCGCGGCTGTTCGAGTTCTGACGGGCCAGCACTTGGTGATGGCGGGAATGCTGCGGCCACCCGGCGTTGAGCAGTTGTTCTCCGGCAACTCACCGGTCGAATCGGATGAGCAGCTCTATGGAAAGCTCGGCGGACACCTCGCCTGGCGAGCCCTCCGTGAGTTCGAAATCACCATGCGCCGCAAAGGCGTCCGATTGGCACTCTTCTCCCCCGAGACCGTCGCAACGCAAGTAGTCGGACTCTATCAGGAAGTCAAACAACGGCAGTTGCTCTAGGAACTCAACGGCAACTGATCCGGACCCAGCACGCGGATCCCATCTTCCTCGGCAGCCTCTTCGAAACGCGCCGGCCGCGCCGACAGAATGATTTGAAACCGCCCTGGATCGGGCACGACGATCGGAGCCTTCGTATACACAGGCTCGACCAGTGCCAGGTACTTCAAAATGGCGTAAACATTGGCTTCGTCGGGCACGTGGAACTCTTCTTCCTGTGTCCGCAATCCCAAGCGGATCCCTCCCGCCGCCAGCCGCCAAGACAAAAACGCCGCGCAATCGACGGCATGTTCGAACCACTCGTCGAGCCCATCCGGAACGTTCAAATCGAGCAGCAGTTCCACTTCCCGGTCCCGATTGCGAGCGAACTCCCGCACCTGCAACTGGCCGGTATGAGCGCTCGCTTTCCAGTCGACAAACCGCGCACTGTCCTGAACCTGATAGGGCCTGATCAAATAGAAATCGTCGCCCATGCCCCGGAAATGACTCTCGATCTCGCCCTCGAGACTCTCGAGCAAATCATCGAATCCCGGATGCGGATCGAGGCACGGATAAATCAGGATGTCATGCTTGACGTCCACCTCGATCCGCCGCTCGGTGAACCCAAACGGGAAGCGCGTCGAAAACAGAAATTGGTTACTTTGCTGCGTCCCGCGCTTCGGAAACAACAGCTCGAGCGGAGCCTCCACCTTCGATTTCGCCGGAATCACTGGCAAATACACCACCGAT
>DASXZC010000189.1:0-12669 GCA_036502165.1 Bryobacteraceae bacterium
AGCAGTTGGCGATTGCGCGCGGCGATTGCGCTGGCGACGGCGGTTCCCCAGATTTGCAGGGGTGTGAGCTCGGCCTGGACGACGGCCATGCGCCAGTTCCGTTTTACGTCATCCGCGTAGGCTGGTAGGGAATCGAGGAGGGATTCGAGGGACATTCTTCACTCAACAATAACATTCCTCTTGCATTTCTCCTTTTCTTCGCCTATAAAGGTAATTGTGGAGATCGACCTATGCCCTTGACCAAGCGCCAGAAAGAAGTCATGGAGTTCATCACGGAATTCGTGAGGGAGAATGGCTATAGTCCCAGCTATGAGGAACTGGCGGGCGGGCTGAAACTAGCGTCGGTGGCAACGGTCCACAAGCATATTTCGTCGCTCGAGACGAAGCAGTATTTGAATCGGGCGTACAACCAGAGCCGATCGCTGCAGGTGACAAACCGGTACTTGCAGGAGCAGAAGCGGATGGAAGCTCCGCCGCAGAGAAGTGGCGGATCGTATGAGCCGGCGGAGATTCCTTTATTAGGGCGGATCGCGGCGGGCGCGCCGATCGAGAGCGTCCCTACCGATGCGAGCCTCAAATTCTCCGATTTTACTGGCAATGAGGGGACGTTCGCGCTCGAAGTTCGGGGCGATTCGATGGTCGAGGATCATATCTGCTCGGGCGATTACGTCCTGATCGAGCGGACGGATTCGGTGCGGAATGGGGAGATCGTCGTCGCGTTGGTCGATGGCGCGGAAACGACTTTGAAGCGTTATTACGACGAAGGCGGGCGGGTGCGGCTGCAGCCGGCGAACTCGGAAATGAAGCCGATTTATGTCGATAAAAGTCAGTTGGAGATCCAGGGCAAGGTATTGGCGGTGTTGCGGAAGTACCATTGAGGCTAGCTGGGGTAGAATCGGATTAAGCCTCCTTCCGTTCCGGAAACCCCAAACCCATGGGCACGCTCATTTCTAATGATCCACAAGTGCTTTCAAAAGCCAGTCAGCTCCGCGCGGAGCTGAGCCGCCGCGTCCTGATCGCCGATGGGGCGATGGGCACGATGCTGTATGCGAAAGGTGTGTTCATCAACCGGTGCTTTGACGAGTTGAACGTCACGGCTCCGCAGATGGTAAAGGAGATCCACCAGGAATACGTCAAGGCAGGCGCGGAGATCCTCGAGTCGAATACATTCGGGGCGAATCGGGCGCGGCTCGCGGCGTTCGGGCTGGTCGAGAAGCTGAAGGACATCAACGAGGCCGGGGTGCGGCTTGCGCGCGAGGCGGCGGGCGATCAGGCGTATGTCGCAGGCGCGGTGGGTCCGCTGGGCGTGCGGATCGAGCCGCTGGGGAAGATTTCGTTCGCGGAGGCGCGCGAGATTTACCGGGAACAGGTCGAGACGCTGATCGGCGCGGGCATCGATTTACTGGTCTTTGAGACGTTTTACGATCTGAACGAACTGCGCGAGGCGATCACTGCGGCGCGCGAGGCGGCGGGTGGCGAGATGGTGATCGTCGCGCATGTGACGATCGACGACGATGGCACGATGCGCGGTACCGATGTCGAGACGTACACGCGGGTGCTTGATGAATTGCCGTGCGAAGTGATCGGATTGAATTGCTCGGTCGGGCCGAAGGCGATGCTCGATACGGTCGAGCAGATGTCGAAGTTGACTCGCAAGCCTCTGAGCGTCATGCCGAACGCGGGCATGCCGGCGACGGTCGAAGGACGCAAAATCTATTTGTGCTCGCCGGAGTACATGTCGCAATACGCGCGGCGATTCCTGTGGGCGGGCGTCAAGATCATCGGCGGCTGCTGCGGAACGACTCCGGAACATATTAAGGAGATCCGCGGCGAGGTGCGGTCGTTGCAGCCGAGCCATGCGGCGGCGACGGTGGTGGTCGAGGCTCCGAAACCGAAGCCGAAGGCACTGGCGAAGGTTCCGGTCGCCTCGAAGTCGAAGTTGGGTGCGAAGCTGGCCGCGAAGGAGTTCGTTTCTTTTGTCGAGATCCTGCCTCCGCGAGGTGTGGATGCTTCGAGGGAGATCGAGGGCGCGCGGCTGTGCGCGGCGGCCGGGATCGATTGCATCAATGTCCCGGATGGTCCACGGGCGAGCGCGCGGTTGAGTGCGCAGGTCACGTGCGGGTTGATCCAGCAGCAGGCGGGCATTGAGGCCGTGTTGCATTTTGCTTGCCGCGACCGGAATATTTTAGGAATTCAATCCGAATTGCTCGGGGCGCATGCGGTCGGCGTGCGGAACCTGATTTGCATCACTGGGGATCCTCCGCGGATGGGGACGTATCCGGGGGCGACGGCGGTGTTCGACGTCGACGCGATCGGGCTCGCGAATATCGTCACGAATCTGAACCAGGGGCTCGATATCGGGGGCAATCCAATCGGATCGCAGACGGCGCTGCTGTTGGGCGTGGGCGCGAATCCGGGGGCGTTGAATCTCGATGAGGAGATCAGGCGGTTCGAATGGAAAGTCCTCGCCGGGGCGGAGTACGTCGTGACGCAGCCGGTCTTCGATTTGAACCTGCTCGAGCAGTTCATACGCCGGACGGAACACTGCAAAATCCCGATCATCGCGGGGATCTGGCCGTTGACCAGCTACCGCAATGCGGAGTTCATGGTCAACGAACTGCGCGTGCCTGTGCCCGAGCCTTTCATGGAACGCATGCGAACCGCCGATAGTGCTGAGAAGGCACGTGCCGAGGGCGTGGCGATCGCCCAGGAAATGGTCGTGCGGTCGAAGCCGATGGTGGCGGGCGTGCAGTTGAGCGCTCCGTTCGGCAGGTACGATATGGCGATTCAAGTTGCCGGGGCGATCGGCGGCGGCCAACAATCATAATGGCTACGGATTTAGTCGAAATCAAGCAGGACGATCCTTCAAAGGAAGCCATCGCGCGCGCGGCCGATGTCATCCGGAAGGGTGGGCTGGTGGCGATTCCGACAGATGCGTTGTATGCGCTGATCGGGGATCCGCTGAATTTGCACGCGGTCGGGAAGGTGTTCGCGGCGAAGGGGCGGGAGACGCACCGTTCGCTGCCGCTGCTGGTTTCGGACATGATGATGGCTGAGGATCTGCTTAAGGAGCGGTCGAGCCGGTTCTTCCTGCTGGGCCGGAAATTCTGGCCGGGGCCGCTTACTTTGATCGTTCCGGCATCGGCGCGCGTGCCGCTGCGGGTGACGGGAAATACAGGGCGGCTGGCGGTGCGCGTGCCGGATTCGAAGACGGCGGTGGCGCTCGTCGAGAAGCTCGGGCAGCCTCTCATTGGCACGAGCGCGAATTTATCCGGCATGCCTACTGCGCGTTCGGGAATCGAAGTTTTTGGCGCCATGGACGGACGGGTCGATCTCGTGCTCGACGGGGGCTTGTGTACGTCCGCGGGAAGTACGACAGTGGATATTACGGAGCCGTATTGGCGCCTGATCAAAGAAGGGGCCATCCCGGAAAAGGAGATTGCCGAATGTCTGCACAATACCTGAAGTGGCTCGCCTGCGGAGCGACGCTAGCGGTGGCGCTGCACGCGGGGAATAAGAAGAGTACTCCGATCGGCGAAGCGGGCGATGAATGGGTCGAGATGAAGGCCGACATTTATCTGATGCTCGATGAGGTGCATGCCGCTGTGGGCGGCGACGTTCCTCCCGGAGTGGTCGCCGTGAAGGTCTCGATCAAGCCGCGCGGGAATGAGACGCTGAAGCTGAACACCGACGACTTCGAACTGCTGTCGTACCACGACGGGCAGAAGTCGCCGCCGTATACTCCGGAGCAGATCGCGTCGAGTTCCACGATCCATTTGAAGCCGGGCACGACGTCGACGTACGGAATCAATCAGGTTTCAAACGGTCCAGTGTGGGGCGGGATGGATGGCGGAATGCCGCGGCAGATGCCCGGCAATGGTGGGGGAGTCGGGACGGGCGGCGGGACTCAGCTCGGTGTCGAGGCCGGCAAAGTCGAGCAGGCGAAGGGCGGCCCGAACAACAAGCTGCTGGCGGCGCTCAAGGATAAAGAGCTGAAGGAAGGGCAAATCAAGGACTGGGAGACCGGCCTGTTGTACTTTCCGCTCGATGGGAAGCAGAAGCTGAAGGATCTGGTGCTGATCTACAAGAGTCCGGCGGGGCGTCTGGTTTTAGCGTTTGGGCGATAACTCGAAACATGCTAATCTAGATAGGGAATATGACGCACCAAGTTGACAGGCACACGGTCGAGTCGGACTATGACGCCGTTGTCCGCGCGGACATCGAGGCGTTTCGCGCGGCATCTCAACAATATACAAGGGGCGAACTGACCGACGACCAGTTCCGTCCACACCGTTTGCGCCGCGGGATTTACACGCAGCGGCAGGCGGGCGTCCACATGATCCGGACGAAGATCCCGGGCGGGATCGCGACGGCGCGGCAGTTCCGGATAATGGCGGAGTTGGCCGATCGATTCGCAGGCTCGAAGGGCCATCTCACGACGCGGCAGAACATGCAGTTCCACTTCGTGCCGCTCAAGGACGTTCCGGATGCCTTGCACCTGTTGGCTGATACGCGTCTGACGACTCGCGAGGCGTGCTACAACACGATCCGCAATATTACGGCGTGCCCGTATACCGGGCTCGTGAATGGCGAGCCGTTCGACGTGAACCCTTATGCGCAACGGGCGGCGTTCGCGTTTCTGCACCAGCCGATTGCCGACAATCTGCCTCGCAAGTTTAAGATCGGGTTCGCGGGCACGGATGCGGATTCGATTGCGACCAGCATCAACGACCTCGGTTTCCGCGCGGTGATCCGCGACGGGAAACGTGGGTTCCGCGTAACAGTGGGCGGAGGGTTGGGGCCGCTGCCGAATGAGGCGAAGCTGCTTGACGAATTTCTTCCGGACGATCGGGTCGTCAATCGGATTGAGAGCGTCGTGCGCGTGTTTGGCAAGTACGGCAATCGCGGGAACAAGAACAAGGCGCGTTTGAAATTCGTCTTGCGTGAGCGCGGATTTGAATGGCTGCGCGACGCAATTGATCTGGAATATCAGGACATTTTGAAGAATGGCGGCGTTGCATCGCCGGAGATCGTGCCTGAGGGATTCGGCGGATTCGAGTCCAACCGGCAGATCCCCGTATCGCTGCCGCCGGTGATCGACCATCGCGTGGCCGAGCCGGGCTTCGACGAATGGTTCGAAACCGAAGTCGAAGAGCAGAAGCAGCTGGGCTATGCGATCGCGACGGTGCGGGTCGATCAGGGAAATTTGACGTCCACGCAGATGCGTGGAGTGGCGGACGCGGCCGAGGAGTTTGGCGACGGCGCGCTGCGCGTGACGATGACGCAGAATCTGTTGATCGCATATGTTCCGCTCGCGAACTTGAAGCGGCTGCATGCGAAGTTGAAGGCGATTGGGTTGGCGGGCGTGCGGGCGCATCAGATCGACGATGTGATGACGTGCCCGGGCGCGTATTCCTGCAATCTGGCGCTGACGAAGTCGATGAATCTGGGCGAGGCGCTGTCGGAGGCGCTGGTGAAGGAGACGGATCCGGAAGTCCGGAAGCTGGCGGTGCATGTCAGCGGATGTCCGAATTCGTGCGGCCAGCACTGGACCGGCGATTTCGGATTTTACGGAAATGCGCGAAAAATCGACGGGCGGGAAGTGCCATATTATTTAATGTTGCTCGGCGGCGGCATGGACGACACAGGGATCATGCGCTTCGGTTTGCAGATCCAGAGTCTGCCCGCGCGGCTGGTGCCGGTGGCGGTCGATCGGGTTATCCGGCATTTCCAGGCGAATCATTCCGATGGCGAGACGTTCCGCGAGTATGTGCTGCGGCACAAGGTCGAGACGTTCCGCAAGTTGACGGCAGACCTGGCGAAGCCGGCCGAGTTGTTCCCTGAGATCTATCAGGACTGGGGCGACGAGCAGCAGTACTCGCTGCAACTGGGCCGCGGAGAGTGCGCGGCTTAGTTGGAGGTGTTGCTACCTGACGCAGTGCAGGCGGCGCGCCATGCCAATCGGTCCAGATTGCGCCCCTGAACTCGACTGACGTCTTTTCACCGCTCCGTGATGTGCTGTGGCATACGATCCGGTGGAAGCGGGTCCGCCGCTTTCGCGGAAATGCTTGGGAATTGTCAACATAATCCTGGCCGCATTCATTCCGTTCGAAGTTCGGTGCGGGAGTGGTGTTTTAGCCTGCCTATCTGCATGGGAAGCCGATCGAGAGCGAAGTTTCGTCGTTCGATTCCGTGCGTTCCCCCAAAATCGCCGCGGAATTTCTTCTTCATGTGGTTCACCGCGGTCGGAGGCCAGGGAACGACGATGATCAAGTCCTCGGCTCTGAATGGGCGGCGACACATCCCAATAGCCGTTCGGAGGCAAGGAGTGGCGATGCTCTCGAGCGTCCTCAAAGCCACCGCGCCGCGGCGGCCGGGGCCGCGCTCCGTCCGAAATGGAGCGCCGATTCGGCGTCGCCCCGTCGGTCAAAAGGCACGTTGTAAGCCCGTCTCTGCGGTTTGGGAACCGCCAAGCCATCGCGTGACGCCCTCTTCGAGGAGGAGGTCTATGCAGTCGAGACGGCTCGCCGCGGGACGGACTGAGTTGGGCTCGGGGAATGCTTGCAGATCCAAAGTCTGCCCGCGCGGCCGGACCCCGGTTTCCAGGCGAGTCCTGAGGATGGCGAAACCTGCTGCGGCACAAGATCGAGACGTTCCGGCGAAGCCGCGGAGTTGTTCCCGGAGATTTATCACAATTGGGGTGACGAGCAGCGGTATTCGTTGCAATTGGGCCGCGGAGAGTGCGCGGCTTAGCTGCAAGTCAGCGGCGCTTGCCGAGGATCATTGCGAGCAGATAATTGCCTGCGATCGGGTCGGTGCGAATCGAATCCCAATCGCGAAATGCTCGCTCGACTGACCGGAGGACGGCCTGTACGTCCGTGTCGGTCCACTGCTCGTGGTTATCGTAGTCGGCAAGGTGGCGGTCTTCCTGCAGATCTACAAAGCGCTTGGCTACCTGACGCAGTGCAGGAGGCACGGCTTGAGGCGCGCCATGCCAATCGGTCCAGATTGCTTCCGCGAACCTGACCGAGGTCTGTTTCATCGCTCCGTGATCAAAGGCCCGTTGTAATCCCGTTTGGGCGGATTGGGAACCGCCAAGCCATCGCGTACCGCCCTCTTCGACGAGGAGGTGAAATAGGGCGTAGTAGGCCGTCGAGACGGCCCGCCTCAGGTCGGACTGGGTTGGGCTCGGGGCGTTATAGGACGCCAGATGAAACGCTTGCTGAAGCAGGTCGTGCGCTACTCCCAAGACTGTTCCCTGATCTTCGCCTGCTCGCTGTCGCTGCGAAAGCGAAAATAGGGAATGGGATCTGATTCGGAAAGATCCAAAGCTCTAAAGAGTGTGCTCCTCACTTTTTCCGTGACTCCCCACAGGCGAGCCGGGGCGCTTGCGTCGTCAGAGAGGATGACACGGAAGTACAGTGCCGAATCTCCAGACCAGTCGAGGGAAGCCTGGCACCTGATGCGGACGACGTCGGGTGCCAGTTCGCGGACGATCTGTTCAAGTTGTTCGCGCGTGGGAATGCTGGCGGTGATCATCTTCTACCAGGATACAATCGTTTGCCGGAATTTTTTGATCCAACTTGCAAACCTGGACCTACATCGACCGTATAGTACCGCATGACCTCCAACATCTTCAGGAGATTCGGCGGGGCGCCGGGGTTCACGATGACGGTCGTCGGCACGCTCGCTTTGACCGTCGCTCTCAGTACGACCGTGTTCAGCGTCCTTGATGCGGTTTTTATACGTCCGCTGCCGTACAAGGAAGCCGACCGCATCTTCGCGCTGCGGACGATTTCGCCGCAGGGGTATCAGCAGCCGGCTTCCTATCCGGAGTTCAATGACTGGCGCCGTGAAGCGGCTTCGTTTGCGACGGTTGCCGGATATAACAATTTTAAGAGCGTAAATGCGGAAATTGGCGGGTCTGCAATTTCGCTCGATTCGGTTGCGGTCAGCGACAATTTCTTTGATATATTCGGCGTGCAGCCGATGCTGGGGCGGGCGTTTGAAAAGGGCTCCGAGGACGAGGGGCGGAACTACGTCGTCGTCCTGAGCAATGAGGTTTGGCGGACGACGATGGGATCGCGCGCGAATGCGATTGGGGAGAAGATCAAGCTCGACGGGCATCCTTATGAAGTTGTCGGCGTGATGCCGCCGGGGTTCCGGTTCCCGATCAGTGAATCGAACGCGATTTATTTCCCTCTGACGATGACTCCGAACCAGCGAACGGGCAGGGGGAATCATTGGCTGCCGACGATTGCGAAGCTGGCTCCGGGGGTGAAGCGCGAGGATGCGCAGCAGCGGTTCAACGGGATGTTCCAACATTTCGGCGAGGTGCATCCGGGTGAGAAAAATCGGCGTGTGCGGCTCATCGATCTGGCAACGTTCACGGTGGCGGGATCCGACGGCGCGCTGCGGTTGCTGCTGTATGCGGTGATGGCTCTCATTGCGCTTGGATGCGTGAATCTGGCGGGATTGCTGATCGCGAAGGGCGTGAGCCGGCAGCATGAAATCTCGGTGCGCAGCGCGCTGGGTGCGGCGCGTAGGCGGATCATCGGCGAACTGCTGTGGGAGAACATCGAGTACGCAGTCGTGGGCGGAGTGCTAGGAGTGGTGCTGGCGGGCGGGCTGCTGACGGCAATCCAGGTGCTGCTGACAGCGGCGCTGCGGCGGGGCGCGGAAGTGGAGTTGAACGGCACCGTGCTGGTCGCGTCGCTGGCCGTTTCGATCGTGACGAGCATGGCGGCGGGGTTGTGGCCGGCGCTGCGTTTGTCGCGCGTTTCGGCGGC
Source organism: Bryobacteraceae bacterium (assembly GCA_036502165.1). Classification (GTDB taxonomy): domain Bacteria; phylum Acidobacteriota; class Terriglobia; order Bryobacterales; family Bryobacteraceae; genus F-183. The sequence goes on from DASXZC010000189.1 coordinate 8,790, forward strand.
CGAGTCGCTGCGGAGCGGGCAGCGGGCGGGGTTCGATCGCGGGCAGAACCGGCTGCGGGCGTTGTTCGTGACGGTCCAAGTGTCGCTCGCGTTGACGCTGCTGGTGACATCCGGATTGGTCTTCTCGGCGTTGCTGCGGCTGCGGACGAACGACTTCGGTTTCGATCCGTCGCACATTCTTTCGGCGGAGATCGATTTGTCGCCGGGAACCTATGAGACGCGCGACGTTCTGACGGATTTCTACACGCCGCTGCTTGAGAAAGTGCGCGCGATGCATGGCGTGCAGGCGGCGGGGTTGATCCAAATCGTACCGATCCAAAACTGGGGATGGAACAGCGATGTTCAAATCGTCGGGCAACCGCCGCCACCACCGAATCAGGAGCGGCTGGCGGAATTTCGTATGGTGACCGCCGGGTATTTTCCGGCGTTTGGCGTCCGGCTGGTGCGAGGGCGTTTGCTTGATGACAAGCTGGATACACCGACGTCGCAGCGGGTGATGGTGGTGAACGAGAAGTTCGTCGAGCGATACATTCCGCAGGGGCTCGATCCGATCGGGCAGGCGATCTCGGATGGCGGCGACAAGGTCGTGATCGTGGGCGTGGCGAGCAACGTGCGACAGAGTGTTTATCAGGCGCCGCTCGCGGAAATGGATTATCCAATTTCGCAAATTCCGGCGAATTTACGGGCGCTATATATCGCGTCGATGCATATTGTGGTACGGACGAAGGGCGATCATCCGGAGGCGATCGTGCCGGACTTGCGGAGGACGTTCGGGGAACTGGACCGGACGTTGCCGTTCCGCGCTCCGAAGACGATGACTGATGTGATCGCGGACGCGTTGACGCTCGAGCGGTTGGAGAACTGGCTGTTCGGGAGCTTCGCGGTGCTTGCGCTGCTGTTGGCGTTGGTCGGGCTGTATGGACTCGTGAGCCATGAAGTCGAACTGTCGCGGCGGGAGATCGGGATCCGGATGGCGGTGGGTGCGACGCGGTCGCGGATTTTCGGGCGCGTTTATAAACGAGTTGGTGGGATGTTGGCGGCAGGACTCGTTGGCGGGCTGCTGGCAACTTGGGGGGCGCGGCAATTGATTGGAACGGTCGTGCCAGTGCGTGGCGGCGCGGGAGGTGAGGCGTGGCTGTTGGTTGGATTGTCGGTGTCGTTTATGCTCGTCTCGTTGGGTGCGGCGTTCCTGCCGGCGTGGCGGGCGGCGAGTGTGGATCCGGCGGGGTGCTTGCGGTCGGAGTGACGGGCGCCGGTTAGTGGTCCGTTCCTTCTGTGAGCCAATATGTGATGAGACCTTTGTGCAATAGAGGATCATTCGCGGCGATATATAGCGTCGCCGTTCCGGGCGGGTCGTAGCGCACGAACGGGCCGTCCTCGATGTAACCGAAGCTGCGGATTTTCGGGGCGTTGTGCAGGCCGATCAGGCGGGCGGTGAAGGGCACACGGGTGGAGCGGTATTCGAGATCCGAAAATTCGAGTCCGATTTGGACTTCGCCAGGACTGCGGATGATGCGCGTGATATGGCCAGTCACGTCGGCGCCTTTGTGGATCGTTCCGGAAGACTCGGCGACGTGCGCGCGAATCGGATCTCCGACTGACGCCTTGCCTGGGTCGATGGCCGTGTCGAGGGTGAGTTTCAATTCGACGTTCCCTGGAAGTTCGGGCGCGGATGGGCCGGCCGCGGATCCTTCAGATCCATAGAAGATCCGGCTGCGCGCCTGATATTCGCGGCAACTCGTAAATGCTGATTGATTTCTGCGGATTGTTCCATCCGATTCGGTCAGAATAAATTCGGAATTGCGCGCCAGCAGGACACCATCGATCGGCCCGAGTCCGAGGACTCTCCAATAGATTGTTCGCGCGCCGATCGAGCGCAGTCGCAGTTCGGGAGGAATGTCGTAGCCTTCGACGTCGATGCGCACGACGTCGAGTGTCTCCTGATCGGCCCAGAATGCGCCGCGCGTGGGAATGCGGTTCGAGATGCCGTCGACATTTGCGGAGAGTCCGCCGTGTTCGACAGGGACTTCGTATTCAAACTTCCATGTGGGACGTTTGTCGAGTGTTTCCTGACCGGCGGCGCGGATTGTGGTCCACGGATTCTTGAAAATAAGCGCTCGATTGTCCGCGAAATCGCCTTTAAAGCTGAGTCCATATTCGGCGCTGCGGTCGGAGTGCGAGCCCTCGCCGACGCGAGAGAAGCGATCGACACCATCGACGTGCGCGAGCTCGACGCGAACGCCGTCGAGGAGGCGGAACGCATGATCTCCGCGAAATCGGCGCGAGCGTTCGACCGAGTCGATGCAGACGTAGTTCGGGAGGCTTTCGAGGGCAGCGAGTCCGCGCTCGCGGATGCGGGCGAGCAGGGGGCCGTTTTCAGCGGCTGGCAGCAATGGCGCAACCAACAATAAGAGCGCGGCTGGAATGCGGTTGCTCATGCTTCACAGGCTACAATAATTCTAAGTCTCCACCATGATCAAAAGTCTATTTGGTTCCGCGCCTCCTCCGGAGCCCAACCTACTCGATCGCCTGAAAGCGGGCATACAGAAGACGCGCGCCGGACTGGTCGAGAAGGTCGAGGATCTGGTCTCGGGCAAGAAGCAGATCGACGCCGATCTGCTCGACGAACTCGAGTATACGCTCATAACGGCGGACATCGGAGTCAGCACCGCGACCGAGATTCTAGAGCGGATCCGCCAGCGGGTCGACCGCAAGCTGGTGGCGAACGCGAGCGAGGTCAAAGGGCTGATCCGCGAACATCTGCTCGAGGTGCTGCAAGCGGTGGAGCGCCCGATTCCACGGGTCGCCGAGCCGCCCGCGGTGGTGATGGTTGTGGGCGTGAACGGGGCGGGGAAGACGACGACGATCGGCAAGCTGGCGCGCCGCTACAAGAGCGAAGGGCGCACCGTGCTGCTATGCGCGGCCGATACGTTCCGCGCGGCGGCGATCGAGCAATTGGAGGTCTGGGGCGAGCGCACGGGGATCGATGTGATCCGGCAGAAGCAGGGTGCGGATCCGAGCGCGGTGCTGTTCGACGCGCTGACGGCGGCGAAGGCTCGCAAGGTCGATTACGTGATCGTCGACACGGCGGGGCGTCTGCATACGAAAGACAATTTGATGCTCGAGCTCGAGAAGATGAAGCGGACGGCGCAGCGGGTGATTCCGGAGGCTCCGCACGAGGTGCTGTTGGTGCTCGATGGGACGACGGGGCAGAATGGACTGGAGCAAGCGAGGAAGTTCACGGCGTCGAGCGGGGTGACGGGGATTGTGCTGACGAAGCTGGATGGGACGGCGAAGGGCGGCGTGGTGGTCGCGGTAGCGCGGGAGTTGAGTTTGCCGATCCGCTATGTGGGGGTGGGGGAGAAGGTGGAGGATTTATTGCCGTTTGATCCGGAGACGTTTGTGGATAGTTTGTTTGGGAAATAGGGGCCTAAATAGACGCTTCCCAACCTGCTCGGATCAATTCGATTTCTCCTGATTTTCCGGGAGCGAATCCGAATGGCGCTCTCTTCTCAGCGTTTCTAGGATCGCTGGGGTGGGCGATCGCCGTGATGGCGGCGGTGTGGAGCGATCCGTCATCCAAATCAATTCTGGCGTTGCGAAATATGGGCGCCCGGTCGAGGTCTTTCAGATGTAATTTCGGATCGCAGCTCCGCTTGGTTGACCGTCCTTTCCAGGCGGTGAGATCGGAAGAGGCGCAAGCGAGTAGCGGCGGTACGTGCACGCCGAGGGTCAGGATAAAACGAGGGCGCTGAATTCTGATCTGAGCTTGTAAGAATCTCAAACACGCCGCTCGGAAGTCTGGGTTGCGTCGTCCATGGTATTTCTTATTGTCGGCTCCTTCGCAGAGACCCATGAAGGCGTTCGTGAAAAAGCAGTC